>NZ_JQMP01000001.1:0-334878 GCF_000744775.1 Thermorudis peleae | reverse complement strand
GGGCGTGCGCTGCACCCGCATGCTTGACCAGCGCCTGCAGTTCGACCTCACTGCCCCACCGCCACCGTTCGATGTCGTCCTCGGGCGGAGCGTGAGCCAACAACGCACGCTGCATGCGCTCAGCATTTTCGCCGCATGGGGCATCCCCACCATCAACCCGCCAGAACTGCTCGACCGCTGCAACGACAAGCTCCGCACGTCCGCCCTACTCGCCGCAGCCGGCGTACCTCAGCCGCGCACCCTGATCGCCTTTAGCCCGGAGGAAGCGCTTGCAGCGATTGAGCAGTTGGGATATCCCGTCGTCATCAAGCCGCCACTCGGCTCCTGGGGGCGACTACTCGCTCGCGTCCACAACCGCCAGGCTGCCGAGACGCTCCTGCGTCATAAGGCCGCCCTGGGTGGGTTTCACCACGGCACGTTGTACATCCAGGAATACGTCGACAAGCCGGGGCGTGACATCCGCGCGTTCGTCATCGGCGAGGAAACGATCTGCGCCATCTATCGCGAGTCGCCGCACTGGATCACCAACACGGCCCGCGGTGGCCGGGCAACGAACTGCCCAGTGACACCGGAGCTTGCCGAACTCTGCGCCCGCGTTGCCCGCGCACTCGGCGGCGGCGTGCTGGCCATCGACCTGTTCGAGCACCCGGAGCACGGCTTGCTTGTCAACGAAGTCAACGCCACGATGGAATTCCGCAACAGCATCGCGCCGACTGGCGTTGATATCCCCGGCCGAATCATCGACTACGCCATCGCCGTCGCGCGCGGGCAACGTGCGCCTGCTGGCCCGCTCGCTGTGCCGCGCCTTGCTGCTGAAGCAGCCTACTGCCAGCCAGTATAAAAGCAGGCCGGCTTAAACGGTGGAACAATCAACAGACGCCTGGCCCTCGCATGGTAAGCCGGCCTGCTCCTACGGATGGGATTGCTCCGCGCTGGTGCCGACCCGCTTTCGGCGTTTCACCCCCGTGTCCGTCAACACTGTGCTGCCGCTTACCCACTTTGTATCCGCACGCGAGGGCCGTTTGTCTATACGACAAACGGCGTAGTTGGGCGGTGTACGGACTACGACAAAAGGCGTAGTCGCTTTGTACGTACTCCGCCAAAGCGCTGAGTACGTACACTTTCTGCCCTCATGCAAGGCGTGCGAGACGGCTGAGGTGCGGTTGACGCCGCTTGTGATCCTTCAGCGGACGGTCTGGGTAGCCTGTCGGTATACTGAGCGGTCGAGCAGCGCTCCGCTGCCTCTACGGCAATCCTCACCGGTAGCGTGGCGCTGTCGAGAGTCGGTGCATGCGGATGGAAAGACAGGTGATGGCATGGCCCAGGCATTGACCCGTGAAGCGATCCCTGAACCCTATCGCTGGAACCTGGCTGACCTCTTTCCCTCGCCGGAGGACTGGGAAGCCGAGCGTCAGGCACTCTTGGCCGAGCTGCCAAAGCTTGAGGCGCTGCGGGGCACGTTGCATCAGGGCCCACAGCAGGTGCTGCAGGTGCTCCAGTTTGCCGACGAACTTGACCAGCGCGTCTCCAAGCTCTTCGCCTACGCCCTGCTTGCGCGTGATGAAGATACGCGGGTACCTGAGGCTGCCCAACGCTACGAGCAGGCTGTGGCGCTGGCCGTCGCCGCTGGTCGTGCGGGCGCCTGGATTACCCCAGAGCTACTCAGTTTCTCCGATGACGAACTCCGGGCGATGCTCGAGGCTGAACCGCGGCTCGCGCCCTTCCGCCGCGCGATTGAGCAGGCGATCCGCAGCCGCCCGCACACACGCTCAGCCGAAGTCGAAGAGTTGCTGGCCGCGTCGGCCCAAATGGCCCAGGCGACGGGCAACGCCTTCCACTTCCTGGACAACGCCGACATCACCTATGGCACTGTCGTTGACGAAGACGGCAGTACAGTTGAGGTCACCAAGGCCCGCTATCGCCTGCTCCTCGAGCGGCGCGACCGACGCGTACGCCAAGCAGCCTACGAGGTCTTCAACGCGCCGTATCTTGCCCATCAGCACACCTTCGCGGCTTTGCTCTCAGGCAGCGTCCAGCGTGACGCCTTCTACGCCTACGCGCGGCGCTATCCTTCCGCGCTCCACGCTGCCCTCGAGCCGGAGAATATCCCCGTCGAACTCTACAGTACGCTCATTCAGGCCGTGCGTGATCACCTGCCGGTGCTCTACCGCTACTTTGCCCTGCGCAAGCAGGTGCTGGGGCTTGACCGTCTGCGGATGTACGACCTTGTCGTGCCCCTCGTGCTCATGCCACCACGCCGCTACACCTACGACGAGGCAAGGGAGATTGTGCTCGCAGCGCTCCAGCCATTGGGCGAAGACTACGTGCAGGCGCTGGCTGAGGGGCTGGCTGCTCGCTGGGTCGATGTCTACGAGACGCCAGGCAAGCGGTCGGGCGGCTACAGTCTGGGCGTCTACGGTGTCCACCCCTACATCCTGCTTAACTGGGGCGAGACGCAGCGCGACGTGTTCACGCTTGCCCACGAGGTCGGGCATGCGATGCACTCGCTGTTCTCGTCGCGCACCCAGCCGCATCCGACAGCTGAGTACACTATCTTCGTCGCGGAAGTCGCCTCAACGGTCAACGAGCGTCTGCTCACGGCGGCGCTGCTGGAGCGTGCCGATGACCCCCAGATGCGGGCGGCGCTGTTGACGGACTCAATCGAGACATTCCGCACGACGGTCTACCGCCAGACGATGTTTGCCGAGTTCGAGCGCTGGCTCCATGAGGTCGTTGAGCGAGGCGAGGGGGTTAGCGCCGACCGGCTCTGCCGGCAATACGCTGAGCTTGTTGCCGCCTACCACGGGCCAGACGTCGAGGTGGATGCGCAGGTTGCCGTCGAGTGGAGCCGCATCCCGCACTTTTACCGTGCCTTCTATGTCTACCAGTACGCGACTGGCCTGATTGCTGCTACAGCGCTCGCAGATGCCATACGTGCTGGAGAGCCGGGAGCGCGCGAACGCTACCTAACCTTCCTATCATCCGGTTCGGCCAAAGACTCGCTCGACCTCCTGCGCGATGCTGGCGTTGACCTGCTCGCGTCGGAGACGTATGAGCGGGCGTTTGGTGTGTTTGCCCAGGAGGTCACGGCGCTCGAAAGCGCGCTCCGCACGCTGGGCCTGCTGCCTGCAGACGGGCTCAGCAGCGAGGCGCACTGATCCGCCGCGCGGCGATCAGCGCGACCGTGCCACGCATGAGCTGGGCGGCATACTCGACACGCAGTCCCGCCTGGCTCATCACGCGCACGAGCTGGGGAACGTCGAGGAAAGCGGCGGTCGAGCGGGGCAGGTAGGTGTAGGCATCGCGGTTGCCACTGAGAAGCCCGCCGACGAATGGGACCAGCCGGCCGAAGTACCACCGGAAGAGGTGCCCGAAGCCGCCGCGGCGCACGGGCGTGGTCTCCAGCACGACGAGCAGACCGCCAGGGCGGAGCACGCGGGCCATCTCCTGAACGGCGGCGGGATAATCCGGCAGGTTGCGGAGGCCGAAGGCGATGGTGCACGCCGCAAAGGTGCCGCTTGGGAAGGGCAAGCGCATGGCATCGCCGCAGACAAGGTAGATGGCCGGCTGCTGGGAGCACTTCTGCCGGGCGCGCCGCAACATGCCGAGCGAGAAATCGACGCCGACGATACGATCGACGCCGGCCTGCGCCAGCGCAAGGGCGAGGTCGCCGGTTCCAGTGGCAAGGTCAAGCACGGGCGCCTCACCGCGGGGCTGCAGGGCGACGAGCGCGGCTGCCTGCTTGCGCCACTGGACGTCTTGACCCCAGGACATCACGCGGTTGAGGAGGTCGTAACGCGGGGCGATGCGATCAAACATGGCGCGCACCTCGCTTGGTGGGCGGAGTGCGCCCCAGCGGCTCTCTTCGTGCACGAGTGTTCCTTTCCCTTCGGTCGGGCCAGCCTGTGCTCAGCGTGACTGGCCTGGCTTTTAGGATACGCGGGCACGCTGGCGCTGGTAGAGACCGACGAGCTGTCCGGAGGCGAGCGCGTGGCGCTGGACGGCAGCCAGGAAGGCTGCGCGGTCAGCGCCGGGCTGGAGGTCGAGCGGCTGGTCGAGTGCCCAGAGAGTGAACCGGTAGTGGTGGGCTGGGCCAGGAGGTGGGCATGGGCCGTTGTAGCCGAGATGGCCGAAGTCATTCTTACCCTGCCGGCTCCCATCGGGCAGCACGGCATCCGCGGGGAGTCCAGCAGGCAAGGACCGGCTTGTTGCCGGGATGTTGAAGAGGATCCAATGGGTGAACACGCCATTGGGTGCGTCGGGGTCGTCGACCAGCAGGGCGAAGGCCTGCGTGCCGGCGGGCGGATCGCTCCAGGCGAGAGCTGGAGAGCGATTCGCGCCATCACAGGTGGCTTCCATCGGCAGCGAGGCATTGGCGGCGAAGGCAGGGCTGCGGAGCTGGAGGGATGCGGTGGGCGAGGGCAGCGCTGGCGATGCCTGCCGGCATGCGATGATGCCGAGGGCGATGAGCCCGATACCGACCACCCAGGCGACCGTCAGTGTACGGTGCTGCATCGGCCACCATCTCCCATCGTAATTGTGCCGCTTTGCTCCTCATATCCCCTACTCCTGTCTCCCCGGAGCGAGGTGATAGGTCGCGGGCTGAAGTATCGTGTCCTCTCCCATCGCCTGCTCCCACGGCCACTCGGCTGCACACTTACTCATCGCGGCCAACGCGAATCCGTCTCCATGGGTGCGCGAGGCCGCGGACAGTGTCATCACCGCGCGTCTGCTTCACCGGCGCAATGCCTGCCCTGGCGCGTGTTGCCTCATGCTTGTGGGCAACGGGATCAGCGATGCAAGCGCCCCTGCCCTTGACTGACCTGCTTCGCTCAATACTCGGTGATCCAGAGTTGACACCAGTACGCACTCGGCGCGCGTTGCCAGCTTCTCTCAATGAGAGGGAATTGGAAATGCCCACGACTCGCTGCCTCGTGCCTGGCGAACGAGCGGGGAAAGAGGAGGAGAATGAGGCGACCAGCCTGCGGTCTACTCCCTCGTATGTGGAAAGAAAGCAGCGAGCAGCCCTGCCTTGCGGTCGGGCTCAGTTCCTCCGTGTGGAAATGAGAACAAGTGATGGAGGGGGAAGAAAACACCAACCCCGGCTGACGGATACCAGCCGGGGGACTGTTGGAGCGGAAGACGGGACTCGAACCCGCGACCTCCTCCTTGGCAAGGAGGTGCTCTACCAACTGAGCCACTTCCGCATTTGCTCTGGTGCCAGCGGCTGTTCCCGCTTGGCACTCTTTAGTGTACTGCCATCCCGCGCCCCTTGTCAAGTGGGGCTGCCTTCTTTCCCCAATGAGGGTGGGGAGTTGAAGCGTCGAGCGTGCGGTGATGGACGGTTAGCGAGACCAGGAGAGGCCGGAGCGGGCGTCGATGTCTGGGGCAGAGAAGAGTTTGCTGGGTGTGCTCGCTTGTGGCGTTCCGTTGGCGTCGACGCTGAAGCGTACCGCCTCAACGCTGAAACTCCCATCTTTCTCAGCGACAAGAAAGGCCAGTTGCTGTCCATCCGGCGACCATGCCGGCGCGGCGACAGTGCCGAGCGTTGTGAGCTGCACCGGCTGCCCTCCACGCGCTGAGACGACTGCGAGGTCATTCTGCTCGCCGTGACGGCTCACGAACGCGATCCACTGTCCATCTGGCGACCAGGCTGGGGCATAGTTGCCGTCGCCACCTTGCACGAGCGGCGCAACTTCGCCAGTCGTCAGGTTAACAACCCATAGATCCGTGCGCCGCTGCAGCTCGGTTTCCCCCGTGACCCGGAGCGCGAAGACGACGCGTTGGCCGTCGGGTGAGACGCTCGGCCACTCAATGTTGTCGCCGAGTCTCGTCGTTGCGCCAACGAGCCGCGGTTGCCCACCAGTGCTGGGGATCAGCCAGAGGAAGTTTTTGGCGGTGTTGAGGTCGCTAATGTAGGCGATCGTTGAGCCGTCAGGAAGCCAGGCCGGCATCAGTGCCCAGACAGCCTGCTGCACATAATTGTAGGTGCCAGGTTGTCCACTCGGCTGATTGCGCGTCAGCGCTTTGGCCGCGCTGCCATCGGCATTGGCGACCCAGAGATCGGAGTAGGAGTCGCCCATGCGGACGTAAGCGATGCGCTGGCCGTCGGGCGACCAACGAGCCCAGGCGGCGTCGCTGACGTCGCCGAGTTGCTGGATCTTGCCATCCTGCCAAACGGCCAGGTGGCCGTGTTGGACGAAGAGGATGCGGCCGCTGGGATTCGCGCCCGGTCGCGCGATGGGCGTTGTGCCGGCTGTAGGGTCGGGGCCTGCACAGGCTGCCACGGCGCTTCCAAGGATGAGGATAACGAGCCACAGCACCACCCAACGGCTGCGTGCCCCGTGCCGGTTCGCCATCGCGTCAAGCCCCCTCTCTGTCGTAGCCGAGGGCTGCCAGTGCCCGGCGTGCCTCGGCGGCCTCGTCCCAGGGGCGAGGCTCGGCGCCGTAGATGATACTCGTTTCATGGCCTTTGCCAAGGAGTAGCACGGCATCGCCAGGCTGGGCTCGGCGCATCGCTTCGGCAATGGCAGCCCGGCGATCTTCAATCCGTAGGTAGCGCTCACCTTCACGCCCGCCGGCTCGTTCAGCCCCGGCTGCGATCTCGGCGATGATCGCCTCGGGATCTTCGAATCGCGGATCTTCCGAGGTGAAGATGGCGAAGTCTGCCAGCCGCATACTCAGCTCACCCTGCATACCGCGCTTGGCCCGGTCGCGTTCGCCGGCGCTGCCAAAGACGACAATCAGCCGGCCGGGGACGAGGAGGCGTACGAAGGGAAGCAGGCGCTCGAACGCGCGTGGGGTGTGGGCATAATCGACGAGCACGAGGAACGGTTGGCCGCAGTCAATGCGCTGCAATCGCCCTGGTACGGCTGCGAGCTGGCCAAGTCCTGCAGCGATCGTTGCGGGATCGAGGTCAAGCAGGTGTCCAACGCCCGCGGCGGCGAGTGCGTTTTCCACGTTGAATGCGCCGAGCAACTGCAGTTGCACGGAGGCTGTGCCGCGTGGGGTGTGGAGCACAAAGCGCGTGCCGTCGGCTCGTTCCTCGATGTCGCTGGCTCGGATCGGTGCAGCTGGATCTCGGGTACTGTACCAGAGCACGGGAGCGGGGCCTGCAGCGTCGGCGATCGAGGCAGCACCGGCGTCGTCGCGGTTGAGAACGACCCCCCAGGGATACGGACGCGGGCGACGTTGTGCGGCGAAGCGCAGCAGGGTTGCTTTGGCCTGACGGTAGGCTTCGTAGGTGCCATGGAAGTCGAGATGCTCGTGCGTGATGTTCGTCACAACGGCGATGTCGACGTCAATCTCGTCCAGCCGATGCATGACGAGCCCGTGTGATGTCGCCTCGACGACGGCCCACTCCATTCCCTGGTCGCGCATGGTCGCCAGGAGCGCCTGCAATTCGAGCGATTCCGGCGTCGTGTTGCGGCTGGCGAACGGAAGCGGCGTGCCGTCCGCCCGAGCAGTCACCGTGCCGACCAGGCCGGTATGGTGGCCAACGCTGCGCAGAAGCGTCTCAATCAGGAACGTCGTGGTCGTCTTGCCGTCAGTACCGGTGACGCCGACAATGCCGAGCGAACGCGAGGGGTAGTGGTAGAACGCTGCAGCAAGCTGCGCCAAAGCCGCGCGGGTATCGGGGACGACCACGAAGGCCGTGAACGGCGGAGCGTCGTCCGGGACGCGTTCGACGACGGCCGCCACTGCTCCACGCTGGTGAGCATCGGCCAGAAAGTCATGGCCGTCGGCGTAGCCGCCACGCAAGGCGACGAAGAGGCTACCGGTGGTAGCGCGGCGGGAATCGTAGACGATCGTGGTAATCGGGACGGTCAGATCGCCGTGGTGCGCGAGGATGGGCACGTGCTCGAGTAGATCACACAGCTTCGTCATGCATCTGCCCGTTCTAGTGGCCGCAGACGGCGCCAAAGCCAGACAAGTGGCGGTAGGTAGACGCGTTCAACTGGTGCCGGATAGCGGACAACCTCACCGCCGAGTCCGAGTTTAAAGCGATAGACGCCCCACAGACCAGCCCGGACGTTGCGATGCTCGTCGTCGGCCTCGTCGGGTGGTTCGTCGCTGGCTGGAATACCCCAGAGGTCGTAGACCTGGCAGCCACGTGCACGAGCCCATTGCATTGCTGTGAACTGGACGAGATAGGACGGCATGTGCCGCTGATGCGCGGTGGCTGAGGCGCCAGCAAGGTAGATGGCTTCGGGACCGAAACGCACAATCAGGGCGGCGGCAGCCGGCTCATCTTCGTACTCGGCCAGCACGATGACGGCATCGTCGCCAAAGAGACGCAAGATGTCGGCATGGTAGCCCGCACTGTGGATGCCGAAGCCGTCGCGCTCGGCTGTTTCCTGGAGCAGACGGTAGAACGGCGCGAGCAACTCGAGGCCGCCAAGCTGCACGCGCACACCGCGGCGCATGGCGAGGCGGGTGTTGTAGCGTGTCTTGGGTTTCATGCGAGCCAGCAGTGTCGCATCATCGGCATCGACACGGACGCGAATGGTGCGTGCTGGCTGCAAGCGAACCGGACACGGGCGCCAGCCGGGCAAGCCAGCCAGCAACGCGGCACCAGCGTCGTCCTCGGGCTCGGCGATGATGGCAATGGCTCGGTGGCGACGCGCGAGTTGATCGAGGGCGCGAGCAAACGCGGGATCAGGCTGACTGCCGGGATGGGCGAGCGGCCCGCGCGGGATGTAGGCGATGCTGAGTGGGCCGGTGGGGCGCACCAGTACCTGTGCTACCCAACGCGGTGGATCGTCTGCTCCGCTGGAGAGCCGCACGGGAATCCAGCCATACCGGCGCTTGAGCTCACCCCACTGCCAGCTCTGCAGCAACCGTCCGCCGAGAGCAAGCACCTGATCATTCCACGCCGCAGCGCAGTGTATGGCGCTTGCCAGGGGTGTTTGCTGGACAGTCATGGCCCGGGTTGCTGGAGAGGATCAACAAGGAAGAGGGCCTGCTCCAGCGCCTCTTCAGCAGCATCCCGCACGACGGGGTCAGACGAGCGTGCCAGGCGGCGCAAGGTGTTGACCGCGATCGTCCCGCCAATGCGGCCCAGCGCGTCGATAGCCGCGCCTTGCACCTCGCGATCAGGATCGTTGACAAGCGCGAGCAGTTCGTCGACCGCCTCGGGAGCACCGAGTTCGCCACAGGCGCGAGCGGCTTCGTAGCGCAGTTCGGGATCATCGCTTGTCAGCTCCGCGAGCAGCACTGGAAGCCACCGGCGGTCGAGCGTGCGTCCCATGGCGAAGAGCGCGCTCACCCGTAGCAGATGCTCGGGCGCGTCGTAGGCGGCGGCGATCAGGTCATGGACGGTCGGATCACGATCGCTGAAATAGGCCAGCGCCTCGATCGCACGGCGACGGACGGCGACGGGCTCATCATCGCGAGCGAGCGACTGGAGTGCGGCGTGCAGCCGCTCGATGCGCGGCTCGTCCAGTTCCTGTAGCGCAGCCTGAGCGCTGAAGCGGCCGAGGGCCAAGGCGAGGGCCTCACGGACGTCCTGGGACGTCTCGCGATCGAGCAGAGCAAGCAACTGGTCGAGGACAGCCGGGTCGTCCTCTTCCCAGAGCCCGCCGACCGCCTTGGCCCGTACGGTCGGGTCAGGATCATCGAGTGCAATTTCGAAGACGCGGCGAAAATTCAGCTCGACAGTGCTTTCCGCCAGCTCGGCCATGAGCCCGACCACATACTGCCGAGTCTCGACTGGCAGCGTTTGCCAGTGGGCTCGGGCGAGCGGAACCAGCCGGCGCGGCAGGTCGGAGAGCTGGGCGACGTCACCCGCAGCAGGCTTCGGCCGGGCCGTTAGCCGGGCAAACAGGGTACGGAGTTGCTCTTGCTCCTCGTGTGTTGGTGGACGGTGCAACGTTCGGAGCGGTGTCATAAACCTCACGCTTCCTTTGGTGTGTAGTAGTAGACGCCTTCAGCGTCTGGATCGGCACTGAACTCGTCAGGATGGTCGTGGACGACCTGCGCAATCAGTTCAGCGGTCATCGGTCGCTCGACATTGGCCACCGCGAGCAGGTCGTCGAGCAGGGCCATGTAGCGCGGTTGCGCGGGCGTGCCGATCTGCTCGCCGACCCGCTCGAAGGTAACCGCCAGCACCCGCTCTGGCGATCGGCGCGTGCGCTCGTCAAGCGGCGACTGGCCGGCGAGCTTCGGGTAGCGGTTTTCACTGAGCAGCATCTGCTCCTGCACCGCGCAACGGTAGCTGACCTGGCGGAAGACGTAGCGGTTGCGCTTTTCGTCGAGTGTCAGCAGCTTCTCATCGCGCGGGGAGATCGGCAAAAACTCGATCAGGTAGTGGCCGGGCTCGTCGGTGCGCTCGATGGTGATCAACGCGCCAGGCACGAGATTGGCCTGGAAGAAGGCTTCGAACCCAGCCAGGTAGCCACCACGGTTGCCCGAGGGATAGCGCAACTCGACGGGGAATGTCTCGTAGGTCTGGGGTGACTCGAACGTGAGCACCGCGACCCGCTGATCGGGCAACACCGGCTTGGGCAGCAGGGGCGCCAGCGTCGCGTCATAGGGCAGGACACCGAGATAATGCTCGTAGAATGTCAGCACGTGGTCGACAACCGGCTCGCTTGGCGCCTCGGTGGGGATCGGTTCATCGAGCAGGAAGCGATAATCCTGGCCGATATCGGCCGCCCGGCGCTTGGTGGTGACACCTGGTGCGCCCTTGGTCGTCCAGAGCGCCAGTCCGGGCACACCGACGAACTCGAAGTCCCCTTCTTGGGCGAGCCGATAGTTCAGGCCGAATTGATAGACGCTGAAGTCGGGCGATGTCTGCCGGATGCCGAGGATAACTTCGACGAGTTCGACATCGCTGAGTGGCTTGCCCTGCTCCAGAATGTAATCGCGCAGCCGGCGCAGGTCGCCGCGGCTGAGGCGCGGGACGTCCTCTTCGAGCATCCACTGGTCGCCAAAGTGGGCGATCTCCGGGCTCTGTGACAGCTCATCGATGATGAGGCGCTCAAGCGTTGCCTCGTCGAGTGCCAGCGGGTCGACAACCGTCTCAGCGACTGGCGTTGCCGTTTCGGCAGCAACTTTGGCGGTTTCGGCCGGTGCCGTCGTTGGAGTAGCCCGGCGAGGTCGCACGGCGGTTGCCGGAGGCGCATCCTGGAAGCGGCGAGGCAGCATATGCGCCACGTCGACCTCGGGCTGCGGCGTGGGCGCCCGGCCGGCACGCGTGGTGATGACGAAAGTTGTGCCGGTCTCCGCATCGTCCTCGAGGATGAAGACATGCGGATTCTGCTGGACGCTTTGGCGGATCTGCGCTTCCCACTCAGGAGCGCTGTGGGAGGGATCGGTCTGGGCAAAGTAGTCGACAAGCGCGCTGAGTGGCGCCCGGATCGGCGCGGTTTCAGGGAAGAACCGTCCGGTCGCCCGCAGCAATGCCCACACCTGGGCAGCAAGGCGCTGTTCCTCCTCACTGCCCTGGAAAGACGGAGCGGCGACTGTTTCGAGTGTCTCAGGCATAGTGGTTTATTCCTCCTCGGCAGAACGGGTCGAGGATTGTGGCTGGCCTGCCCGCTCAGCGAGCGACGCTCGGAACGCGGCAACCAGTTCAGCAGTCGTCAGCGGCCGGCGCGCCTGGCTGAGCAGGGCGATGAGTAGCTCGCGATCCTCCTCACGCAGGCGTGGTGTTGTAGACATCGCGCCTCCATCCGCAACGTCCTGTATGCCAACCGCTAAGTGTACTGGTGTTCGCCTGCTTCGCGCAATCGTTACAGGCGCAGTTGTCGTGTAACACGGTACACCGGCGGGTGCCGAGGGGCAACCGGCGTTCATTACTCACCACGTGCCCCTCGGCCCAAGGAGTCTGGTGATCAGAAGGTTGGTATAGCCAACGTCACGCGGAAGGCGACACCTGGAGCGCCTTAAAGCGCTGCATGTTCTCGACCATCGCTTTCTCCGTCGGCAGCCGCTCGACGCTCGAGGCCCCGAAGAACCCGACCACCCCGCGCGTGCGGGCCAGCACGTATGCCACGTCCTCGGGCTCGGCGATCGGCCCGCCATGGCAGAGCACGATGATGTCAGGGTTCACCGCCTTCGCTGCGTCGCACATCGCCTGTACCCGCTCCACCGCCTCATCAAGGCTGACCGCCGTCTGCGCCCCGATCATTCCCTTGGTCGTCAAGCCCAGGTGAGGGACGAGGATGTCAGCACCCGCTTCGGCCATTGCCCGGGCTTGCTCAGGGTCAAAGACGTAGGGTGCGGTGAGCAGATCCAGCTCGTGCGCCATTCGGATCATCTCGACTTCGAGGGCAAAGCCCATCCCGGTCTCTTCCAGGTTCTGCCGGAAGATGCCGTCGATGAGTCCCACCGTCGGGAAGTTCTGCACCCCAACAAATCCCAGCTCACGCAACTGGCGCAAGAACAGCGGCATGATCCGGAACGGATCGGTCCCGCAGACCCCCGCCAGCACTGGCGTGTGCTCGACGATCGGCAGGACTTCGGCTGCCATCTCCACAACAATGGCGTTGGCATCGCCGTAGGGAAGCAAGCCAGCCAGCGAGCCACGCCCTGCCATGCGATAGCGGCCCGAGTTATAAATGATGATGAGGTCGGCTCCGCCCACCTCCGCACACTTGGCGGACAACCCGGTGCCTGCCCCTGCCCCGATGATAATCTTGCCCGCCGCAATCGTCTGGCGAAGCCGTTCGAGTGCCTCTGCACGCGTCATCGGCGGCCAGCGCATTGGTCTCTGTTCCTCCCTCCCATTGAGTGCATTAAGCCCGCCATCCCCCTGGCGCCTGCGCCTCGATCAGTGCAGCCAGCCGCTCGGCCATAGCCCGCGCAAACGCCGGGTCGTTGATGTCCGTATCCCACTCCTCGACCGGAATGTCCGGCCGCAGGTGGGCTTTGAGCGCGGTGAACAACGCCTGGTCAGCATCCGGGTCGTAGAATGGCCCACCTTCTGTCGCAATGGCCGAAACGCCCCGTTTCGGGATGAAGACAACGACAGGCCCCCGCGCCTGGTTCAACTTCTGGGCGATGATCCGTCCCAACTCCGCACACTCCTCGGGAGTGGTGCGCATGAGCGTGACCGTCGGGTTGTGCTTGTAGAGTCGGCGGTGCCGGAACCGTTCGGGCACCGTGTCGATGGGGCCGAAGTTGACCATGTCGAGTGCCCCAAGCGAGACAACCTGAGGGATGCCCATCGCCCCAGCCGCCTCCAGCCGCTCCGGGCCCGCCGAGAGCACGCCGCCGACCAGCTCATCGGCCAGCTCAGTTGTCGTAATGTCGAGCACGCCAGCCAGAAACCCGCCCGTGACGAGCGCTTCCATGGCTCGGCCACCGGTGCCGGTGGCGTGGAAGACCAGCACTTCGTAGCCGAGTTCCTCCAGCCGCTGGCGCGCTGCAGTGACGCATGGCGTTGTGACGCCGAACATCGTTGCCCCAATCAGCGGCTTGGCCGTCTGGGGCGGGCGGTACTGCTCGTAGGCCTGGGCCATGCCGGCAATGGCGCCAGCGGCGTTGGCCAGGATCTGCTCAGAGAGCCGGTTGAGGCCGGCGATGTCGACAACTGGATAGAGCAGGGCAATGTCGCTGACACCGATGTAGGGGCGCGTGTCACCCGCAGCCAGGGTTGAGACCATCAGCTTCGGTACGCCAATCGGCAACGCCCGCATGGCGGCGGTGACCAGGGCCGAACCACCCGAGCCTCCCAGGCCCAAGATGCCGTGGAGTTTCCCCTGCTGGAAGAGCGTACGGACGATCTGGGTTGCCCCGCGGGCCATGGTCTCGATTGCTGTCCCGCGGTCGGCCTGGGCGACCAGCGCTTCGATGGTCGTCCCGGCAGCACGAGCGACCTCGGCGCGGGAAATGTCTGGAGTAATAAGCGGCTCCCCAAGTACGCCGGCATCGACGAGGATGACCTCACAGCCAGCGGCGCGGAGGCGGTCGCGCACGTACCCGTACTCCGCACCTTTGGTATCGAGCGTGCCGACTAAGACCACGGTTGGCATCGGAATCCGCTCCGTTCGTTGGTTCCGCACACAACCATTCCCGCGACTATACCGACGTTGCCGCTGTTGCAGGCGCAGGTGAGCTGAGCGAGCCACAGCGGTGGAGAGCGCGAGCTGGCCGCGTACCATGATGGCAAGGCAGGGCGTAAAGAACACTGGTTACGGCGAGCCACTGCGCATCCAGCGGCATTGTACAGCCCGTGGCTGCTTCTTACAGCACTGGTGCATGCTAGCCAGGGAACACCCCAGTTAGCCTTCGGCCACTTGCGGCTCGTGTCCGGCCCAGTCTCGCGGATGGCTCGCATCCAGCATCACGCGAGTGGCAGACTCTGGCGGCTCATCGGTGAGTCGGGCTTGGAGCATATTGACCAGGCGCTGGGGATGGTCGACGGCAGCATGGATCGTCTCGACCGGGGCCGAGTACCCGAACGCGGTACGGAAGGCGTGCGGCTGCCGCAGGATGATCGTCACGTCGGTGCGGCCGCCGACGGCAAGAAAAGCCGTCCGCTCCGCTCTGTCAACATAAAGCCCGTCATGGTGGTTCGGGGCTGCCCGCGGAGCGACTTGAACAGCAGTGATCGCCGCAAAGGGGATGAATGCCTCGTTGAGCAGCCCGTAGCGCAGCCAGAGGCCGTCGTCCGTGACCGCATGCGGCAGCACGACCAGCGAGGCGTAGAGCCCGAGCACCCAGCACAGTGCGTAGATCGACAGAGTAAGCAGTGTCCAACGCAGCCAAGGCCACGGGATGAGGAGTTCGAGGAGCAGGATCTCGGCCGGAGACGTCACGAGCACGAGCACGACGAGCGCGCCCAGGCTCGAACGCGTGCGGTAGCTGAACGCGTGCTCGCCCAGTTGGGAACGGCGCGAGAGCCAGCGGATCAGGCAAAGCCAGAGGCGCAATTCCAGGGTTATGAGCCGGGCAAGCCGCTGGGGCATGGTCACGGCGAGCGCTGCTTCGAACGCATCAAGCCAGTGCTGTCCAGCGGCGCGCTGGCGACGAAACCGGCGAATCGCTTGCATTGCCTGGATGCCAGCGACCACGGTCAGCAGCCCCTCAATGGCGACGACGATCGCCACGGCTTCCCGAACGGAAAGCCAGCCTGACCGCACCAGCGCAACTTCCAGCAGAATCAGAAGGATGAGGAGCCAGCTTCGTCCGTGATGCAGCATCGGGACACCATGTTCCACCAGGCGATGCCCGCGGCCCGGCGTCGTTAGGGCAATGCTAGCATGGCGACTCGGTAGGGTCACGTCGTCCGGCAGGGCACAGCGGCGGTGGAACGCCAACCAGGCAGGTTGCCGTTAGGACGAGCAGCGTCCTGGCCAATGCAGGATGGCGCGGCAACCGAGCGTGCGGCGACGTTAGCTGCTGGCCGCTTGGTGGGCTAAGGCGAGTGCCGCAGCCCCCAACACGATGGCATCGCTGCCGAGTTCGCTCGTGGTCACGCGAACGCTGCCAAGGGCTGCAGGGTAGCTGTACTGTCGGACGCGGGCCTGGAGTGGGCCAAGGAACGCGGCGCCGACCTCGGCTACTGGCCCGCCGACGATGACGACTTCTGGATTGAGCGCGGTGATGAGGTTGGCAAGGGCAATGCCGAGCGTCTGGACCGTCTCGCGCACAACTTCATCCAGGACGGGGCTGGTCGGTGCATGCTGGAACAGCTGGCGCAGGCTTGGTACCCGCCGCCGAAAGAGTCCAGCGGCTGGATCATCAGGGTGGGCGACGAGTTGCTCACGAGCACGGCGCACGATGGCCGGTGCCGAGGCATAGGCTTCCAGATGGCCGGGTTTACCGCAGGAGCAGAGCGGGCCGCCGTGCGTGACGACCATGTGGCCAATCTCCCCGGCAGCGCTACTCGTTCCATAGAGCGGCCGGCCATCAACGATAATCCCGCCGCCGACCCCGCTGGCGAGATGGACGTAGACGATGTTCTGGCAGCCTCGCCCAGCGCCGAACGCGGCCTCGCCCAACGCCGCTGCCCGGGCATCGTTGTCGAGCACGGCGTGGATGCCAAGGCGCTCCTCGAGCAAGGCCACCAGGGGGAACTGCTCAAAACCAGCGGCCCGGTGCGACCAGAGCGTTGTGCCACGCTGCGGGTCGACCGGGCCGCCGAAGGCTACGCCACATCCGGCGAGCCGCTCTGGCCTCAGGCCAGCTTGGCGACATGCCTCCTCAGCCAGGTGCTGGGCGACGGTTAGGGCGCTGAGTGCGTCAGCGACACCGTTCGGGGCGTGAGCTCGCCCATGCACCTGCCCGCGCTGGTCAGCGACGACTGCACGCTGGCCCGTGCCGCTAATTTCGATACCGAGTACCAGAACCGGTTCGGCTGTCATCGAAAGCTGCCACAGTTGACTGATACTGAGGGCCACCCGTTCGCATCCTTTGCTTATATCGAAGCCTGCGCCGACTTCCGGGCAATGAGCTCGTCATTGTAGCATGAAGGCGGAGCGTATCCGTTATGACCGAGAGAAAGGCAAGATGACCGTGGACAACCAGCGTGGTGATGCTGAAGCTCCAGCGTTGACTCTTCCGGCAGCGCACCAGCGGCGAGCGCTCTCGCTCTCTGGTGTCGGCTTGACGTTGCTGGCGGTGTTGAGCGTCTCGACGAGTGCACTGTTCGTGCGGCTCGCCGGCCAGGTCAGCGCCTATGAGATCGCGTTCTGGCGGCTCGTCATCGCCTCGACGGTCCTCACGCCGCCGATGCTGCTCCGTGGCGAGTGGCGTGCTGTGCAGACGGAGGGGCTGCGGCGCTTCGCGGTCTACGGCCTCACGTTAGCGGTCCACTTTATCGGCTACAACCTCGGCCTGCGCTACGCTCCCGTCGCTCACGTCATGCCGTTGGTCTACACCTCGACAATCTTCCTTGCCCTCCTCTCCGCGGTGATCTTGCACGAGCCACTCCGCCGGCTGCAGATCGTCGGTGTCGTTGTCGTCATTGTTGGCATCGGTGTGCTCGCGGGCTTCGAGCCTCACCTCACGCCGCGCTTGCTTCTCGGCGACGCATGGGCCATCGTCTCTGCGATCGCCTTCGCCTTCTACTCATTGCTCGGCCGGCAGACCCGCGAGCGAGTGCCACTCCTCGGCTATGCCGTCGGTGTCTACGCGCTTGCGGCACTCTGGACTGCGCCGTTCGCTCTCGCCGCGGCGCTGCGGGCGCCGTTGCCGCTCGGCGCGCTCGGCCGTTACACCCCGCAGGTGATGCTTGCCCTGCTTGGGCTTGGCCTGCTGCCGAACGCCATTGGCCATACACTCTACAACGCGAGCGTGCGCCGTGTGCATCCCGCCGTGGCCAATGTGCTCTTCACCCAAGAAGTTACCGGCGCTATCGTGCTCGCCTGGCTCTTCCTCGGCGAAGTGCCAAGCCCCAACGCGCTCGTCGGCGCGTTCATCATGCTCGCTGGCATCATCATGGTGTTACTCGGCTAGTCATGCCTGGCAACGGCGGCTGCTCCAACGGATTGAGCACCAGCACCTGGACGTCGACGAGGCTGCCCGCCGGTGCCAGGCGACATGACTCCGGCAGGACGATCAGCGCGTTGGCCTGCGCGACCGAGCTGAGCACGCCAGCGCCCTGCATCGGCACTGGCTCAACCACGTATTCCCCGTCCTCCCACCGAAGTTGCCCGCGCACAAAGTGGCGACGTCCGCTGTTCTCGAGGCTGCTGCGCAAACGCGCCCGAACGACCGGCAAGTCGAGGTTGCGGAATCCCTGCATCAGCAGCAGCGCCGGCCGGACGAACTGGGTAAAAGCAACGAAGGCTGCCACCGGGTTGCCCGGCAGGCCGATCAGCGGCGTCTGGCCGATCCAACCAAAGGCTAACGGCTTGCCAGGCTTAATCTGCACCTGCCAGAGTTCGATCCGGCCGGATTGCCGCAACACATCCTTGACGAGGTCGTAGTCGCCGACCGAGACGCCGCCTGAGGTCAGCACGACATCGAAGGCGTCAGCGTAGCGCAGGCGCCAGCGCAGTGCATCCGGATCGTCACGAGCCACGCCAAGCAGCGTCGGCTCGCCGCCGCAGAGCTGCGTGAGTCCAAACACCATGGTGTTGTTGCTGTTCCGGATTTGTCCGGGCAGCAGCGGCCAGCCGGGATCAACCACCTCGTCGCCGGTTGCCAGAATGGCAACACGCGGCGCGCGATGCACAGACACCCAGGTGAGTCCGAGCGCGGACAGCAGCCCGAGCTGCGCTGGCAAGAGTACCGTGCCAGCTGGCAGGACCATGTGACCGGCCGGGACGTCCTCGCCGGCCAGCCGCACGTTCTCGCCCTGCGGCGTCGGCCGGTAGACAGCGATCGTGCTGCCAGTGCGGCCTGCTCCTGGCTGTTCGACCTCACTCGTATCCTCGAAGCGCACGACGGTGTCAGCGCCCGGCGGTAGCACTGCCCCTGTCATGATCCGCACCGCCTGGCCAGGCTCGAGCGGCGGCAACGTCGCCGGGCGCCCGGCCGGTAGCTCACCAATGACCGTGAGCCAGACCGGGCGCTCGCGGCTGGCGGCGGCGATGTCGGCCGCGCGGAGCGCGTAGCCGTCCATCGCCGCGTTGGTGAACGGCGGCACTGGCGACGGTGCGACAACCGGTTCGGCCAGGACGCGTCCCAACGCCCGTGAGACTGGTAGCCGGGTCGGGGGCAGCGGCAGGAACGCGGCCAGAATGCGCGCCCGGGCCTCGTCGACGCTCAGCATTCGAGCCTCGTCGCTGACAGGCTGGGATGGACGCAACGTCGCCATCGTCCGCTCCTCCTCGTGCGTGTCGCTAGAGGTTTCGCATTGCCTCAACCAAGGTGCGCACGGCATCAGCCGAGCGGTGCAGCGCCGCCCGCTCCTCTTCCGTCAGCTCCAGCTCGATCACGCGCTTGACCCCGCCCGCGCCGAGCACAACGGGCACGCCGACGTAGAGATTCGTGATGCCGTACTGACCAGTGAGATAGGTGCTACACGCGAGCACCCGGTTTTCATCGAGGAGCACGGCCTCGACCATTTCAGCGACAGCGGCGCCAGGGGCGTAGTAGGCGCTGGTGCCGAGCAGTCGCACGATCTCGCCGCCGCCGTCGCGTGTCCGCTCGACGATCGCCTCGATGCGATCCTGCGGGAGCAACGCGGTGACGGGAATGCCAGCGACGGTCGAATAGCGTGGGAGCGGTACCATGGTGTCGCCGTGGCCGCCAAGCACGCAGGCCGTGACATCACGCGGCGAAACGCCGAGTTCCTGGGCAACGAAGGCACGGAAGCGGGCGGCGTCAAGCACACCAGCCTGGCCGACCACACGCGCTGCCGGGAAGCCTGACGTCTCGAGCGCAACATGGCACATCGCATCCAGCGGGTTCGTCACCACGATGATGACAGCGTTGGGCGACAGCGGCGCAGCTTGCTCGACGACCGAACGCACAATGTTCATGTTGACGCGCAGCAAGTCGTCGCGGCTCATGCCGGGCTTGCGTGGTGAGCCCGAGGTAATCACGATGACGTCCGAGTTTGCCGTCGCCGCGTAGTCGTTGGCGCCGCTGACCAGGCAGTCATAGCCGAGCACCGGGCCAGCTTCGAGCAAATCGAGCGCTTTGCCCTGGGGTAAGTTCTCGACGATGTCGATGAGCACAATGTCGGCAATATTGCGTTGCGCCAGGTACTGGGCTGTCGTTGACCCGACCATCCCCGCCCCGACAATGGTGACCTTGGGTCGCATCACTCCTCCTTCCCTTCATCCTTTGTCCATGCGCAACGCGCAGGCACCCATGCTCTCCGCACATCATACACGCTACCCTCTAGAATTACCCCAGTTGCGCGGGTCAGGGGAGGAGCGCACACGAGCATGCAACTTCCAGAGCGCGTGGTGCTGGTGGGGTTAAGCGGAACAGGCAAAACGGTCGTCGGGCAGGCGCTGGCGCGACAGCTTGGCTACGCGCTCGTCGATACAGACGCGCTCGTTGAGGCGCGCTTTGGCTGTCCCGTCGCCGAAATCTTCCGGCGCTACGGCGAGCCGGTCTTTCGGGCAGCCGAGCGCGAGGCCGTCCGGATTGCGGCCCGCCAACGCCGGACGGTGGTGGCGACGGGCGGAGGCGTTGTGCTTGACGAAGCAAACTGGGCCGCGCTCCGCCCGGGCAGCGTCATCGTCCACTTGCGGGCGAGCCTGCCGACGTTACTGGCCCGCCTGCGAGCGCAGTCTGGCGCGCAGCCTGGCCGCGATCGTCCTCTGCTCCAGGGCGATCCTGCCGCACGTCTCGCGCAGTTGTGGGAAGCCCGCCGCCACTTCTACGCCCGTGCCGACCTCACTGTTGATACTGATGGCCGCACGCCGGAAGAACTCGCAGCCGAGATCGCCCGGGCCGTTGCCGAACGCCAGCGCCGCGGCCTGGTGCCTGCGCTCTCACTGCTGGGCCAGGCTGGCCGCAGCGACATCGTCATCGGGCCTGGGGTGATTGGAGAACTGGGGACATTGGTCAGCCAGCGCTGGCCCCAGGCGCGGACAACCTTCGTCGTGAGCGACCAGCAAGTCTGGCCGCACTGGGGCACCCGCGTCACTGACGCGCTTGCCAGCGCTGGGCTGCGGGTCGAGTCACGAGCGGTACCGGCTGGCGAAGCGAGCAAGTCGTGGGAAACGGCTGGTGACCTGCTCGATTGGCTCCTCGCTTGCCGCGTTGATCGGCGGGATGTCGTCGTCGCGGTCGGCGGCGGTGTCGTCGGCGATCTGGCGGGCTTCGTTGCCGCGGTCGTGCTGCGCGGCATTGGCTTTGCCCAGGTGCCGACGAGCCTGCTCGCCATGGTCGACGCGAGCGTCGGCGGCAAGACCGCGGTCAACCACCGGTTTGGCAAGAATCTCATTGGCGCGTTCTACCAGCCGGCATTGGTCGTCATCGACCCGGAGACGCTCACAACACTACCCGATGCTGAGCTGCGTGCCGGCTGGGCTGAAGTCGTCAAACACGCGATGATCGAGTGTACCGCGACGGGCGCGTCGCATCCGGCGCTGCTTGCCGCGCTGGAGGCAGCACCGCTCGAGACGCTGCGGCTCGAACCGGCTGAGATGACCGCGCTGATCCAGCACAATGTGGCGATTAAGGCCGCAGTGGTGCAAGCCGACGAGCGCGAGGATGGCCTGCGGCGCATCCTGAACTACGGCCACACGTTCGGCCACGCCTTCGAGGCCGCTGCCTACCGCTACCGTCATGGGGAGGCTGTCGCGTTGGGCATGCGAGCGGAAGTGCGCCTTGCCCAACGCCTCGGCCTGGCTGACGACAGGCTGGTGGCGCGGCAGGACGCGCTGCTCGACCGGCTTGGCCTGCCGCGCCAGTTCATCGGCGATGCCGCGGCGGTGTTGGCCCGCTTGCCCTATGACAAGAAAGCCGTGCACGGCCGCCTTACCTGGGTGCTGCCAACAGCTCCTGGCCAGGTGACCATCACGGACCAGCCGAGCGCCGAGGACGTCGCCGCGATTGTCGCAGCCGTGAGCCAGGCAGAGGTCGAGCGAGCCTGAGCTTGGATCAGGCTCGTGCGCTATGGTAGAGTTACGGAAAATGTAACGGTGGGGCTCCTCTTATCCAGAGTGGTGGAGGGAACGGCCCGAGGAAGCCCGGCAACCGGCAGCAACGCTGCACGGTGCCAAGTCCGCCAGCGACGAGCTGTTGTGTGAGGCGCGCTGGGAGATGGGAGTGAGCCGAAGCCCCCGGCTTCTCTCTGGAGAAGCCGTTTTTCGTGAGCGGATGGGACGATGACCGAGCGGGGTGGGACGCCAGAGTTCCGGCCGATCGTATGGCAAGGTGAGCACCTGCTGCTGCTTGACCAGACGGCGCTCCCCCAGGCTGAGCGCTGGGTCACCTGCCGCACGGCGGAGGATGTTGCTGCTGCGATCAAGGAGATGCGGGTGCGCGGCGCTCCGGCGATTGGCATTACAGCCGCCGCTGGCGTTGCCCTGGCTGCGCGCCAGGCCTGGCACGACGGCCACGACGTCGACGAGGCGATCGACGCCGCCGCAGCGATGCTGCGCCAGACCCGCCCAACGGCGGTGAACCTCGCCTGGGCACTCGAGCGGGCACAGGCTGTCGCTCGCGTCCAGCCAGACCCTGCCACGAAAGTGCAAGCGCTGGCTGCCCTTGTCGATCAGCTCCTGGCTGAGCAGTGGGCGTCCGACGAGGCGATCGCCCGGGCTGGGGCAGCGCTCTTGCCCCGCGGCGCTCGGGTGCTGACCCACTGCAACACTGGCGGACTCGCCACCGGTGCGCTTGGCACGGCGCTCGGGATCATCCGCTGGGGTCACCAGCAGGGGATCGTCGCGCACGTCTACGTCGACGAGAGCCGGCCCTGGCTGCAGGGTGCTCGCCTGACCGCGTGGGAGCTCGGCCGCGCTGGCGTCCCCTACACGCTGATTGCCGATGCGGCAGCCGCGAGCTTCATCACCAGCGGGCAGGTCGATGCCATCATCGTCGGAGCAGACCGGGTGGCGGCCAACGGCGATGTCGCGAACAAGATCGGCACGCTCGGCCTGGCGATCATCGCCGCCTACGCTGGCGTGCCGTTCTATGTCGCTGCGCCATGCTCGTCGTTTGACCTGCACGTGCCGGATGGCAGCGCGATCCCGATCGAGCAGCGCAGCCCGGACGAAGTGCGTCGCGTTGGCGGCGTGCTCGTCGCGCCACCGGATGCGCCCGCAGCCAACCCGGCGTTCGACGTTACCCCTGCCAAGCTCATCACCGCATTGGTGACCGATGTCGGCGTCATCAGCCCGCCCACGCCTGACCGGATTGCGGCCGCCGTCGCAGCGGGCGGCCCGTCACACAGCCGACTGCGAGCAGAGGAGGAAATGCGCGCGTGACTGCAGCACGAGCTGAGATCCGTGACCGCAGCTTGGCCCCACAAGGACAGGAGCGGATCGCCTGGGCGGCTCGCGAGATGCCGGTGTTGCGCCTCATCCGCGAGCGCTTTGCCCGTGAGCGCCCACTCGAAGGCGTGCGCATCGCGGTCTGTGCCCACGTGACGACCGAGACGGCAAACCTGGCCTACACACTCCGGGCCGGCGGTGCGACGCTCGCGCTCTGTGCCAGCAACCCACTCTCCACGCAGGACGACGTGGCCGCGGCGCTGGCTGAAGACGGCTTCGCCGTCTTCGCCATCCGCGGTGAAGATCACGAGACGTATTACCGGCACATCCGCCAGGTTCTCGACTTCCAGCCGCAGATCGTCATTGACGACGGCGCTGACCTGGTGACCACGCTGCACCGTGAGCGCCGTGACCTGTTGCCCTTCGTCTTTGGCTCCACGGAGGAGACGACGACCGGCGTGATCCGGCTCAAGGCCATGGCCAAGGACGACTTGCTGGCGTTCCCGGCCATCGCCGTCAATGATGCCGATACGAAGCACTTCTTCGATAATCGCTATGGCACGGGGCAGAGCACGATCGACGCGATCCTGCGCGCGACCAACATCCTGCTCGCTGGCAAGACGGTCGTCGTCGCAGGCTATGGCTGGTGCGGACGAGGTATCGCCATGCGGGCTCGTGGGATGGGCGCCCATGTGATCGTGACCGAGGTCGATCCGGTGCGGGCGCTCGAGGCCGTCATGGATGGCTATGTCGTGATGCCGATGCGCCAGGCTGCGCCATTAGGCGACCTGTTCATTACCGCCACGGGCGACATTCACGTGATCAGCCGCGAACATTTCCCGCTGATGAAGGACGGGGCAATCCTCTGCAACGCCGGGCACTTCAACGTCGAGATCGACCTGGACGGGCTCGCCGAGCTCGCGACTGAGCGGCGGCAGGTTCGGCCGTTGATCGAGGAATACCGGCTTGGGCCTGACCGGGCCATCCTCGTGCTGGCCGAAGGCCGGCTCGTCAACCTGGCGGTCGCCGAGGGGCACCCGGCCAGTGTCATGGACATGAGCTTTGCGAACCAAGCGCTCTGTTGCGCCTATCTGGC
Source organism: Thermorudis peleae (assembly GCF_000744775.1). Lineage (NCBI taxonomy): Bacteria > Pseudomonadati > Thermomicrobiota > Thermomicrobia > Thermorudis > Thermorudis peleae. Next base: position 310,989 of record NZ_JQMP01000001.1, on the reverse strand, counting down.
CGCCCACCATGGGGAACTGGAGGCCGACGTTTACCCCGTGCCAGCCGAGATCGACCGCGAGGTCGCCTCGCTCAAGCTGCAAAGCATGGGGATTGGCATTGACCGGCTGACGCCGGAACAAGAAGCGTATCTCCAGTCGTGGCAACATGGCACATGATTGCGTGCTGCTCCTGGGAAAGGTGAGAGGGCAGAGCCGTGACGATCAGCATGATGCGCGCTCCGCGCACGTTCTTCACATCAGAATCTGTCACCGAGGGGCATCCTGACAAGATCTGCGACCAGGTCTCCGATGCCGTGCTCGACGCTGTGCTCGCACAAGACCCGGCGGGCCGCGTAGCATGCGAGGTCGCGACGACGACCGGGTTGCTCTTCATCTTCGGGGAAATTACCACGAGCGCCCGCATTGACTATGAGAAGGTCGCGCGCCAAGTCGTCACGGAGATCGGCTATACCCGTTCCGACTATGGCCTCGACGGGCGCACGATGGCAGTGATCACCTCCATCAAGGAGCAAGCGCCGGAAATCAGCGCCGGGGTCTCGCGTGCCTACGAAGTCCGTGAGCGCGACACGGGTGACCCGTTCGATGCCATTGGCGCTGGCGACCAGGGAATGATGATCGGCTTCGCCTGCACGGAAACGCCCGAGTTGATGCCGCTGCCGATCGCGCTGGCCCACCGGCTGACCCGGCGCCTGGCTGAGGTGCGCAAGACCGGCCAGCTGCCGTACTTGCGCCCCGACGGCAAGAGCCAGGTCACCGTCGAGTATCGCGCAGGCAAGCCCGTGCGCGTCGACACGGTCGTGCTCTCGGCCCAGCACGACCCTGACGTCGACCCGGCCCGCATGCGCGCTGAGCTGATCGAGGCCGTGATTGCTGAGGCGATCCCGACGGAGTTGATGGACAGCCAGACCCGCTGCTTCATCAACCCGAGCGGCAGCTTCAGCGTCGGGGGCCCAATGGCTGACGCCGGGCTGACCGGGCGCAAGATCATGGTCGACACGTACGGTGGGATGGCACGGCACGGTGGCGGTGCCTTCTCCGGCAAGGATCCAACCAAGGTCGACCGCTCAGCAGCCTATGCGGCACGCTACGTGGCCAAGAATATCGTCGCAGCCGGGCTCGCTGATCGCTTCGAGATCCAGCTCTCCTATGCGATCGGCGTCGCTCGCCCCTTGGCCATCCACATCGAGACGTTCGGCACCGCGCGCGTGGACGAGTCGGTCATCCGTGCGCTGATCGAGCGGCACTTCGACTTGCGTCCCGCGGCCATTATCCACCACCTCGGGCTCAACCGGCCAATCTACCGGCAAGTCGCCGCGTATGGCCACTTTGGCCGGCCCGACCTCGACCTGCCGTGGGAGCGCCTGGACAAGGTCGAGGTGCTGCGCGAAGAGGCCAAGCTCTCATCCGTCGTCTCGTCGCGCTAGGAGCGGTGCCCATGCCGCGCGCCCTGATCACCGGCGCGTCAGGCTTTGCCGGTCGTCACCTGGCCCGGACGCTGGCCGCGGAAGGGAACTGGGAGATTATCGGCTTGTCGGCGCGCCCACATCCAGTTGGCCCAGAGTTGCACCATCACCTGGTCTGCGACCTGTTGAACGCTGAGTTGACGCGACGCACGCTTACCCAGTGGAAGCCGGACGTCATCTTCCACTTAGCCGCCGTCAGCTACGTGCCGCATTCCTATGCTGACCCAGCAGGCACGCTCGTCAACAACGCTGTCGGCGAGATCAACATCCTCGAAGCGGCGCGGCACCTCGAGCCGCCGCCCGTTGTGCTGATCGTCAGCTCCTCCGATGTCTACGGACTCGTCCATCCGGAAGAACTGCCGATCACTGAGCAGCAGCCCTTCCGGCCGATCAGCCCCTACGGCGTCAGCAAGATCGCCCAGGACATGATCGGCCTGCAGTACTACTTGAGCTACCACCTGCCGGTCGTACGGGTGCGCCCGTTTACCCACATCGGCCCGGGTCAGAGCGAGCGGTTCGCGATTGCCAACTTCGCCCGGCAGATTGCTCAAGCCGAGGCCGGGCAAGCACCGCCGGTGTTGCTCGTCGGTAATCTGGACGTCGAACGCGACCTGCTGGACGTGCGTGACGTCGTCCGCGCCTATCGGCTGGTCGCGGACGTCCGCTACGCTGGCGAGGTCTACAATATCGCCCGTGGCGAATCGTGGAGCCTGCGTGAGGTCGTCGACCAGTTGCTCGCGATGGCGACGGTGCCGATGACAGTGCGGGACGATCCCGCGCGCCTGCGCCCGATCGACGTGCCGGTGTTGCGCGGCGATGCGACGGCGCTGCGTGCGGCAACCGGCTGGGCACCGACGATTCCCTTTGCGCAGACGTTGCGCGACATCCTCGACTACTGGCGGCAGGTCGTGCGCGGCCAGCGCGGCGCATCCACTGTCTAGTTAGGCGTCTCTGCAGCCTGAACCACGAGCACACCGTCGTGACAGGCAAAGAACTGCGCGCCGGCGACGGCATACGCTCGGGCATGCGTAGGGCTGGCTGCCCACGCAATCAGCCGGGCGACTGGTACCGGGGCAGCGCCAGGCCACGCGAGCACCGGCCGGTAGCCGAGCGGTATAACGCCGCGCAGGAAGTGGACGGCCCGCCAGGCTGGCAAGTCCGGCGTGACCGTCCAGTCGGCTGGGCTGGGGAAGGGATCGAAGCGGGCTCGCTGCTCGTCTTGTGGGCGAGCTGCAGCGAGCGCGGCTGGGAGGTCGGCGAGTGCGCGGGCCAGCAGCCAGCCGCCGAGCTGCCCGAGCAGGCGCTCGAGCTGGTCGCCAGGGAGTCCGAGGGGAACATCGACAGCCTGCTGGGCGACGATTGGGCCGGCATCGAGCTCGTCGGTTAGCTGGTGTAGGGTGAGGCCGGTGCGTAACGCGCCGCGGCGGTAAAGCCAGAAGAGCGGATCAGGGCCACGCCCGTCAGGCAGCAACGCCGGGTGCAGATTCAGCCCGCCATACCGGGCGGTTGCGAGCAACGCGGCCGGCACACGCCAGGGGAAGCAGGAGACGACGAACAGCTCGGCTGCGAAGGCAGCAAGCGCCTCCTGCACTGCTCGGTGGCGCAACCCGCGTACCCGCAGCAGCGGGATGCCCGCCTGCTGGCAAAGGTGCGGCAGGCTTGCCGTGGGCGTGCGCAGCAGCGGGCGGCGCGGCGGCGGCACTACGTGCACTGGCTCACCTTGTCCCGGGGCGGCTGGCGTCACGACGGCGCAGACCGGCTGACGGTCGGCGAGTAGGCGCGCCAGTGGCCAGACGCTCAGCGCGCACGGCGTGCCGAAGAACAGGATGCGGCGTGGCGCGGTGCAGTTTGACATCAGCGTGCCCCTCAGCTAGCCTTGGCCCAGAAACGATGCTGCGAGAGGACGCGCAACACGATGCCACGAATGGTCTTCTGCGCAAAGCTGCGCAAAGAGTTGCCTGGATTGGAAAAGCCACCGTTTCCTGGCCCGCTCGGTGAGCGGATCTATAACGAGATCTCCCAGCAGGCCTGGGACATGTGGCGCGAATACCAGACGATCGTGATCAACCATTATGGCCTTAACCCCGCTGACCCCGACGACCGTGCCGTCCTGCGCCAGGAGATGGAGCGGTTCTTCTTCGGCGAAGAAGAGGAGATGCCCGAGGGCTGGACGCCACCCGGGGCTGGGAGCAGCGCCAAGAAAGGCGCCCCCGCGCGCAAGAAGTAGGAAACCGCCCTCCTGCGGGCCGGCGCCACCCGCGCGGCTGCCTGGGTGCCGCGACACCTCAGGTGTCCAACCAGGGGTATCCAAGCAGGGCATGACCAGCATGGGGCGTGATCGCGAGTCACTGTGCGTCGTCATGCAGGGCGGGCTGCGCCGGCCGGCGTTGGCGCGACCAGCAGCGGGATTTCCGGACTGATGTGGAAGCGGAGACGGCGATGGGCCTCGCGCAGCGCGGCCTCGACCGCGTCTGGCGTGTCAGCACGCGCGAAGATGAAGCCTAAGTAGCTCGCGCCTTCCGGCAACGGCACGAGGGGAGCGTTGCGCTTGGCCGTGATCTCCACACCCGTGATGCCCGGTACGGCGCATGCCTCCGGGATGCCCTCGACCCGGCGCAGAATGCCCGCACGCGGAATCGGGATCATCATGACGCCGACCGCATCCGGCCGCCGATCGAGCGACGTGATCGGGTCGCCGACGGCGTGGCGCAGAATCAGTTCCTCGAGCGTCATGCCAGTGCCGAATTCTAAAATGGTCGAGCACAGGCCGCCAATTGATCGGCCGGCCAGCTCAATCACCCATGGCCCCTGCTCGTTCACACGCAGTTCGGCGTGGACCGGCCCTGTGCGGAGCCCCAGGCTGCGCGCAGCCCGTTCAGTGCAGGCGGCGATCGCCTGCTGGGTTGCGGGTGGCAGGCGTGACGGCGTGACGTAGATCGTCTCTTCAAAAAACGGGCCATCGAGCGGATCGGGCTTATCGAAAAGTGCAAGGACGTGCAACTGACCGTCAGTGAGCAGGCCTTCGAGCGCGACCTCGACGCCGGGGATGAACGTTTCGACCAGCACGACCGCCTGGTCCAGGGCAACGCCGTCGGCAAGCAGGATGCGTTGCAGGCGCTGGAACGCGGCGACGAAATCCGCCGGCGTATCGGCACGGATCACCCCGCGGCTCCCCGAAAGCCGGGTCGGCTTGACGACACAGGGATAGGGCTGCTGGTCAGCGATGGTCGCCGGGTCGAGCGCTGCCGGGTAGGGCGTGAAGGACGGGATTGGCAGGCCGCCGGCGTGAAGCCGCTGGCGCATGATCAGCTTGTCGCGGGCTGCGAGTGCAGCCTCAGGGTCGTTCTGCGGCAGGCCGAGCCGCGTGGCGACCAGCGCGGCCAGGAGGGTGCCGCTATCGTCAACCGGCAGGACAGCAGCGACCGGGCGTTCAGCCAGGACGGCGCAGATCGCGTCAGCAGCTTCCTCCGGCCGGCTGAAATCAACGGCGAAGGGCGAGTGCCACTGCTGGGCCAGCGGCGTGGGTGTGTCGGTGAACACGAGCGTCTCAAGCCCGGCCCGCTCCGCAGCGCTGAGGAACGCCGCGGTGCGATAGCTTGTCGGTGTCGTCAGGAGGGCAACACGGCGCGGTCGTCTCGGCACGGCATGCTCCTCATCTCTCCTGTCTTAAGGATACTCCTGCCCATGACGGCGCTCGTCGTGACCCTCATCACCTGCGTTGCGGACCATGCTCGGCTGGAGAGGGCTCCAAGCCGAGACGGCTGAAGAAGGGCGGACGCCCACGTACGCCAGGGCGGAGGTGGAAGAGCGCGCCGGCCCCCGGGCCTTCGTGCGCGCGGTTGTCGCCACCAGCGGTTGTCACGTACAGGTCGGTGTAGTCTGGCCCGCCGAAGATGACGCTCGACACCTTGCGGGCCGGGAAGTGGATCACCTGGTCGACCTGGCCGTCTGGGGTGTAGCGGTAGAGCGCGCTGCCGTCCCAGCGGGCTGACCAGACGTAGCCTTCAGCGTCGACAGTCAGGCCGTCAGGCACGCCTTCGCCCTCGGGTACCGTCACGAAGACCTGGGGATTGGTGAGCGCGCCAGTGGCGGCGTCGTAGTCGAAACGCAGGATGCTGCGCCGATCAGAATCGGTGTAGTAGAAGTGGCGGAGGTCTGGGGAGAAGTCCATGCCGTTCGGGATGAGTGCGTCATCGAGCAGCGTAGTGCGCTGGCCATCGGGGTCGATCCGGTAGAGCCGGCCGGGCCGCTCAGGCGTGGCCATGGTGCCGGCGAAAACACGGCCGTGCGGGTCAGCGACGACGTCGTTGAAGCGGGTGTGGCGCTCGTCCGGGATTTCGGGGACGATGGGCGTGAAGGAACCGTCGCGGCGCCAGATGGCGATCATGCCGCGTGCCATGAAGAGCAAGAGCGCGCCGTCGGCCTGGATGGTGAAGCCGCCGATGGCCGCTGGGGCATGGAAGACGAGCGCGTGCGTGCCGGTGGCGGGGTCGTAGCGGAAAAGCTGGCCGGTTGGGATGTCGATCCAGTAGAGGCACTGCTCCTGTGGGTGCCAGAGCGGGCCTTCGCCAACGGCGCAACGGGTATCAGCGACGAGGCGCGGTGTTCGATCAGTCATCGTTCGCTCCTCACCGGGTCAGGATGCATCGGGCGCAGGCTCGGCCGTGTCGGTAAAGAACCGTTCGGCGTCGTCCTCGGGGCGGTAGCCGAGCAACTCCATCGCGTCGGTGATATCCCAATGGCGCCCGCTGTTGTTGGAGATGGCGTAGAAGATACCGAAGGGTAACGGGCTTTCAAGTGCGCGCCAGACGATCTGCACGCAATCGCGCGGGCTCAGCCACATCCATCGACTGATTTCATCGTGCGGCTCGGACAAGAACCAGCCGATCCGCAGGCAGATGACGGAGATGCCGTAGCGGTCGGCATAGTAGCGGCCGAGGGCTTCGCCGAAGGCTTTCGAGACGCCGTAGAGCGAGTCGGGGCGCACCGGCAGGTGCGAGTAGACCGGCCACTGGTGGTCGCGATCGTACATCCCCATGACGTGGTTGGTGGAGGCGAAGACGATCTTGCGCACGCCGGCCTGTCGTGCTGCTTCAAAGACGTTGTAGGTGCCGATGATATTGTTGGGCAGGACACTGTCCCACGGTGCCGTGGTGCGTGGGTCCGCGGCCAGGTGCACGACCGCATCGACGCCGGTGACAGCACGCTGCATTGCGGCGAAGTCGCTGACATCGCCGGTGACGACGTCGTCGACCGGTGGGTTGGGTGGGGCGTGATGGTAGTGGAGGCGCAGGGCATAGCGATCGCGCAGGTGGAGGGCGAGCGTGGTGCCGATGCGTCCACCGGCGCCGGTGATTAACACGCGCATGCGCTGCTGGCTCATGCGCCCTCCTCGGTGTGGCCGTGGCCCTGCCAGAGGCGGGCGAGTGCGTCGGCCGCTTCAGCGAGCACACGGTGGGCTTCAGCGACCGTTGCGCGGTCATCCTCGCTGAGGCGCAGGTGGACGAGGTAGTGTGCGAGGCGCTGCTCGAGCCGCTGCAGATCATAGGCAACCGGGCGCAGCAGTCCCGGCGCTGTCTGCTGATCAAGATGATAGAGCACCGGTTCAGCCATCGACGCCGTCCTTTCTGCCACACTCTCCTGGCAGCACTGCCGTTGGCGCACTACGGCGCACTGTAAGCATAACAGACGATCAGCTGAGCAGATCACCGGAGATCTGGCCTTTCGTCACGGGATGCTGCGTCTCGCTGCTCTATCGATGGTGGGCGTATCGGGTTGTCCCGCGGCGCATGTGTCCAGCGTCGCGCTGCGCGCTGCGCGTGCGAAACTGCTGATTCTGTGCACACCAGGGGTGATGGCATCGGCTGCGTCATGCGTCCGTTCTGACGCGCGTCGCATGCCTTGCCGGAGCGCACACCCGTGCGGAGAACGTTCCGTATAGGATACCCCTGTATCGTATAGTTAGAGATAGAATGGAGGACGCGATGCATCCTCACCCGCACAATCATCACCAGCATCAAGCGCACCGTATGGTGCATACCCATGCGACAGCGCACGCGGCGGCTGGGCCAGCAGCTGCACACGCTGGACATGCGCCAGCGCTCTTGCGCCGCCGCTTCTGGCTCTCACTGGTGGCCACGCTCCCGGTTGTGCTGCTCGCGAGCCCGCTCCGTCACGTGCTCCGCCTTGGCGCAGTGCCGGGCGAGACGATCATCGTTGTCGTGCTCTCGGCGTTTGTCTATGGCTACGGGGGCACGATCTTTCTTGAAGGAGCACGTGACGAGCTGCGGGCGCATCGGCCAGGGATGATGACGCTGGTCGCGCTCGCGATCACCGTGGCGTTGCTCTACAGCCTTGCGACGACGCTTGGTCTGCCGGGTGAGCCGTTCTACTGGGAACTGACCACCCTTGTCGTCGTCATGCTCCTTGGGCACTGGTTGGAGATGCGGGCCGTTGGGCGTGCGCAACAGGCTGTGACCGCGCTCGCCAGCCTGCTCCCGGCGACGGCTGAACGCGTCGAGCCGGATGGCAGTGTGCACGAGGTGCCGGTGACGTCACTCCAACCCGGCGACATTGTGCTGGTTCGTCCTGGCGGCCGGATCCCGGCTGACGGCATTGTGGTTGATGGGGAGTCAGAAGTCAACGAAGCGGCCGTGACTGGCGAGTCGCGGCCGGTTCCCAAGCATCCAGCGAGTCCGGTGATCGGCGGGACGATCAATGGGAGCGGGCTGCTTCGCATCCGGGTGACGCGGGTTGGGCAAGCGTCGTTCCTTGGGCAGGTCATGCAGCTCGTGGCCCAAGCCCAACAAGAGCGGACACAGTTGCAAGCGCTGGCAGATCGGGTGGCCTTCTGGTTGACCCTAATCGCGGTCATCGCCAGTGGTGGCACGTTCGCGGTATGGCTGGCGGTGAGTCCTCTTGTCACTGCAGTGAGCCGGGCTGTCACGGTGCTGGTGATTGCATGTCCGCATGCGCTTGGGCTTGCCATCCCGCTCGTGGTCGCACTGTCGAGTGGACTTGCTGCTCGACAGGGCGTGCTGATCCGTAGTCGCCAGGCGTTCGAGCGCGCACGGCTCGTTGATACCGTCGTGTTTGACAAGACCGGTACCTTGACACGTGGCCAATTTGCCGTTGCCGAGCGTGCCCTTGCGCCTGGCTGGAGCGAGGAGCAGGCCATTGCGCTCGCCGCTGCCGTTGAAGCGGGGTCGGAGCATCCGATTGCCCAGGCGATTGTCCGTCGTGCAGCTGAACGTGGCATCCAGCTTCCCTCGGCGGAGGGCGTGACGGCGCTGCCTGGACGTGGCGTTGCTGCGCGCGTCAACGGCCATCAGGTCGTCGTTGGCCGGCCGACGTTGCTCGCGCAGGTGCCAGCCTGGCTCGAATCTGCACTCGCGACCTGGGCTGAGCGCGGCATGACGGTCGCGGTTCTCGTCGTCGATGCGCAACCGGCAGCTGCCTTTGCTCTGGCGGATGAGATCCGACCGGAGTCGCGCGAGGCCGTTGAGCGGCTGCAGGCGATGGGGTTGCAGGTCGTCATGCTCACTGGCGACAGCTGGGCCGTTGCCCGAACGGTCGCGACGGCGCTCGGGATAACGCAGGTTTATGCCGAAGTGATGCCGCAGGAGAAGCACGAGATCATCCGGCAGCTGCAACGTGACGGGCATGTCGTGGCTATGGTCGGTGACGGCATCAACGACGCGCCAGCGCTCATTGCCGCTGACCTTGGCGTGGCCATCGGCGCCGGCACCGATGTCGCGGTTGAGAGTGCCGACATCGTGCTGGTGCGGGATGACCCACGCGATGTTGTCAGCCTGTTCGAACTGAGCCGCCGAACCTATCGCAAGATGGTCGAAAACCTCGGCTGGGCGTTGGCCTACAACGTCGTTGCCATCCCCTTGGCCGCTGGTGTCCTTGCGCCGGTTGGCGTCGTGCTCCCGCCGGCAGTTGGAGCCCTGCTCATGTCGCTGAGCACCATCATCGTGGCACTCAACGCCCTTACCCTGCGCGTTGGGCATCACCATGCCCACGAGGGGCACGGCGCGGCGAACTCCTGAACAGCCCCGCCGCCGCTGACTGTAGCCAGGGGAACAGGCCTGGTGCTGTCGGAGCGGCGCGGGGCGCGCACGGCGTGCGTGCTAGGCGTGAGCGGGGGCAGTGACTGGATACTGGCTTGTCTTTTGGACGCCTTCGAGCAGCCCTTTCATGTAGCCGATGGCGAAAAGCCGGCCGAGCATCATGTAGCCGGGCTGGTCGTTCGGCTCACCGGCCATCGTCGGCGTGTGGTCAGGGCGCATGACCCCATCGAAGCCGATCTCATAATACGTGCGCATCGCCTCGAACATGTCGGTCTGGCCGTCGTCGTGGAACGTCTCGACGAACTTGGTGGGGCCACCGCGCACGTCACGGAAGTGGACAAAGTGGATGGCGCGGCGGGCGCCGAAGTGGCGAATCCAGGTCGGCACGTGGACGCCCATCGTCGAGAAGACGCCCTGACAGAACGTGATGCCGTTGACCGGGCTGGGTACGAGGGAGATGGCGCGTTCCATCGCCTCCGGCGTGATCAGAATGCGGGCGATGCCGCGCAACGACGGTACCGGCGGGTCGTCGGGGTGGAGCGCGAGCTTGACTCCAGCCTCTTCAGCGACCGGCACCACGGCCTTGAGAAAGTAGGCGAGCGAGTCCCAGAGTTGCTGCTCCGTGACGGTGCCGACCTCCGTTGGCCCGGCGCGTTCCATCAGCTCGTGGTCGTAGCTGGTGACGAGCGCGCCGCCGCGGGTTGGCGTCGTGATCGAGGTGCGGGCCCAGTTGATCACCGCCATCCAGTTCCAGCACCACACCGGAATCTCGAGCTTGCCCATGTTGCGGATGAGCGTGATGACCCACTCGATCTCCTCGTCCCGGCCTGGCAGGCCGAGGCGCGCCCGGTGCATCGGCGGCGAGGCCTCAATGACGCTGACGGTGAACCCGGCCTCGTTGAAGCGCTGCTTCATCAGCAGCAGGGGCATAAAGTCCCAGGGGCGATGGTCGGGCGGCGGGACTTCGGGCGGGACGATTGGCTGGGGGACGCCGGGCTGGTTAGCGGCGACGTGCCCGCCGCGGATCGTGAACGGCAAGGGGGCGACGACGTGGCTCACGCCGAGCTGGCGGGCTAATTGCCAGCGTTCACTGGGCTCGGCCGGTAGAAAGAGCGCGAACTCGAGTGCCATCCTGTTCTCTCCTCTCACCGCGTCATGGCGGCTAGTGTCCACGGGTGCGCCGCCACTCGGCATATTCTGCTTGCGCTTCCTCGGTCAAGGGATAGTACTTCCGCAGATCGCCGCCCTGGGCCAGCCGCTCGCGCGAGAACTCCTCCCACTCGGCGTGTTCACGCGCGTCCTGGAGCACGGCCTCGGCGTGCTGGCGGGGGACGACAACGGCGCCGTCATCGTCAGCGATGATGATGTCGCCGGGAAAGATGAGCCGTTCGCCACAGGCGATCGGGACGTTGACGGCGAAGGGGAAGATATCGGTCTGCGTGTGGAAGTTGGGGGTGACGCCGCGCAGCCACAGCCCCAGCCCCAGCTGCTTGACGCGGGGATAGTCGCGGATGCAGCCATCGACGACGACGCCGATACCGCCCTTGGCTTTGAAGTAGGTGAGCATCATCTCGCCGAAGACGCCACTGCCCAGGTGGCCGCGTGCGTCGACGACGACGACATCGCCGGGCTGCGCGACGTAGAGCACGTGGCGGTGGAGCTGCCGCTCGGGATCGCCGTACTCTTCGAGCGTGTAGACATCCTCGCGTTTCGGCATGAACTGGAGCGTGAGTGCCGGGCCGACGATATGGGCGCCGGGTGTCCAGGCGGTCAGGCCGCGCAGGTGGGAGTCGCGGAAGCCGAGGCGGTAGAGCGCGCCGGTCGCAGTGGCGCTGCTGACGTGGCGCAGTTGCTCGATCAACTCGCGGGGTGGCCGTTCGATATCAGGCACGGTGATCATGCCGTCTCCTCTCCGTGGGTTAGTCGGCGTAGGGCGTTGGGCCGAAGAACGAACTGCCTTCCTTGAGGTGGGCACGCGCGACGTCTTCGTTGAGCGTCAGACCGTGGCCGGGGGCATCGGTGAGCGTGATGTAGCCGTCGCGGATGATCGGGCCGCCCTCGACCAGGTCGCCCCACCAGGGGACATCGAAGGCGTGGAACTCGAGTGCCAGGAAGTTGGGGATAGCGGCGCAGAGGTGGGCCGCGGCGACCGTGCCGATTGGGCTGCACACGTTGTGCGGGGCGATGGGGATGTAGTACTGGTCGGCGTGGTCGGCGACCTTGCGTGCCTCGAGCAGTCCGCCCATCTTGGGGATGTCAGGGGAAAGGATATCAGCTGCCTGCTTCTCGATCAGCTCGCGATAGCCGTGGGTGCGGTAGACGTTCTCGCCAGTGCAGATTGGCGTGCAGGTGCTGGCGGCGACTTTAGCCAGGGCATCGACATTTTCCGGCGGGATGGGGTCTTCGAGCCAGAGCAGGTTGTAGGGCTCGAGGGCCTGGGCTAGCAGCGTGGCGTCGATGACGTTGAACTTCCAGTGGCAGTCGATGGCGAGCATGGTGTGCGGGCCGATCGCCTCGCGGACGGCGGCGACGAGTGAGACGATGAAGTCGCGCTCGGCCGGGGAGATGATGCGGCTGTAGGGCTCGTACCAGCTGCGGCGTGGCTCGGGGGAATCGGAGACATCGAGCTGGTAGGGGTTGGGGACGTCGATGTCGAACTTGAGCGCGGTGAAGCCGGCTGCGCGCACCTCACGCGCCCGTTCGGCGTAGGCTTCAGGGGTGTAGGTATGGCCGCGACCGCCGTGGCAGTCGGCGTAGACGAGGACACGGTCGCGGAAGCGGCCGCCGAGGAGGGTGGAGATTGGGACGTTGAGGGCGCGGCCGAGGAGATCCCAGAGTGCGAGCTCGATGCCGCTGATGGCGGTGACGGTTGCACCGGCGAGCGAGCCAGCGCCGGACATGCCACGGAGCATTTTCGCGACGAGCTTGGCGATATTGAAGGGGTGTTCGCCGATGATAATCGGCTTGATGGCGTGGACGAGTTCGGCGACGCCGGCGCCCCAGTAGGCCTCGCCGAGGCCGCTGAGCCCCTCATCGGTATCGACCCGCACCAGCACCCAGTCGAAGTTGCCAGCGATCACCGCCGTCCGCACATCAGTAATGCGCATCGCCCCTCCTTTCTTGTTTCGAGAAATTCCAGAGATTAGACAGCTCGCCGTTTCCGTGGGTTGACCAGTTCGTCAAGGCCAGCCGAAATAGCGAATAATCCAACAAAGATAAGGACAATAATCAGGATTGGTGGGAGGAACCACCACCACAGACCATGGAGAATAGCGGCGTAGTAGTTCACCCAATAGATGGTCATCCCCAAGGTATTCGCTTCAATCTCTCCTAAGCCAATGACCTCTAATCCAATCGAGGCCAAAATTGCTGATGCAACTGCGCCGACAAAGGTGGCCATGAGATACGGTAGGAGATTGGGCATGAGCTCGAGGAAAATGATGCGCAAGCTGCCTGCGCCGGATAGTCTTGCGACTTGGATAAACGCTCGTTCTTTCAGTGTCAGGACTTGTGACCGAATTGTTCGGGTCGGATGCAGCCAGGCGAGTGACGCAACAACGAGCGCCATTTGGCTTATCGTTAAATTCGATTTGATCGATACTGCTAACAGAATGAGAATAAGGAGAGGCGGTATTGTCAGCCCGACATCAACGATAGCTCGAATCACTGCATCAACGATGCCTCCATAATACGCGCTAATCAGTGCTAAGAGCGTACCGATGACGAGCCCGATGAATCCAGCAAGCAAGCCAATGTAAAACGTTAAGGGGGTGCCGACGATCATCACAGCGAGGATATCCCGGCCTTGCCGGTCAGTGCCCAAGGGGTGTTGGAAGGACGGTGGGCGATTGGGAGGAGCAGAGAGGGGATGTGCCTGATGCACATCCCAGAAGAGCCGCCCTGCTCCGGCAAACAGGAGCACCAGTCCGATCAGGATAAGCCCAACCAACAGGCTGCGATTACGGCGGATGTATGCCAGCATAGCGCACCTCACAGGCGCTGATAGCTAATCCGCGGGTCAACGAGCGGATAGATTAAATCAAGAATGAGGGTAGCAATGGTGACGCCAAGCACGATGGTAAACACTATCCCCTGAATGACGAAATAATCGAATTGCCGAATTGCATGGTAGAGGACTGTTCCGATGCCGGGGTATGAGAAGATGACCTCAACGAGTAAGGCGCCTGAGAGAATCTGTCCTAATGAGAGGCCAAGACCGGTTATTTGCGGTAAAAGGGCGTTGCGGATCGCGTACCGGAAAAAGAGCGTACTTGCCCGCAGTCCGAGTGCTTCTCCATACGTGACAAAGTCTTCTCCTTCAACGGAAACCATCATCCCCCGCATGCCAAGTGCCCAGAAGCCGAGCGATGCTAACAAGATGGAAAACGCTGGAAGTACCGCATGCTTCAGGACATCGAGCGCGAAGCTGAGGTTCCAGCCCGGAAATGCCCCGGCGCTGTACCCTCCGAACAAGGGGAACCAGCGGAGTCGGAAGGCAAAGATATAGAGCAAGAGAAGACCAAGCAGGAAATAGGGGATTGACGAAAGCGTCAGGAGGGGCGGGAAAAAGATTTGTGTCCATTTCGGAGCTTTTTGCCAGGCAAGGAGCGCTCCTAACAAGGAGCCAATCATGAAGGCGAGAATGGTCGTCACAAACAGTAGCCCCATTGTCCATGGTAGTGCATCAGCAATCATACTCATGACGGTTCGTGGATAGTTGGCCATAGAATATCCAAAGTCTAAGCGAATGATTTGGGTTAGGTAGTTTACATATTGCACCCAGAGTGGCTTATCCAGTCCAAAGCGTCGATTATATTCTTGAACCATTTGCTCAATGCCAGCCTGAACATACCCTCCTCGCGATGCTTGTTGCATGAGTTGGTCGCGAACGGCGTCATGGCCAGATAAGCGCGGCAGGAAGAAATTCAGGCTCGCTGCTGCCCAAACGACGAGAATAAAGAGAAGGATCCGACGAAGCAGGTAGTCGCGCCACATACGTGTTCTCCTCGCGAACTAGATCGTGCGGCGAGCATCAGCGAGCTCGCCGCACTGCACACTCTCGCATCCTTCCGCGCTGCTCTATTGTGTCGGTTTGAGCTCGTTCAAAATGAGTTGGAACGTAAGGTGCCAGAATGCGCCATTCACGTAGGGATTATCCCGCGTTGGCCATCCTTGCCAATAGGTCGTGTTCATAGGAATGCGGTGGAACCACTTTTGAATCGGAATGTCAGGGAGTTCAGGAAGCCAGATCTGCATCGCCCGTTTCCATTGATCCATGATCTTGTCTTTCTGTTCGGGCGGGGTAACAGCCATCTCGTCTACAATTTTGTCGAATTCATCATTATGCCAGCGAGAGAAGTTGACCTGGTGTGCACCGGGGACAGCCTCCGTCTTTGATTGGTACAGTCGCAGGGTGAAATACGGGTCGACACCGATACTACCACCATGTCCGTAGAGGGCTGCATTGTAGTCCCCTTGGTTAAAGCGCGTATCGAAGTCAGGCGGCATATTGTAGGAAGACTGCACCCCTTGCCGTCGCAATTGTTCAGCAATGACCGGACCAATGTCGGCCATTACCGTGAAGCTTTCCATTGGTACCTCGAGCACTTTGCCGTTCTTTTCCCAAAAGCCGTCTTTGTTTTTCTGCCAGCCTTTGCTTTGTAACAGTTGAGCTCCCTTCTGGGGGTTAAATTCATTCGTCGGATACTGCTGTAAGAGATCTTTCACAGCATCGAAGTAGGGTAAGAGCCCTGGGTATGTTGGCATCGGGAGAACAGCGGGTTCACCTGCACCGCCGAGCGCGACCTCAATCAGTTGCTTGCGATCAATGAAATAACTCAATGCCCATCGGACATCTTTATCGTTGTATGGTTCGCGCTCACAGTTGACATAGAGCGATGTTGGCCACCAGTCTTCATAGCCATATGGCGGATCTTTATACGTATGCGTGATGATCTTCGGGTTCTGTTGCAGAACAGTCTCGATAGTCAGCGGGCGCAGATCCAAGGAACAGTCTACATCATTGCTGATCAGTTGTTGGGCTACTTGTTCCTCGCTTGTGAACGGCAAATAGATAATCCGCTCGACTTGGGGCATTGCTTTCACAAGTCCTTGGTCAACAGCCCACCAGGAATCGCGTCGGTCGATCACTTTTTGCTGGGGCGACGAATAGACCACCTTCCATGGACCGGTGGTTACTGGCCAATCCTTGTCAAGGTCAAAGGCCGTGAAGGTTGACCAATCTTGGCCTTGGAAAATGTGCTTGGGGACAATGTACACGCCAATATCATACTTGTAGGTCACGAAATAGAAGAAGCGCGGAGCAGGGATTTTGAAGTTAATCTGGACCGTTGTATCATCGAGTGCCTTCGCTTCATCGACGAACTGCTGAACGTCAACTCCCCACCGCACTTTCGGACCGAGGTCACGCAGGGTGTTGAACGTGAACGCAACATCCTCTGCAGTAAACGGCTGTCCATCGCTCCACTTGATTCCAGATCGCAGCTTAATCGTAAGTTGTTTATAGTCGGGGGTATATTGCCAGCTCGTAGCGAGCCACGGGATCATCTTATCGGCAAATGCACTATAGTACGCCAGTGGTTCATAAAAAATTCCTGGACCATTTTGATGATTTGCACCGAGGTTATATGGGTTCCAGAGATTCCAGTCTTGATGCTGGCCTTCGGTGCCGCCCCATCGAAGAATGAGGGTTCGATTCCTCGGCACCTGCTTGAGTTGTCGCGGTGGGATGGTGGGCGCTACAGTGGGGGAAGCTGCACCAACGGCTGCTGCTTTCGTTGGGGTAGCACCAGATACTGGCGTTGTCGACGTGCTACTCGTGCTTGGCGGGGGTGTCGATTGTTTGCTGCTACACGCAGCAAGGAGCGCTGAACCAGCCATCAGCGCGGTCGTTGCTCTTTTCAGAAAGATTCGCCGAGTAAACCGACTGGCGTCGCCGCGCGCCATAGGGCTATCCTCCTCCCACGTCCTCTCCACTTTGGTACACTCCTCTCAGCCTCACAGCCGATTGCTGCTTCCGTAAGGATGCGAAGAAGTGAATTGCCGTTACGCTTTGTTGTATGATGATGCTGTCACCCTGCGCTTTCAGTCTAGCCGGTCGTCAGCCGCTTGTCAAGCGGAATGGCATGAGGGGGCTGAATGGAGAAGTCAATCCTACGCGTTGAGGATTTGCGGGTCTACTACGAGACTCCTGAAGGGGTGGTACACGCAGTGGATGGCGTGACCTTTCACCTGAGGGAAGGTGAACGACTGGGCATTGTCGGAGAGTCAGGCAGTGGGAAATCTACCGTGGCGCTGGCATTGTTGCGTCTTATTAAGCCGCCAGGGAAGGTCGTTGGCGGTCGCGTCTATCTCGATAGCGTGGATCTCCTTGACCTGAACGAAGAGGAGATGCGCCGCTTGCGGCTCTCGCAGCTTGCATTGATTCCGCAGGGGGCCATGAATGCGCTGAATCCGGTATTAAAAGTACGTGATCAATTGTTGCTCCCATTGCACGATCACGGCGTACAACTTACGAAAGCTGAAGCTGACAGTCTGGTGAGAGACCTGCTCCAGCGTGTTGGGTTGCCCTCTCAGGTTGCAGAGCTCTATCCGCACGAGTTGAGTGGTGGCATGAAACAACGCGTTTGTATCGCAATTGCTATCGCAATGAACCCCAAAGTGATTATTGCTGATGAGCCCACGAGCGCCCTTGATGTCGTTGTCCAGTGGCAGATTATGGATACGCTCCGACAACTCCAACAGACGCTGGGTGCCGCGGTGATCGTAATTGGGCACGATATGGGATTAATGGCCCAGACGGTTGATCGGATTGGCGTGATGTACGCTGGCAAGCTCGTCGAGCTTGCTCCAACCGCGGAACTCCTGCGCCACCCCCTGCATCCCTATACGCAATTACTGATTGCCAGCTTACCCTCGTTGGACAAACGTGGCGAGTTCCAGGGTATTCCTGGCTTACCGCCCTCACTGCTTAGTCCTCCGCCTGGTTGTCGCTTTCATCCGCGGTGCCCCAAAGCGTTTGATCGTTGTTCAGCCGAAGAACCCACCTTGCGTGAAGTGCGACCTGACCATTACGTTGCTTGTCACCTGTGGTGAAAAGGCGAGGAGGACGGCAATGGCCGCATTGCTCGAAGCACAAGACGTGACCAAGGTATTTTCCGGCGGTTTGCTGAAGCGAGAGCGCGTTATTGCACTGCGTGATTTCTCCTTTACTGTACCGGAAGAGCAACCAATCTTTACCGCAATTGTTGGGGAAAGTGGGAGTGGTAAAACCACACTCGCTCGTCTGCTGCTTGGCCTTACCACACCAACAACGGGAGATGTACGGTATCGTGGTATCTCCCTGAAACAGCTAAACCGCGAGCAGCGCCGTGCCTTCTTGCGCGATATTCAAGCAATTTTTCAGGACCCTTTCGAGGTCTACAATCCTTTCTACAAGGTCGATCATGTCCTTGAGTTGCCAATTCGAATGTTTCATTTAGCGAAATCTACCCAAGAGATGCGCAATCGCATCGAAGAAGCGTTGATAGCCGTTGGATTGCGTCCGGAGGAAACACTCGGCCGATATCCTCATCAGCTTTCGGGAGGACAGCGTCAGCGGGTCATGGTTGCACGTGCACTCTTGCTTCGCCCGAAGGTGATCATAGCCGATGAGCCGGTTTCAATGGTTGATGCTTCACTGCGCGCAACCATCCTCAGCAGTTTACAGCAACTTCATCGTGAGTACGGGATCTCGATCTTGTACATTACCCATGATCTGGCAACAGCGTATCAGGTTGCCAATGATGTCCTTGTTCTGTATCGCGGAACAGTGGTTGAAGCAGGGGATGCTGGCCTCATTATTCGTGAACCTGAGCATCCCTATACGCGATTACTCGTTAGCTCCGTCCCTCTGCCAGATCCAGATCGCCAATGGTTGGGGGAGCGTGCTCTTGGTCAACCGGTGAGTGGCCTAACGCCACGTGGCACAGCGTTTTGTGTGTTTTATGACCGCTGTCCCTACGCTATGCCTATCTGCGTTGAGCAGACACCTCCACTGTTTCGCACTGGGGATCGGCGCGTCGTGGCCTGCTATCTCTACCGTGATTCACCGACAATTGATCGCCGGAATCTGGCCGCTGGTGGCGTATTTACGAATGGGAAAACCGAGGTATCTCCACCATCCTATTCTGCGCTCAAGCGCGAAGCTCAGCCTGATTCGCCTCATGCATGACTCTGGTAGGAGAATGAGGATGAAAGAGCCGTTCGTCCACACGAGTCCCCCCTGGGAGGCGGGGCGTGGCATGCCCCGGGTGCGCATCGCCGACGTCCAGCCGATCTGTACCGCGCCCGAGGGCATCCGCCTCGTGGTCGTCAAAGTCCAGACCACCGAGCCCGGCCTCTACGGCCTCGGCTGTGCCACCTTCACCCAGCGCCCCCTGGCTGTCGTCGCCGCCGTCAATGCCCTCAAGCCGCTCGTTATCGGCCGCGATCCGACCGAGATCGAGGATATCTGGCAGTCGCTCGCGCTGAGTTCCTACTGGCGCAATGGCCCCGTCCTCAACAACGCCCTCTCCGGTATCGATATGGCCCTCTGGGATATCCTCGGCAAGCTGGCCGGGATGCCGCTCTACCAGCTGCTCGGCGGCCGCTGCCGAACCGCTGCCGCACTCTACGCCCACGCCACCGGCCGCGATATCCCCGAGGTCATCGCAAACGTCCGCCAGTGGCTGGCACAGGGTTACCGCTACGTCCGCTGCCAGGTCGCTGTGCCCGGCCAGGCTACCTACGGCGCCCCAAGCGAGCCCGGCGCCCAGGTCTGGGATCCCGCCGCCTACTGCCGGCTCGTCCCCCGCCTCTTCGAGGCCCTGCGTGCCGAGTTCGGCGACAGCGTCGAGTTGCTCCACGACGTCCACGAGCGCGTGCCGCCGATCATGGCGCTGCAGCTGGCCAAGGCGCTCGAACCGGCCCGCCTCTTCTTCCTCGAAGATCCCGTCGCGCCCGAAGATCTCGCCTACCTGCGGCTCATCCGCCAGCAAACCGCCACGCCGATCGCGATCGGCGAGCTGTTCGTCAACCCAGCGGAGTATATCCCGCTCGTCCAGGAACGGCTGATCGACTTCGTGCGCGTGCACCTCTCCGCCATCGGCGGCATCACCCCAGCGCGCAAGCTGGCGGCGTTCTGCGAGTTCTTCGGCGTGCGCACGGCCTGGCACGGGCCCGGCGATGTCTCGCCTGTCGGCCATGCCGCCAACTTGCACCTCGATCTCGCCTGCCCGAACTTCGGCATTCAGGAACAGCACGTCTTCAGCGAGGCCGCCCGGGCGGTCTTCTCCGGCACGCCCGAAATCCGCGACGGCATGCTCTGGCCAAACGATCGGCCGGGGCTGGGCGTCGAGATCGATGAGGCGCTGGCCGCGCGCTTCCCCTTCCCCGACGACCCGCTCGGGGGCGCCTGGCCGCCGGTGCGGGGCCGCGACGGGACGGTCATGCGGCCCTAGTCGCCGCGGGCCGGACTCGCCGCTGCGGCATGCGTCCGCTCCCGCCCCCAGCCAGCGCGCTGGGCCACCAGCAGGCTCGCCAGGCTGCCAAGCGCCAGGAGCATGATGCCCAGCGCAAAACCGCGGGGCCCGCCCTGCGCTGCCTGGCCGATCACCAGGCCAAAAAGGTTGGCCATCACCGTGCTGGTGAAGCCAATGACGCTGCTCGCAAACCCAGCAATCTCGCCCAGCGGCTCGAGCGCCGCGCTGTTGGCGTTGGAGAACACGAGCGCGATGCCGAAAAACACGAGGGTCAGCAGGAACCAGTAGACCACCGGCTGCGCACCGAGCAGTCCCGCCACCAAGAGCCCGGCCGCCGCCACCGCAACCCCGCCGACGGCCCACGGTAGGACGCGTCGCAGGCCAAGGCGCGTGATCGCCAGCCCGTTGAGGAACGTGCCGCAGACCTGCCCAAGCCCCGTGCCAGCAAAGGCCAGCGCGAAGGCCGTGTTCGAAAACTGGAAGTGCTCGCGGTAGAGTTGCGCCGCACTCGTCAGGTAGGCGTAGAGGATGCCGTAGCTGCAGCCCATCACCGCCGTCAGCGCAAGGCTCGGCGGCGTGTTGAGCACGAGGCGGGCAGCCGCCGCAAGCTGCGTGAAGGAGAGTGGACGACGCCGTTCCGGCGGCAGGCTCTCCGGCAGCCGCGCCGTCAGCCAGGCCAGCAGCAGCCCGGCCAGGACGGCGATCAACGAGAAGGGCGCGCGCCAGCCCCAGCGCAGCAAAAAGACGCCGATCGACGGCGCAAACACCGGGGCGATCAGCAGCACCATCAGCGCGAAGGACAGCACGCGGGCCATCGCCTCGCCGCGGTAGAAGTCGCGCACGAGCGCCGTGCCAACCGAGCGTAATGCTGCGCCGAAGAGCCCCTGGATGAAGCGCACGGTGAGCACGACGGTGAAGGTCGGCGCGACGACCAGGGCGAGCGCGCAGGTCAGGAAGCCGCTGGTGCTCACCAGCAGGACGCGGCGCCGGCCGAAGCGGTCGCTGAGCGGCCCAAAGAAGAGCTGGCCAACGGCAAAGCCGAAGAAGTAGAGGTTGACGACCAGCTGGGCTTGCGTGTCGCTCACGCCGAAGAACACGGCCAGGTCGTGCAAGGCCGGGAGCATGCCGTCGGTGCTGAAGGCGCTCAGCGACATCATGAAGCCGAGCAAGGCGGTCAGCTCGACCAGCGAGCGGGATGGACTGGGCCGGGCGCTGGTCGACGCCGGCCGCGGCGAGGCCATCGTCATCGTCGCTCCACTCCCTCAGTGCCGGCCCGTGGCCAGCCGGCAATCGCACGATTCTACCACACGCCCACGTCCCCGCGCCCCGCCTCGCTCGCCGGCGGGGTGCGCTGCCGCGGCCAGACCCCACGCCGGAGCCCTAACCAGCGGACTGCCCTGGGTGCGCTGCTGCGGCCAGACCCCGCGGTACCATGCCCGCCCGCCATTCCTGTCCAGCACAGGCGACGCGGGAGCTTGCCGCGTGCCGCCGCTGCGGTCGATGACGCACCGCCAGGCCCGGCGAGGGCTGAGGCCGGGCCGCGCAAGCCTGCCGCTCTGCCGTGTGCGCCGGAGCATGCCTGCGGCAACAGCGCGGCGCGCATCCGGCGCTCCCTGACCAGCTACGACGCGCGCCTGAGCGCAGCTGGCGCCACTGGCGCGGTTACCAGACGGTTACATCGCTCCGGCATGCTTATCCCTGTCGGGCAGGAGCCCGGCACGGTGACTGATCGGATAAGCGAGCCGAAGGGAGGCACAATGACCCGGATCCGCCTGATTGCCCTGCCACTGCTGGTTTCGCTGGCACTCGCCCTCGTCCTCGCCGCCTGCGGTGGCACCGCGACGCCCACGCCCACGCCAGCTGCCAGCAGCGCGAGCACTGCCACACCAACCGCAACCGCGACAAGCGGCACGGCCACGGGTGGCACCGCCACCAGTAGCGCGGCTACGAGCACCGCCACCAGTGGCGCGGCCACGAGTGGCGCGGCCACGAGTGACACGGCCACCAGTAGCACGGCCACGAGTGGCAGCACGGCGGGGCGCGTGGTGCTCGTCGTGAACCCGAGCCAGAGCCAGGTGAGCTACACCGCCCACGAACAACTGGTCGGCCACACCTTGCCAAACGACGCCGTCGGCAAGACCTCGGCCGTCAGCGGTCAAATCGTGCTCGACGCCACCGGGCAGCCGGTCGCCAGCGCCTCCAAGATCACCGTCGACCTCACGACGCTGCGGAGCGATGAGTCGCGTCGCGATAACTACATCAAGCAGAACACGCTCGAAACGAGCAAATATCCGCAAGCGACGTTCGTGCCGAAGTCCATCACTGGGCTGAGCTGGCCCCTGCCGACGAGTGGCCAGGCGCAGTTCCAGCTGACCGGTGACCTGACGGTGCACGGCGTGACCAAGACGGTCACCTGGCAGGTGACGGCCACGTTCAACCAGAACACCGTGCAGGGCACCGCGACGACCCAGGTCACCTTTGAAGACTTCGGCATGCAGCCGCCGAAGGTGCCGGTCGTGCTGAGCGTCGAAGACAACCTGGTGCTCACCGCGAACCTGCAACTGACCGTGCAGACGAGTTCCTAATCCCCCTCCCGCCACAGCCGTTGCGGCGCTGCGCTGGGGATGCCCTGGCGCGGCGCCGTCATGTGGCGCACCTCGCCTCCGCGACGTCCTGCCCGGCGTTCAGTCCGTACGGTCGGAACGCCGCTGGTCCGTGCGTGGTTCGCTGGCAGCGCCTGTAGCCATGGAAGCTGCCCGAACCAGCCCCGTAGGTGCACGTCCCGGCTGTCCGGGTTCACGAGCCAACACGCCGGTAGTGCCGCGCCATCGCCGCGCCCGGCCCCGCATACGTGCAGCCCCGCGGGTGAGCAACATCGCGCGCGAGCAGCAGCGCATGCGCGCGGCAGTGTGCGCGTCCAGCAGCGTGTGTAAGCAGCAGCGTGCGCGGAGCACGAGTGTGCGTGAGCAGCAGCGCATGCGCGCGGCACTGCGTGTGAGCAGCCCCGCATGCAAGCCGCCCCGCACGCAAGCCGCACCACGGGTGAACATGGCCTGGCGTTCGGCGTCGCGCGTGGCAGCCGTGAGAAGGCGGGGCCGATAGCGTATGCTCAGCGGCAGGAATACTGGAGGACGTGATGTCGCTTCTGATCCGAACAATCATGACAGCGCTGTTCAGCGTGCCGGCCGTCGTGCTCGTCGTCATCATCATCGGGCCACACCGCGTGCGCGCTGCGCTGGCAACGCTCCGCCGCCGTCTGCTCGGCCGCTAGCGCCCTGCCGCTGCTCGCGCTCGGTTGCCGGGAAGCCGGTGGGGAGCGCGACGGCCGCGCTGGCCGCTGCCCCAGGCACACGTCGCCAGGGGTGAGGCGGGTGCAGCCTGGGGCGAGCGCCCGCGGCGCCCTCAGGCAGCCGGCGGGGAAGGCGAGAGGGGCAGCTTGGCGAGCAGCCGGGCGATGCGGGCACGGCGCGGGTCGAGCCACTGCCGGCGCAAATGGGCGAACTCCGCTGGATCCAGGTCTGGGCCCGGCACGATGCGGTAGCTTGGCCCGGCCCGCTCCAACCGTGCCCCGACCGCCCGCATGCCGCGCAGCGTGCCGACCAGCTCGGAGGAGCCGGGGACGCCCCCGTCCAGCTCGTAGGCCAGCCGGAAGAGCTGCTCCCAGAGCGCAGCGTCGTCGGGCGAGTCGTCGCGTGGGTCAACAAAGTAGCGTTCGGCTCGTGCAAAGCTGTCGCTGTACTGTATTCCGCTTAAAGAATGCGATTGAGCAGTATCGTTCCTCTCTTTTGTCTCGATACTCTGAGCCGCACACGCTTCGTCCACTGCCTCAGCTTCGCGCGCCCAGCCTGCCGCTGGCTGGCCTGTCTGTCCTGCACCACTGTCAGCTGCCTGCGCGGTTGCCGGCGGAGCGGGGGCGTCCTCGTGGTCCGGCGATCGTGACGGAGCAGGCGGCGTGCTGGTGGGGGATGCGGGTGACGCCGGTGGCTCGGTTGCCCGTGACCGGGCGAGTGCGCTGGTGCGGTGGGGCGCATCGGGTGCGTGGGCGGGCGCGGGTGATGGAACCGATGGCGTGCGCGTCGCAGTGCTCGACGCGGTTGACGCGGGTGATGCGGGTGCGTCGGTTGACGTAACTGACATCGGTGATAGTGGTTGACAGTGGTTGAGTTGGTTGAGCGGTTGAGTGGTTGAGTGCGGTTGAGTGGTTGAGTGCGGTTGAGTGGTTGAGTTGGTTGAGTGCGAGTGGTGTAAGTGGTGTGGAGCAGCGGGCTGAGAGGGGGACAGTGGTGCGTCACTCAACCCACTCAACCGGTGCTGGGTCAAGGTGGTTGAGTGGATTTCCGCGTCGTCATGCGGTTTTTGCCGGTACTCAACCGACTCAACCACCTGTGCACGATGTGCGTGTTTTGGGGTTGAACTCGGGATGGCGTACGCTCCGTTGGCGTCGGCCTGGACGATGCCTTCCGCGGCGAGCTTCTGCAGGAGCTTCCACGCAGCCTGGAGCGATGTCCCGCGGGCGCGGGCGAGCTCGCTCGCGGTCATCGGCCCGTGCTGGTGCAGCAACTCGAGCACGGCGCGGCGTTCGGGCGACTGGGCTGGCGCCGAGAGTTCGTTGGCCGACTTCATGAGTTGCCAGTGCCCAGCCCGGAACTGTAACGCATGTTCTCCGTCTTCCAGGTCGCGGCCGGTCGCCATCAGCGTCGCCTCGGCTGAGCCGCGCGAACGCTGGAGCACCAGTACGGCATCGGCGGCGCCGGTCAGGCCAGTTGTGCCGCTCACCAGGTCGAGCGGGTCGTCGGCGTCGGCTTTGCGGGTGTGGTGGACGACCAGAACAGCCAGGCCACGGCTGGCGGCGAGCTCAGCCAGTGGCTGCAGCGCCTCGTAATCGACGTCGTAGAGCGCCTGGCGCATTCGTTCGCGCGGGCGGATCCGTTTGAGCGTGTCGATGACGACGAGCCGGCAGTCGGGGTGGACGGCGAGCCAGGCGGCCAGCAGTTCCAGTCCGCCGTCGTCGAGCCGCGGCCAGTGGGTTTCGAGGGCGAGGCGCTGGAGCATGCCGGGTTGCCATTCGGGCAGGAGCCAGCTCATGCGGTCTTTGAGCCGGCGTGGCGTGTCTTCGAGCGCGAGGTAGAGGACGGTGCCGGCCTCGACGGGCACGGTGCCGAGGGCGCGGCCGCCGGTGGCGACGGCCAGCGCAAGGTCGAGCGCGAGCCAGCTTTTGCCGAGCTTGGGGCGTCCGGCCAGGATGGTGAGGCCTTCGGGCAGCAGGCCGGGCACGATCCAGCGTGGTTCGGGGAAGTCGCGGGCGAGGAGCTCGTCGGCGGTGATGGTCGGTGGGATTGGCGGAACAGACTGCTCGTTCGGCTCAACTGTGGGATCCGGCAGCGGCCAGGGCGCGGCGGTGGCGAGCAGCTGTTCCACGTCGGCACGGGTGTGTCCTGCGGCCAGGTAGTCGGCGGCATCCCCGCCGGGCGGGGCGTCGGGCCAGCGGATCTGCCGGATGGCGGAGCAGCCGAGGGCGTGGAGCCGGGCGGCGATGCGGGCCATGTGGTCGTGGCCGACGGGGTCGTGGTCGGGCCAGAGGTAGACGGTGCGGTCGCGGAGGGGGACGAGGGCGGCGTCGCTGGGGGTGGCGCTGGCGCCGGTGACGGTGCCGACGGCGGGCAGGCCGTGCTGGCGGAGGGCGTCGGTGGCCTTTTCGCCCTCGCAGACGATGGCGATGGGGCTGGGGCCGAGCTGGTCGATGCCGTAGAGGGGGAGGGCGGTGGTGGGGCGGCCGGCGAGGCCGGGGGCGCCGTCGGGGGTTTCCCACCAGAGGCGCTTGCCGGTGGGAGTGTCGCGGCGGCAGTGGACGGCGACGAGCTGGCCGGTGGCATCACGCACCAGGTAGCGGGTGACCACGCCAGCCTCCTGCTCGGCCGGCGCAGCCGGAGCGCTGCTCCCTGTGTGGGTAGCCGCGCTGCTCGTGCGGGCAGCACGGCTGCCCTCCGCCGGCGCAGCCGGGGCACTGGCCACACCGCTGGCAGCACGGCTGCCTGGCCTGGTGGGGGTGACGGGGGTGGCGGGCCAGAGGCCGCGGGCGCGCAGGGCGGCGAGGACGGCGGTCTGGGGGCAGCCGGCGTGGCAGTGCACGAGCAGGTGGTCGCCCTGGAGGGAGAGGCTGAGGCTGGGGTGCTGGTCGTCGTGGGCGGGGCAGTGGGTGCGGCCGGAGCCGCGCTGGGCGGTGCGGTGGCAGGGGCAGCGGGGGTTGGGGCAGGTCAGGGCGGCGAGGAGGGGGGCTGCCAGGGGAGCGGTGGTGGCGTATACTGAAGGGGAACCGGGGGGCATTCCCGGGATCCTTTCGTGGTGGGGGCCGAGCTGGGGCGCGCTCGGCCCCTTCTGCTGCACGGCGACTCCGGCCGGGGCGCGGGGTGGGATGGTGCCGGAGGGGACGGGAAGCGGGCTGCGGGGTGGTCGTGGGAAGGGAGAGGTTGTTCCCCGGGTGTCCCCACCGGCTTCCCGTTCCTGTTCGGAGTGTAGCAGGTGTTCGAGGGGAATGCAAGCTAATGTTTTGACATAACATGCTGAATGGAACGAGAGGGGGTGGTGCGGCGGAGCCGAGGAGTGGGGGCGGGCGTGGGGCGTGGGGGCGCGTGCTGGGCGCGACAGCCGGGCGTGGGCGCGTGCGCCCGGGGCTGGGGCGGTCGCTGCGAACCGGCGGGGCAGCCCGCTGCAGCCGACTGCAGTCTGCTGGCGTGTGACGGCGGTGTGGTGTGTGCTCCGGCCGCGGCGACCTGGAGGCGTCCCGTGGGCGATGGCGTGCGGGATGCCCCCGGCGTTGGCCGGTGGTGCTCGTGCGGGGGTGTCCGTGAGCGAGCGGCCAGGGTGAGTGGAGCTGGGGCGCGTGCGCCCGGGCGGCTGCCCGCCGCTGTTGTGATGGCGGCCGAACAGGTATGCCACGGCGACGGAGTGCCGTATGCCTGGGCGGAGCTGAACGAACAGGCCGGAACAGCCGCGCTCGGGCGGGGCAGGCTGGTCAGGAACTGGTCAGGAGCTGGTCAGGCGCTGAGGGCGGCGACGTCCGGGGCGGCGATGCTTAGCGGCGTCAAGGGGCAAGCGTGGGGCGTCGTGACCAGGGGCGCTCTCCCGGCTGATCCGCGCAGCGACGTTCAGCAGTGTCAGCGGGCAAGCGCCGGGCGGCTCAAACCCTGCGCCTGCTCCGTGCGGCGTACGATCACGCTCCCGGCGTCAGTGGGCGAGGGCGGGGCGGTCGGCCAGGGTCGGCGGGGTGAGTGGCACGAATGTGCTGCCACTGAAGTCTTCGACGTGGGCAGCGTCGTCGAACCAGCTCGGCGGGGCTGGATGTCCCCAGAAGGTCTGCCGCTGCGGGTCGTTCAGCCGCCAGCAGATCGGCGGGAAGTCGGGGTCGGGGATCAGGTAGTCATTGGTGTAGAGCTCGATGCGGTTGCCGTCGGGATCGCGCAGGTAGAGGAAGAAGGCGTTGGAGATGCCGTGCCGCCCCGGCCCGCGTTCCAGCGCGCTGCCCTGTCCGGCCGCTGCCAGGATGTCGGCGGTCCGCAGCACGTCGACCGGCTCCTGCACCCAGAAGCCGATGTGGTGCAGCCGTGGCCCGTGCCCGGTCATCAGCGCCACGTCGTGGACGTTCTGCTTGCGGTGGAGCCAGCTGGCCCACACCCGCGGCGGTTCCTCGTCGGTGATCGTATATTCTGATCGCTGGAAGCCGAGCGTGTCGATGTACCAGGCCTCGCCGGCGGCGACGTCGGGTACGTGCAGGTTGACGTGGTCGATGCGCATCACGTGGGCGCCGCGCTGGCGGTCGAACCGTTGCAGCAGCCGCTCCACGGGCTCGACGGTGTGGTAGAACTCGACCGGGAAGCCCAGCGGATCCTGGATGCGCAGCGCCCGGCCCTGGCCACGTTCGGCGCCGGGCTCGATCCAGCGGTGCGGCAGGCCGCGGGCGGCGACGAGCTGGGCCAGCTGGTCGAGGTCGTCCTCGCTGGCAACGCGGAAGGCGATGTGCCCCAGCCCGGGTGTCGCGGCCTGGCGGAGGATCAGGCTGTGGTGCTCCCACTCCTCGTAGCCACGCAGGTAGAGCCGCCCGTCCTCTTGCGCGGTCTCGACAAAGCCGAGCAGGTCGACGTACCAGGCACGGGCACGGGCGAGGTCGGTCACGCGCAACTCGACGTGTCCGGTCTTCAAGATGGTAAACGGCAGGCGGTTCGGTGTCATGCTGCCCCCCTTTCGCCGCTACTCGTCCCAGGGCACTGGATCCGGCGTGCCTTCATCGTAGTAGAGCGCAGCGCCGAGGCTGTCGAGCAGGTCGGGCGCGGGCGCGGGGGCCGGCGCGGCGGGCGCGAGCGTGCGGTATTGCCCGCCGTAGTAGAGGAGCGGCGTCCCCGGCTCACCCAGCGCCAGCGCGGTCACTTCGCCCACCACCAGCCAGTGGTCGCCTCCGGGCAGCCAGCCCACCACACGGCAGGCGATGGCCGCCAGGCAGCCAGCCAGCCGCAGCCCGCCCTCCCACGGCTCAATCGGCAACTCCGGCCGTGGCCCCAGCACTGGCTGCCCGGCGAAGTGGCGGGCGATCGGCTCCTGGTCGCGCGCGAGGATGTTGATGACGAAGTGCCCGGCCTCACGCAATACCGCGACCATGCGGGCCTCGCGGCGCACGCTGATCAGCACCAGCAGCGGCTCGAGCGACACCGAGATGACCGCGTTGGCCGTCATGCCGTGCTGCACCGTGCCGGCCTGCGCGGTAATCAGCGTGACGCCGGTGGCCAGTTGCCCCATCACCCGGCGGAACGTTGCCGGATCCCGTGCCACATCGGTCAGGCCCATCACCCGCTCCTGACGCTAGATGCCGCTGGCCGGGGCGGGCTCTTCGGCAAGCTCGCGCTCGACCCGCTCCAGGAACGCCGCGATCCGGGCCTTGTAGGGCTCCTTGTCGTAGCTGGTGTAGAGCGCGCCGGCCATGCGCACCGGGTCGCCGAAGAAGAAGCGTTCGTAGAGCACCTGGCGTGAGCCGAAGGCGCTGAGCGTGGCATCCCAGGCCAGCCGGAACAGCTTGAGCCGCTCGTAGGCTTCGCAGTTGCGCCCCTGCAGGTACTTGTCGATCAGCGGCCCAATTGGACTCTGAACATCGGCCTCGGTCGGGATCGCCATCAACCCGCTCGCGCCCAGCAGCTGGATGATCTCGATCATCCGCGGGTAGAGCCGTGGGAAGAGGTTGCGTGCGGCGTTGAGCGGCGCCCAGGCCGGGGTGACGATGCCCCAGCGGCTGCGGGCTGCGTCGGCTTCGGCCGCCCGCAGGAAGGCGCGCATCATCTCCAGGTACATGATCAGCTCGGCCAGCTTCTCCTGCACGTGCTGGAAGCCGTCGATGCCGATCTTGTCGGCAATCTGGGCGGCCAGGCCGAAGAGGAACTCTGCCTTGGCGACGTTCTTGACTACGACCTGGTGCGCCATGTGCACCACAGCGTTCGTCTCGGCGAAGACGCCGTTGCAGCGCTCGACGTCTTGGTAGAGGAACACGCGTTCCCACGGCACCAGCACGTCGTCGAAGACGACGACCGCGTCCATCTCTTCAAAGCGCGAGCCGAGCGGGTGGTCGAACGGCGAGCGTCCGTAGTCGAACGATTCGCGGCAGAGAAACTTCAGGCCCGGCGTATCGACCGGGATGGCGAAGGCGAAGGAATAGGGGGCATCTTCTTCAGTGCCTCGGAGGACGGTCGAGGGGAAGACCTCGATTTCGTCGGCGATCGGCCCGAGCGTGGCCAGCATCCGCGCCCCGCGGATGACGATGCCCGCGTCCGTCTCTTTCACCACCCGGGCGACGATGTACGGATCGGCTTGCCGGGATGGCCCGACCGCGCGGTTGACCTGCGGGGTGATCAGCGTGTGCGTCAGGCAGAGGTCGTTGTCGCGCACGTAGGCGTAGTACTGGCGGATATTCTCGCCGAAGCGCGGGTCGTTCTGGGCGAAGTAGTCGGCGGCCGCGGCCATCGCCGCCAGCCCGGCGTTCAGGTAGTCGGGCGTGCGGCCGAGCATGCCGCCCGAGTAGTCGGCCCACCGCTTCATCATCCGGCTGCGGCGCTGCAGGTCGTCGAGCGTCCGCGGCTGGATGAACGACAGGCCGGTGCGCTCTCCCGTCGAGGGCTCGAGGTAGGTCAGCTCGTCGCGCAAGGCGGGGTCGTGCTGCATGTCGTAGAGCGCGGCGATGCTGCGGGTAATGTTGCGGAAAGCCGGGTGGGCGGTGATATCGCCCTGCACCCGCTCCCCGTGAATCCAGACTTCGCGCGGGTGTTCGCGGAGCCGCTGGAGGTATGCGGCGCCAGTCCGTGCTCCCATGGTGCTCCTCCTTCGTGCTGCTGGGCATCCACTGTCACTTATTGTCCCACACCCATTCGCGGGATCCGGTGGGTGCCGAGCGCGACATGGATCGTCTTGACCTCGGTGTAGAACTCGAACGAGTAGAAGCCGCCCTCGCGGCCGATCCCGCTCTCCTTCATCCCCCCGAACGGCGTGCGCAGGTCGCGGACATTCTGTGAGTTGACCCACACCATGCCGGCCTCGAGCGCCGGCGCCAGCCGCATGGCCCGCGTGACGTCGGACGTCCAGAGGTAGGCCGCCAGCCCATACTTCACGCCGTTGGCGATGCGGAGGGCCTCCTCTTCAGTGGAGAAGGGGATGACGCACAGCACCGGGCCGAAGATCTCCTCCTGCGCGATCCGCATCGTCGGCTGCACGTCGACGAAGAGCGCGGGGCGCAGGTAGTTGCCGCGGGCAAGTGCGGGGTCGCTGGGCCGCTCGCCGCCGACGGCAAGCCGCGCGCCTTCCTGCTGGCCAAGCGCGAGATACCCCTGCACCCGGGCGAGCTGGCGCTGGTGGATCAGCGGCCCGACCTCGGTCGCGGGGTCGAGCGGGTCGCCCACGCGGATGTTCCGCACCCGCTGGATCAGCCGGTCGACGAACGTGTCGTAGATTGTGCGTTCCACCAGCAGGCGTGACCCGGCAGTACAGCGTTCGCCGTTGAGCGAGAAGACGCCGAAGATGGCAGCGTCGAGCGCGCGGTCAAGGTCGGCGTCGGCGAAGACCAGCACTGGCGACTTGCCGCCGAGCTCCATCGAGAACCGCTTCAGCGTGTCAGCGCCCACGCGCATCAAGCGCTTGCCCGTCGTCGTCTCGCCGGTGAAGGAGACGAGGTTGACGGCCGGGTGGGCGGCGAGGGCTTCGCCGACCTGCTCCCCTGGCCCGTAGAGGAGGTTGAACGCGCCCGGAGGCACGCCGGCCTCCTGCACGATCTCCGCCAGCAGCGTGGCCGAGAGCGGCGACCAGCTGGCTGGCTTGAGGATGCAGGTGTTGCCGGCAGCCAGGCAGGGGGCGACCTTCCAGGTCTCGAGCATGAACGGCGTGTTCCACGGCGTGATCAAGGCAGCGACACCGACCGGCCGCCGGACGGTGTAGTTGAGGAAGGTGGTGTCCACCGGGTAGCTCTCGCCGGTAATGCGGGTGGCCATCTCGGCAAAGAAGTCGAAGTTGTCAGCGGCGCGCAACACCTGCGCCTCGCGAATCTGGGTAATCGGGATGCCGGTATCGGTGCTCTCCAGCACAGCGATCTCGTCGGCCCGCGCGCGGATCCCCTCGGCGATGCGGCGCAGGATGCGCGCGCGCTCAGCCGCGGGCAGCCGTGGCCATGGCCCCTCGTCGAAGGCGCGTCGGGCGGCCTGCACCGCGCGCTCGACGTCAGCCGGGCTCGCCACTGGCGCCGTGGCAATCGGCTCGTTCGTTGCCGGGTTGAGGGAAACGAACGTTTCC
This sequence comes from Thermorudis peleae, assembly GCF_000744775.1. Taxonomy (NCBI): domain Bacteria; kingdom Pseudomonadati; phylum Thermomicrobiota; class Thermomicrobia; genus Thermorudis; species Thermorudis peleae. The sequence continues at coordinate 279,119 of NZ_JQMP01000001.1, read as the reverse complement.
GTGCTCTCGCCAACGGTGAACGTCCCATCGATAACGTGCGCCAACTGCTGTACGCGTGGCAGGACGCGCTCGCGCAACGCCGTGTAGTGTGCCTGCTGGGTCGTTGTCATCGTGCTCTCCTCTCATGCTGGTTCGGCGACGATGGGGTTCTCCAGTGCCCCCACGCCGACAACCTCTACCCGCACGACGTCGCCCGGCTGCACGAACCGGATGCCCTCCGGCGTGCCGGTCAGGATGACATCGTCGGGTTCGAGCGTCAGAAAGTCGGTGAGATAGGCGATGAGGTCAGCGACCTTGTGGATCAACTGGCTCGTGTGCCCCTCCTGGCAGAGTTCGCCGTTGACGAACGCCCGCAGCGTCAGGTTGTCCGGATCGATCGCCTCCCCTTCGACCAGCCACGGGCCGAGCGGGCAGAACGTGTCGAACCCCTTCGCCTTGACCGGCGGCCGGAAGTAGTTGGTGATAAAGTCGCGGGCCGTCACATCGTTGGCCACCGTATAGCCACGGACAACCTCCAGCGCGCGCTCCTTCGGCACCTTCCGGCAGCGTCGCCCGATCACGACGGCAAGCTCGGCTTCGTAGTGCAGCTGCGTGACCCCACGGGGATAGACGATTGGCGCGCGGTGGCCGATCAACGCCGTCGTTGGCTTGAAGAAGAGCACCGGCGCCGTCGGGGCTTCCATCCCCAGCTCGCGCGCGTGTGCGGCGTAGTTCAGCACCAGCCCGATGATCTTGCGCGGCTCAACCGGCGGCAGCCACGTCACCGCGTCGAAGGCGTAGGCGCGCCCAGCCTCGTCGATGAGTCGCTCGTCCTCAACCTGCCCCACGTGCAACCGGCCGTCGGCGAGAAAGCGTGCGGTGCGCATGCGTCAGGCTCCATTCCCCACCGGCGCTGCCGCTGTTTCAGCTACCAGGCCGTAGCGTGCCGCGACCGCGCGCAGCCGAGCCTGGTTCTCCGGCGACGGCAGGACGAGCGGAAGCCGCAGCTCGGGCTGGATTTTGCCCATCAGCCCCAGCACGTACTTCACCGGCCCCGGATTCGTCTCGATGAACAGCGCCTCGTTCATCGCCAGCAGCTGGTAGTGCAGGGCGCGGGCTTCGTCCCAGCGTCCGGCGACGGTCAGTTCGTACAGCTGGGCACACTCGCGCGGCAGCACGTTCGCGGTGGCGCTGAAGTAGCCAGCACCGCCCAGCGCGAGCAGCGGGAAGCAGAGGGCCTCGATGCCGGAGTAGACCAGCAGGTCGCTGCCGCAGCGGTCGAACAACCGGCTTACCTGGGTGAAGTCGTAGTTGGCCTCCTTCACCCCCACCACGTTCGGGCAGGCGCGTCGGATGCGGGCCAGCGTCTCCGGCTCCAGGTTGACTGCCGTGCGCCCGGGGATGTTGTAGAGGATCAGTGGCAGGCGCACCGCGCGCGCCAGTGCCGTGAAGTACTGGTAGAGCCCCTCCTGGGATGGCCGGCAGTACGGCGGCGTAATCACCAGCGCGGCGTCGGCGCCAGCCTGCTCGGCGAACTGCGTCAGCCGGAGGGTATCGGCGAACGAGTTCGCGCCGGTGCCGGCGATGACCGGCACGCGGCCACGCACGGCCTCAATCGCTGTCGCGATCACCTGCTCACGCTCTTCGAGCGAGAGCGACGCTGGCTCGCCGGTCGAGCCCGTCACCGAAATCCCATGGCTTCCGCTGGCCAGCTGCCACTCGATCAAGTCGCGCAGCGTCGCCAGGTCGACCGCCCCATCGCGGAACGGCGTCACCAGCGGCACCAGCGACCCACGCAACCCAGACGTCTCCATCACCCTTCACCCCTTTCGCTGGACTGCCATGCGCTGCGCTGTGTGGTCATTCGATCCTCCTCCTTTCCTCCGCACGGTCTGCGTGCTGGTCATGGCCATCGGCGGCAACCACGCCGCGGCCAGCCTCACGGCGGGGCGCCCGCTGGGCAAGCGTCCAGGCGTGGAAGGCGTCGGCGGTGGCCAGCTTGTGCTGGCGGACGACACGCTCGATCTCCTCAGCTGGCGCGCGCTCGGCGATCAGCTGGGTGATCCGCCGGTGGTCGTCGAGTGAGGCGCGGGCGCGCGTCGGCAGCAACACAAAGATCGACTGCCGCATCGAGTCAAGCTGCGTCCAGGCTCGCTCAATCTGCCCCACGAGATAGCGGTTCGGGCAATGGGCGTAGATGGCCTCGTGGTATGCCCGGTTCAACGCGCCGTACCGTAACATGTCGCCCGCATCCACGGCCGCTGCCATGTCGTCTTCAAACGCGCGCAGGATCGCGACATCGCGCGGCGTCATGCACGGGGCGGCCAGGGCTGTCGCGTACCCCTCGAGTACGGCCAGGGTTGACAGCACGTCGAGGTACTGCCGTTCGTCGATGGTGACCACCCGGGCGCCAGCATTCCGCACGTACTCCACCAGCCCCTCCGCCTCAAGGCGGCGCACGGCCTCGCGGAGCGGCGTCTGGCTCATCTGCAGCTCGCGGGCGAGCTCGTCGATGATCAGGCGATAGCCAGGACCGTAGACCCCGCTGACGATCCGCTGCCGAAGAATCTGGTACGCCACTTCCTGCTTGTTCATCGCCATCCCTTGTCTGGCCTGCTGTACTGCAGCGATCATACAGGAAATCCTACACGATGTCAACTGCCACGCTATCCACCACTCCCTGCGCCCTCATCGCTGAACGGCAGCGTCACGCGACGTCGGGCACGGCCGCGGCATTGGCCCCTGCCTCATCTCCGGCGCGTCGCCTCAGTGCCCTGCACACAGGCGCACGCGTGGCCAGCCCCCACGTTAGCCCATGCGGCCGCGTCGGGCGTGATCGCTGCCGTGCCCGCGCGGCCGAACATCCCCTTGCCGGTATTAGCTGGAAGCGTGTGGCGCGGGAAGCTGCGCAAGAAGGCGCTGCAGTGCCGCGACAGCACGGGCAAACGCCTCCGGTCCGCTGAAGCCGCCGCGCTCGCCAGCGAGTGTCAGATGCGGTTCAAAGGAGAGATAGCCGTCATAGCCGCGGGCGGCCAGCGCAGCAAGCGTCTCGGCGACCTCGCCGTCGCCTTCCCCCGCCGGTGTCACCTGGCCGGTCGCCAGCTGCGCGTCCTTGATGTGCACGTGGGCAATGTACGGCGCGAGCAGCGCGAATCCCTCGGTATGCGGCCGCACGCCACACTGGACAAAGTTCGCCGGGTCCCACACGGCCCGGAGCCACGGCGAGTTGATCGAGGCGAGGATGTCGTGGCACCGCTCGGGGATATCCCCGTAGATCAGCTTCTCGTTTTCGTGCAGCAGCACAATGCCCCGGCGCGCGGCTCGCTCAACAAACTGCTGCAGGCGCGCGAGCACCTCTGCACGATACTGCTCTGGCACGGCCCCAGCCGGCAGATAAAACGAGAAGATCCGGATGCCCCAGGCCCCGAGTTGCTCGGCGATAGCAAGCGCACGGTCGAGCCGCGCCAGCTCGTGATCTACTGGGTCAGTAATCGGCGTCTTCCCGATCGGCGAGGCGATGACCGGGATGGGCATCCCGCGCGCGGCCGCTTCCTGCTGCACGATGCGCAGTTCATCATCGCTCAGCTCAAGCACGTTCTTCCCCCAGGCACTGCGGAGTTCCAGGGCCTGGACGCCAGCCTCGTGCATCACGGCTAGCGCGGCGGCTGGCTCAGCAGCAATCTCATCGCCGATCGCGGCAAGCTTCCACCCACCTGTCACGCGTGAGACTCCCTTCACCGTGCGCCCACTGGCAACGGCAACGTCACGGGCTCGCCATGGCGTGCCGAGGCATAGACCGCCAGGATCAACTCCAACGCGGCGCGCGCCTGTTCTGGCGTCACCGCCGGTTCACGGTCCTGCTCAATCGCCTCCAGAAAATCGGCAATCTGCTGCCGGTGGCCCTCGCTGGACAAGCTGCCCGGATCTGCTGCCGCGCTCGGGCGGGCCTGCTCAGCCACCTGCCGCGGACTGTCTGGCACGCCCCACAGCGTGAGGGCTCCCTTCTCCACGCGCACCGTTCCCCGTGTGCCGGTCACCTCAAGGCGCTCGTCAAAGCCAGGGTAGGCGGCTGTCGTTGCCTCGATCACGCCGACAGCGCCGTTGCGGAACCGCAGGTGCGCCACTGCCAGATCCTCAACCGGGATCGTGTGGGCGACGGTTGCACACGTGGCGTAAACGCGTTCCACCGGGCCGACGAGCCAGAGGAGCAGATCAACGAAGTGGACGCCCTGGTTCATCAGCGCGCCGCCGCCGTCGAGTTCCCAGGTTCCCCGCCACGCGGCGCTCTCGTAGTACGCCGCTGACCGGTACCATTTCATGACGACATCAGCCAGAAAGACGTCCCCGAGTGCGCCGGCCTCGAGTGCGCGCTTGAGTTCCTGTACCCCTGGATCCCACCGGCGCTGCGAGATGACGGTAAGCTTCACTCCCGTTTGCCGACAGGTCGCAATCAGCTGGTCGGCCGCTTCGAGCGTCACGTCGATCGGCTTTTCAACAATCACATGCTTGCCTGCGCGAGCTGCTTGCATGCCAAGCGTGGCGTGCAACCCACTCGGAGTCGCGATGCAGACAACATCGATATCCGGGCGGGCAAGCACAGGTTCCAGCTCGGTGTAGGCCTCGACGCCAAACTCGGCTGCTCGGTGCTCGGCAACCTCTGGCACAACGTCCACGATGGCACGCAACTCCGCGTTCGGTAGCGCCTGGATCGCCCGTGCATGGATTGGCGCAATCACCCCGCCGCCAACGATTGCAAACCCATAGCGTCGCTCTGCCATCACTCTGCCTCTCTCCGTTCTTGTCCGATTGCCGCAAGCCATTCCCGCAACACCTGCACGTGCTGCGGCAGCGCAACGGCTGGATCAGCCAGTTCTGGATGCCAGCGCTTCTCCCACTCGACGGAGAGCCAGCCGCGGTAGCCGTGCTGCGCCAGCAGCCCCAAGATCGCGCGAACCGGGACATTGCCTTCGCCAAGCAGGCAGAGTTCCCATGCTGGCCCGTCAACCCGCGCATCCTTGATGTGGACAAGCATCAGCCGGTCGCCGAGCAGGCGCATTGTCGCGTCTGGCGTCTCGCCGACCCGGAAGGGATGCAAGGTGTCCCAGAGTGCCCCGACCGCGCGGCTCGGCACCATGTCCAGTACGGCAGCGACGCGCTCGCCGCTGGCAAAGCTGTCATGGGTTTCGAGGGCAATTGCCACGCCCGTTTCCTCAGCCCATGGCGCTGCACGGTTCAAAATGCGTGCTGCGCGCGCCCGAACCGCTTCCCATGCCTCCTCGGGCGCAAATGGCCCGCCGAACACCCGAATCATCGGTGCGCCGAGCGTCTTGGCGAGGGTCAGTGCGGCCCGAATCGCCTCGCAGACTGCTGACTCGTCCTCGTCGCCAACGAGCCGGATCGAGGTGTCGAATGCCACGGGCGAAAGCCCGGCACGCTCAAGCGTCTCCCGGATCATGGCCTGGTGCTCCGGGGGAAGCGCGAGCGGGATCACTTCCCCGTTGAGGAGGCGTAACTCAATCCCCTCATATCCCCATTCCCGTGCTGCGGCAACAGCCTGGTCCAGCGACCAGCCTGGACAGGCCAGGTTGGAAAACGCCACGCGCATGCTGCTTCTCCCCACTGCTTACCCCTGCTCGCACAGGGCACGAACCATCCGGACACTGATTGGCAACTGCGTCGCCAAATCGTCCCAGCGGCATTCAAACGAACACAGCCCGCTGTATCCCGAGGACTGCAGGGTGGCCAGGAAGCCCCGCACGTCAGCCGTGCCGAACCCCGGTGGCTTGCGTTCGCTATCAGCCAGGTGTGCGTGTACAATCCGCTCGCGGTGCGTTGCGATCGCGCTGAGCGGCTCATGTTCAGCAAGCATGTGGTAAAAGTCGGCGACCACGCCCACGTCATGGAGATCGTAGGCCGTGAGGAATGCGACGGCCTCGCTGATCGTGTTCCAGACATTGCTTTCAGCCCGGCGCAGTGGCTCGAGCGCGAGCTGCAACCCGGCTTCCCGCGCGTGCTGGGCCAGCATGCGCACGATGCGGGCAAGGCGCTCGTTGGCCCGTTCAATTGACATTGATGGCGGGATGCTCCGCGCTTGCCCACTGCCGAACACCACCACCCGCCCACCAAGCCGCGCAAGCCGCCGAAGGAGCCCCCAATAAGGGTCACGTAGAATGTCCGTTGTACCACGGCAGCGATGACAGAAAGCGGAGGCGCAACAAGCACACCTGGTAGTACGAGCGCGATCCGGAGACGCTTGCGAACTCAGTGACATTCCCTGCCAGTGTTGTCTCGAGCCCTGGCCGTAGCAACGTCCGCCGTGTACGCCGGAACGTGGTCGGTTGTCTGTCGTATGCCTACTACCTGGCTCATACTTTCTCCCCGCTCTTACACCCCAGCGTCACTCAAGAACCCGCCGTCGACCGTCACCACCGTCCCCGTCACGAACTGCGCTGCCGGGCTCACCAGCCATAGCACTGCCCCACACAGGTCATCTGGCGTACCGAAGCGCCCTTGTGGGGTATGGGCAAGCACACTCCGCCCCCGCGCGCTCAATCCATCTGGTGCAGCCGGGTCAGTCAGCAGGAAACGGTTCTGTTCGGTGAGGAAAAAGCCCGGGACAACCGCGTTCACCCGAATGGCCGGGCTGTATTCCCGGGCGAGATACGTCGCGAGCCACTGGGTGAAATTCACCACGCCAGCCTTCGCCGCGCTGTACGCCACGACGCGCGTGAGTGGCCGGATGGCCGCAACCGAGGCAATGTTCACAATACTCCCTTGTCCCACCTCCACCATGTCTTGGCCAAAAACCTGACACGCCCAGATCGTGCCCAGCAGGTTCACCCGCACGACTGCGTCAAGCGCTGCCGGATCTAGCGCAAAGAACGATTGCTCAGGCCCCGTGGTCGCGTCGGGGCGATTGCCGCCTGCGGCATTGACCAGCACGGTCACTGGCCCGAGCGTGCGGCGAATTGTGGCGTGCGCCTCGACCAGCGAGACTGGGTCGCTCACATCCGCCGCAACACCCAGAGACTCCGGTTGCACGGCACGCACCTGCGCCACGGCGCGCTCGAGCCGCTCGCGCTGCCGGCCAAGAATCGCCACGCGAGCCCCCGCCTTCGCCAGTGCCAACGCAATCGGCAAGCCCAAGCCGCCAGTCCCGCCGGTCACGCAGGCCACGGTCTCACGCAGGTCAACAGTGCCGCGCGCTTCACCGCTCACGGTGTGCTGCCTCCGTCTCCCGTGTCGTCTGGCCAACCCACTGGTGTGCAGGGTCCTCGGTCCAGGCCCCGTACTGCTTGCCTTCTCCGCAGAGCGCCCACACGTAGCCCATGGCGTACCCCGGCGCAGCCACAACCGGGTGATAGCCGCGGGGGATGACGATGGCGTCCCCGTCTTCCACTGTGAACGCAACATCGAAGGGCGTGCCATCAGGGTGCTGGCCATAAATCCGCTGGAGCCCGAACCCCCCAGGTGGATCGAAACGGAAGAAATAGACTTCTTCATAGGGAAGTTCGCGTGGTGGATTGACCGTGTCGTGCTTGTGGGGCGGGTAGGACGACCACCCGCCAGGCGGATTGAGCGTCTCGCCAACCAGCAGCCGCTGGGTCACCGCCAGCGTTGACGTGCCTGGCCAGACTGTCCGCTGCCAGCTGCCTCGTCCAACGTCCCGCGCCGGCGCATCATGAGGCAACACGACCGCCCAGTCACCGCCCGTGGGCGCTGGCGCATGGACGGCAAGCAGGGTAGCAGGCGTTTCGGCCATGACCGCATAGCGTGACGCTGGTGGGATGCAGATCAACACTGGCCCGTGTTGGAAGAAGCCAGGCCGTGTCACGGTCTGCCATGGCTGCCCCTCGCGCAGCACCTGGACCGTGCCCGCAAGGAGATCGAGTACGTATTCGTGCTCGCCTGTCTCACCGCGTAGCTGCTCACCGGCGCGCACCACGTGCAGCGTAACCGTCAGCCAGCGCACTGTCCCGTCATCAGGCGAGACCAGCACGTGGTGACCCGGTTCCCCCAGCCGACTCGGCCGTTTCCACTGCTCCACCATCATCCCTCCCTGCCTATGGCGCACTGGCACGGACCACAAGCTCCGGCTCAACGACCACCTGACGCGGCTCCTGGCGCCCGGCGAGCCGCTCAAGGAGGAGCCGCGCGGCATGCTCACCGAGCATGTGCTTCGGTACACGCATCGTGGTCAGCGCTGGTGTGACCAGGCCAGCCACGGTGATATCGTCGAACCCCGTCACGGCAATCTCAGCGGGTACGGCACATCCTGCCTGCTGACACGCCTGGAGCGCACCGAGTGCGACCAGGTCGTTGTAGCAGACAAAGGCGTCAACACCCTGTCCTTGCTCAAGAATCTGCCGTGCGGCCACGACGCCCCCGTCGATGAATGGCGGGCAATCGACCATGGCAACGAGGTCGGCATGCCCCTGCAGTTCGTTCAAGGCCCGCAGCAGCCCGCGCCGGCGGCCTTGCCCGCTGTACGAGCGCGGCGGTCCGGCCAGGAACGCAAGCCGTCGCCGGCCGTTTTCCACTAGCCAGTGCACCAGCCGGTACATCGCTGCCTCGTCGTGCAGCAAGACGGCATCCGCTTGGTCAGTTGCGAGCGCCCGGTTGACGAGGACGACGGCAGCAAACTCGGCGAGCATCGGCAGCAGGGCTTCGTCGGCCAGACGCGTGCCGCAAAGGATGACGCCGTCGACGCGTTTCTCAGCCAGGGCGTGCAGCGCCTGCATTTCACGTTCTGGCTGCTCATTCGTATTACTGAGGAACACCTGGTAGCCTGCCGCCTGGGCCGTCTCTTCGACTCCACGCGCGATCTCGGGGAAGAAGGGGTTGGCGATGTCGGGCACGATCAGGCCAATGGTCAGCGTTCGACGCGTGACCAGGCTGCGTGCCACGCCATTGGGGCGATAGCCTAAGCGCTCAATCGCTGCAACGACGATCTCCCGGGTACGTGGACTCACTTCGCCTTTCGCATTCAACACACGCGACACAGTCTGCACGGACACACCAGCCTCACGCGCGACATCGACAATGGTGACCTTCTTACGGCCCATCACCCCGCCCGCTTCCTGAGGACGATCCGCTGCCACTCCGGCAACTGTGAACGTTCCCGTGAACGTTAACAGATGGCTCTATCATAGCGGACAGCTCCACGGCTGTCAACCCTCGGTTCACGAGGTGAAGTTGCCAGAGCGTATCCAGAATCTATCGCTGGACGTCGTCTATGCGCACATGCCAATGAAGGCGCGCACCCTTGCTGCGGCGACGTCCGCCGGAACGATGTGCTTGTCGCCAATGCTTGCAGGACCAGGGCTCACGTCGCGGCGAGATACGCAGGTGCTGCGCGCACGCGCGCTGTCGTCGTGCCCAGCGTCCGGAAGCTCACCGCCTGTTCATGCGTTGCGCGAGCCGAAGGCCATGGCGACGCACGCAGTGAGCTTGCGAAGGGCGCGTCGCCGCGAGCGCACGATGTTACCAGTGAAAAATGACATGCTGTTCGAGCAGCACCAAAGCGCCCCTTGAAGAGGGGACACGCACAGTGCCTGTCGGTTCTGCCGGATTCCCTGAATGGGGTGACTGCGCAGCTGACGGCCCTGTGCGTCGTGTTCGCGGGCAGCGTGGTGTGTGGGACCGGGGTGGCCTTGCCGGATCAATGAGAATGACATATCCCAGCAGCTATCCCAATAGCCGCCCCATCTCCCCAAGACATCGAACAGGCACATCTCATACAGCACTCAACACCTGCCGCACCTGGTTGATCAGCTTTTCTGCATGCGCACGCACCTGCTCTGGCTCCGGCCGCTGGCTCTGTGGACGCATGCCACAGTGGGCGAGGTCATTCCGGAGTTGTCCAAGCTGATCCCACAGCAGAAAAACCCGGCGCTCTGGGACCTGCCACGCAATCGCCGCACCCTCACGGAGTTTCCTCGCTCCGTTGTTGAGCGCTCGTCCCGCCTGGTCGCGGATCTCCGGATGCAGCCACCGCTCAGCGTTCTCCGGGAATCGCTCAAGGATGTACCAGCTGACCAGCCACTCGCGTGCCAGCGTGACTGCCTGGAGCACAAGTCCCTTTGTGAGGGCATAGTCAATCAACGCGAGCTGTGCCTGGAGGTTCGCGCGGGTAAGGCGATCTGGTTCGTGATGCGCAATCGCCGCAACCTCATCAGCGATCTCCTGCGCCAGCAGTGCAAAGGGCCGAACCCAGTGTGCAAGTTCCTCCTGTGCGGCCGCAATCGTATTCACCACCGTCCTCGCGGCTGTGAGCGCCTCGTGCGGCCGGTTCAGCTGCACCGCGGTCGAAAACGTCCCCAGCGCCTTGCCCACCCGCTGCAATTGGCGTGGCTTCGCATGCCCGTTCCCCCGACGCCACTGGCGGCGCTGTGTCTCGCCCAACCGCTGGGCAAGCAACTGGCCGTTGCCTGACTGCACCAATGCTTCAATACCGCTGAGCCAGTCAATGAGATCGACAAGCGGCGTCAGGTCAAACACCGGCGCATTCCCCGCAGCATCACGCGCCTCATACGCCCCATAGAGCACGCGCTCGATCGTGACGTCGCGCACGCGATGCAAGAAGAGTGCCGCCGACACAGCAAAAAGCGGCAGCGCTCGAAACCCGTGTGTGACGTCGAACAGCAACCGCGCCTTTGCTGGCACGCGCGTGACGAGCGCGTCGAAGACGTCCCACAGCTCCCGCTCGTTCCTGCCGATGGGAATCAGCACTGGCTCGGCTCGCTCACCGAGGAATGCCTGTAACGCCTGCCAGTTGTCATGCTCGAGCGCTTCGGGGGTAAGGAGAACCAGGACACGTTCAGGCGCAAACCATTCGGCCAGCGCTGTAGGGAAGAGGCGGGTGCGACAGCGTCGCCAGGTGTCCCCATCCCGCAGCTGATACGTGGCTTCCTGATAGTCGCCAGTCCCCAAGACGGTCACCAGCAGCATGACACACCGTCCCAACTCTTCGGCCGAACCATGATGTCGCAAGAGTATGGGCAACGGGACAGCGGTCTGTCAACATGTCAGACCATCGGGGCTCTTTCGCCTTCGGCTCGTTGTGCCGAAGACCGTGAGTGGGAGTTGCAGTCTGGTGAGGAGGCACAAGACGTGACAGGATTGCGCTTCAACCCCACGGCACCAGTAGCGCACGACGATGACCGGCCAGCTGAGCCGCTGCTGCTCGACACGCTGGTGACAATCCTGACGGATGGCCTCAACGCGCTCGCCCATCCACCGGCCATTGACGGAGCAGACCCGCGCGCTCGCGAGATCCGCCGTGCGCTCGAACGGCTCGGGAGCGATCTCCGCGGCTTGCTCGGCGAACTCGAAACCGTTGTCCAACGTTCCGCCATCGGCGTTGCGCGCACGAGCGTGCGGCTACAACACGTCGCTCGCCAGATCGACACGGCCCGCCAAGGCGCAGAGCACATCACTGCCGCGTTGCGGGAAGTGAATGCCGGGGTAGAAGAGATCGCGCAGTCGGCTGAAAGCGCCGCCACCGCTGCCCAACAGGTCGACGCCCGGGCTGCGGACGGCTTACGCGCCAGTGTCGCGGCAGAGGAGACCGCCGCGGCGTTACGGGCGCAGATGCAAGACGTAGCGAACCGGCTCGAGACACTCCTCACCCAAATCTCCGCCATCATGCGCGTCAGCGACGTCATCGCCAGCATCGCCAAACAGACCAACCTGCTGGCCCTCAATGCCGCAATCGAAGCAGCGCGCGCGGGCGAGCACGGCCGCGGATTCGCCGTTGTCGCCGAGGAGGTACGCAAATTAGCCGAACATACTGCAGCACAGACGCGCGAAATTCGCTCGTTGACTGACACCCTTGCTGCTCAGCTGACACCGGCACGCCAAGCTCTGGCCCGGAGTGTCGACCTTGTTGGGGCCTCAGTCGAGGCGATTGACCGGCTCAGCCAGGTTCTGCGAGAAACAAGCACGCTCGCCACCCAGGCAGCACACGCGATTGATGCGATCGCCGCTGCCGTTCAGCAACAAGCTGGAGCCTTGCAGACCGCAACCGGATCACTCGAACAAACGACAGAAAGCATCAGTGGCCTTGAGCGAGAGACGCAGCACATTGCTGAGGAAACCTTTGCGCTCGCACAACTGGCGCAACAGGCCTATGAGGGCTTTGCCCGCGTCGATCTGGACACCCCCTTCCATCGTGCGCTCAGCGCCTGCCGCGAACTCGCTGACCGTTGTCGTGCGGTTTTCGAACGTGCGATTGCCGAGCGGCGCCTCCGGCTCGACGATGTACTCGACTTGCGTTATACCGAGATCAAAGGCCCGGCAATCCGTTCGCTCGCCCGCCTGTTCGATGTCAGCCGTGTCCCACCTGAAGGCTTCCAGCCGCCGAAATACAGCACAGCCTATGACGCCGTTGTCGACTTGGCCCTTCAAGCCGAAATGGACGAAATCCTACGCCGCGACTCCCGCTTCGTCTTCGCCCTCGTCATCGACCTCAACACCTACGCGCCGATCCATAATCGAGTCTTTTGTAAAGACTGGACGGGCATTCCTGAACGCGACCTTGCCGGCAATCGCGTCAAACGCTTCTTCTCTGATCAGCCCGTGCTGGTGAAGGCTGCGCGTATCGGGCTCGGTGAAGCAGCCGAGCACCTGCCGCCGCGGGCGACGCGCCAGCAGTTCGTCCAAGCCGGCTGTGACCTCCGCGAACCACCCGGCGGTGATCAGCGCTTCATTGCCCAAACCTATGCCCGCGACACCGGCGAGGTAATGTCACTTGTCGCCGTGCCGCTCTACGTTCATGGACAACGCTGGGGTGCTGCCGCCATTGGCTGGCGGGTCTGAACCTGTACTGCACCCATCCTCCCACACAGTCCGGCGCAGACGCTCGTGTCACGATGCCGGTAAACCAACGCGCGATCGGCCTGAAAGGGATCACACACGAGCACCAACCCCCTGCTCTTCTCGTCCACCCCCGTTGAAACGGGGGTGGACATCGTTCACCGAGTGCGCCATGCCACGACAGCCAGCGTTGTGTGTCCAACATTGTTGAACATCAGACTTGTCGCTGCCTCGCCTACCTCGCTATCGTGTGACCAGTGAGCACACCGCAGAACGAGCGAGGAGGAGCACATGGAACGACAGCGTGCAATAACGCGACGAGCAGCTCTACGATTGCTTGGTGGGGGGATGCTCGGTGGCCTGCTGCTGAGCGCGTGCGGCGGCAATGCGACGCCGACACCGACCCGTGCGCCAAGCAGCGCCGCAAGTCCAACAGCGGCGGCAACGCCAACCCCTGCACAAGCGGCCACGGCAACGCCAGCCACAACGACCGCGACAGCTGCGGCGAGTCCCACCGTCATCGCGACGACGCAAGCAAGTAACCAAGGGCCGGTACTCGTTGGTGTCCTCGGTGACCTCAGCGGAACCTATTCGTCCCTTGGACAAAACGTGCTCCGTGGCATGCAGCTCTATTTAGAGCAGGTCCAGAACAAGGGTGGCGGCCGCCCGATTGAACTGCATTCCGAAGATTGTGCTGGCAGTCCAGACCAGACGCTTTCCAAGACGCGCAAGCTCGTCGAACAGGATCGCGTGCACATTCTGGCTGGCGTGACCCTCAGTAACGAAGCAGCGGCTATCCGTGACTACGTCGTACAGCAGCAGGTTCCGCTCATTGTCGCCAATGCCGGCTGGCAACCCCTCACGCGCGATCCCAAAGTGCGCAGTCCGTATCTCTTCCGCGTGTCCTTCGCCAATGGGCAATACGAAGCTCCGTTTGGCGATTATGCGTACAACAAGCTTGGCTACAAGCGCGTGATCCTTACCGCTCTGGACTATTCAGCTGGCCATGAGAAAGCCGATGCCTTCCGCAAGCGCTTTGAGCAAGCGGGCGGCAAGATTGCCGGTGAGGTCTACGTGCCAATGAACACGCAAGACTTTGGCCCGTACCTGCAGCGCATCCAGCAGTATCAAGCTGACGCTGTGTGGGCCTTCTACAGTGGCGCTGATGCCGTGCGCTTTGTCTTGCAATATACCGATTTTGGTCTTAAAGACAAGTTCCCGCTGACCGGGGCTGGCGACACGGTCGACGAGAACATCTTGAATCAAGAAGGCGATGCCGCTCTCAACGTTGTGACGTCGCTCCACTATTCGCCACTCTATAACTCGCCCGAGAACAAGGCCTTTGTCGACGCCTTCCGCGCCAAGTACAACGCTCAGGCGAACCAGTTTGCGTATCAAGGCTATCTGGCGGCTCGCGTGATTGTCGAAGCATTGAATGCGACAGGCGGCAAGGTTGAGGATAAGCAAGCCTTCCTGCAAGCCCTGCGACAGGTGCATTTTACCGGGCCGACTGGCGAGTTTCGCTTTAACCCGGAGTCGCAAGGACCGATCATCACCGTGCTCATCCGGAAGGTTCAGAAGTTACCAGACGGCAGTTATGGAAACGTTGTGATTGACACGATTGGCAACGTCGATGACCTTTCCTTCTAACTACGATGTTGTGGCTTTGGTGCGCTCGGCAGCGCAGTTCGTGACGGGCAAGGAAGACGTTAAGCGCGTTTAAGGGAAGGGGCAAGCGCTGCAGCTGATGTAGCCATAGTGGGATTGGTGCCTAACGGAGCAGTCTGGCGTGTAACGGAGAGCGGTGCACAAAAGGCACCGTCGAGCACGTCTTGGGGGTGTCAATAGCTTTCCGAAGCGTAGCGCATCACTGCCTGAGCCATTATCCATGTTTTTAAGCTGAACGCAGCCGCTGACGTGATGTACAGTGCGCCTGGGGCTGCGTAGTGAACGCAACAGGGATATGTCATTTAAAGGAACGTTCTGCTTTCACGTTGCTAAGAGCGGATCTGCTTGGCTCGCAGGCTCCTCCATGTATGTCTGCCATGCTGTTGACACGCGTGAGGAGATGTTGTGGGTGGCCAACATCGCCATCACGCATGGTACGGCCCGCCCAAGCACGCGATCCAGCAGCTCGTGTTCTAACTATCACTCGGTGAGCTGGACAAACACCGAGCCGCGACCAGTTGCGCAAGAACCCGGCTTAGTCTCGTGCCGGGCTGGATGACGGTAGTGTTGAAGTGAGGCTGAGCGGAAACGCGGTCAAGCCTGGAGGCTTACCTCCTTATAACACTCCGTCCGTCGAGCGTTTGACTGCGACGCAATAACCCATTAGCCACCAAACCTGTAGGGCTGCGCCTGCCTGTCCGTCTTTCTGCTGTCAGGCAGGAATGGAGTAGCCGTGCCCTGCTGCTTTGCAGGATGGCCTGAGACAGTCAATCAATGATGGTTGCCATGAGGGCTTTGTTTCCCAACCTGTCGCTTGCATCCTCAGCTCGCTCCCTGCAGCAAGCCGATAAAAGAGCAATACGTGCGCATATCTCTTTAACTTGCCAGCGGGTCTTGACGTTGGCTGAACACGATATTACAGTGAGAGTAGTCGGAATCATGAATGGAGTTCAGAATTTTGAACATTGGCGTACTCTTACCCCGTAATCGACAGCAGGCTTCACCAGCAGTCGCGCGAGCGCTGGCCACACTCGAGGCCCTTGCTCACACGCCGGATGGGATGACACTTGCCGAACTCAGTCGGACACTCGGTGAAGCAAAGAGCAGTCTCTTGAACGTTCTCCGGACATTGGAAGATGGGGGATTCGTTAGTCGTAATCCTGAGACAAAACGCTATCATCTTGGACCACAGCTTTTAGTGCTCAGCGCTGCCTATGCACGGCAGAGTAGCTTGCTACGTGAGTTCTATGCACTCGCTCCCGATATTGCCCGAGAGTTGGGAGAGACGGTGCAACTCGCTGTCTTACGTGGGCGATTCGTGCTGTATGTTGCCAAACAGGAGGGTACCCAATGGGTACGACTGGCATCCGAAGTCGGCACGCTCCTCCCCGCCCATGCGACTTCGCTTGGCAAATGTCTCCTTGCCTGGCTCGACGAGGCAGCGCTCGATGCCCTCCTTGCCGGCATCAAACTGGAGCAACTGACCCCATATACGATCACTGACCTTGCGCAGCTCAAGACCGAACTTGCTACCGTGCGCGCCCGAGGTTACGCAGTTGACCGTGGGGAGACATTAGAAGAGGTACGGTGCGTCGGCGCACCGATCCATGACGCTTCAGGTCGGGTTGTGGCGGCAATGAGTATTTCAGTTCCAAGTTCACGGTTTGACGGTCAGCGCGAACAGGAACTCATCGAAGCAATCAGAGCAGCAGCAGCGACGCTTTCGGCTCATCTTGGCTATCGAGAACCAGAGTATCGACGGCCTTTAACAGGCAGCGCTTCCTAGCATGTGCGGCTAGGAGTGCCACGGAATGAAAGAGGGAGGAGGAGCCCCATGGTTGAATATCACTCACAAGCAGGCACACGGATAACGCGGCGTTCTCTGCTTAAAGGTGCAACCTTGCTGGTCGGTAGTGCGCTCCTGGCCGCCTGTGGGGGTGGAGGAGGCGGTGGAGGGAGCAAGACTACTACAACTACAACAGGCGGCAGTGCACAGTCCTTTGCTGGGGTAACAGTCAATGTAGTGACCTTCACCGGGCCGCAGATTGCTGAGCCGCTCCAACGACATGCGCCGGAATTCGAAAAGCTCACTGGCGCGAAGATCAACGTGATCACGGTGCCATTTAGCGACCTCTACCAGAAAATTCTTACTGACTTCTCGACCGGGACCAACAACTACCACGTGATTGTCTTCGATCCACAATGGATGGCCGATTTCGTCACGCCGGGCTATCTCGAAGACCTCACGGATCGTGTCAAGAACGATCCAGCACTCCAGTGGGATGACATTGCTCCATTCTTCCGCAACTTTAGTGCAACCTTCAACGGCCGGGTCTATACGGTGCCACTCGATGGTGATTTCCAGATGGTCTACTACCGTACCGATCTCCTGGAGCAGGCCGGGTTGAAACCGCCCGAGACCTGGGAAGACTACTTGAATCTTGCCAAGACCTTCCACGGCAAAGACCTCAACGGCGACGGCTCTCCTGACTTTGGTTCAGTCATCGCCAAGAAGCGTGGGGCGCAGTCCTACTGGATGTTCTGGTCCATTGCGGCATCCTTCCTGCAGAGTCAGGGGACGAAGCAAGGGGCATTCTTCGACACGGATACAATGGATCCGCTCACGAATAACGAGGCCTTTGCCATGGCCCTCGACATCTACAAGGAGACGTCAAAATATGGACCACCGGACGAACTTAACTTTGATGTCGGCGATTCCCGATCAACGTTCATTACGGGTCGCGCCGCACTCTCCATCGACTGGGGCGATATTGGAACACTAGCGATCGACCCGCAGCAATCCAAGGTCAAGGACAAGGTCGGCGCAGTCATCTTACCTGGGACCAAGCAGATTCTTGATCGGAAAAGTGGTAAGCTCGTCGCGTGCGACCAGACCACGTGTCCATACGCAACCAATGGGATTAACCATGCGCCCTATGCTGCCTATGGTGGCTGGTCAGGAGCGATCAATAAAGCTGCCCCGGCCAAGGTTAAGGATGCTGGCTATGCCTTCCTATCCTATGTGAGCCAGCCCGCGCAGTCGAATGTCGATGTAACGATTGGCAAGACGGGTTTCAACCCATATCGCACCTCGCAATTTACGAATCTAGACCAGTGGATCAAGGCAGGCATGAGCCAACAAGCGGCGCAGAACTACCTGGGAGCAATTAAAGCCAGCCTCGAGAGTCCGAACATGGTGTTGGATCTGCGGATTCCTGGCACCCAGCGCTACCAAGGCGTCGTTCTCGATACGGTGCTTTCACGGTTCCTGGCTGGTGAGATCACTCGCGACCAAGCCATGAAAGAACTGACCGACGGCTGGAACCAGATCACAAATGAACTCGGCCGTGACAAGCAACTCGCGGCCTACCGCGCGAGCTTAAGCCTACCAACCAAGTAGGAGACGCTGGCTATGGCAGAGCGCCATGAGCATGTAGATATGACTGGACAAGTAGCCGCACCGCCGGTCGCTCCAGCACGGCCGCGTCGCCTTTCGTGGGTCACGGTGAGCGCATGGGCTGACCAGCAGGCAGGAGCAGTGATGCTCCTGCCTGCGGTCTTGATTATCCTCTTGCTCGCGATCTTTCCACTGATCTTCTCCCTCTACCTGTCTCTGTCACGGTTCCAACTGGTCAGTGGCGGCTTCCGTATCCAGTTCGTTGGGCTCCTGAATTACCAAAAACTCTTCTTCGGCGTAGAGCACGAGCACTTTCTTGGTACATTCGCCCCATCAACGCCACTCAGTTGGGTCATCTTGGGCATCGGGGCTATCATCCTGATTGGCTGGTTGCTGCGCTATGCCCGTAGTCGTCCACCACAACTGATACTAGGCCTGCTAGGCCGCGGGATCGTCGCTGCCGGCATCCTGGCAGCGCTCTGGCTGCTTGAAGCAACCCTTCGCTCAGGGGGAAGACCAGGGACACTTATTGTGACCCTCATCTATGTCGTCGTCGGTGTTGCCCTCCAATATGTTGTTGGCCTCGGCCTCGCTCTTCTCTGCACACAACAGATTCCTGGACGGCGGTTTTTCCGGGTTGTATTCCTACTGCCAATGATGATTACCCCTGTCGGTATCGCCTACATGTTCCGGATGTTGACCGACACCACAAAGGGCCCGCTGGCACCATTGTGGGAGTTCCTTGGGCTCGCAAACTTCTCATGGGTTAACGATCCGTGGGGGGCACGGATTGCAGTGATGATCGGCGACCTCTGGCAGTGGACGCCGTTCATGTTCATCGTCCTCCTCGCCGCACTCGAGGGGCAACCACAAGAACTCCTTGAGGCAGCGACCGTTGATGGAGCTAATCTTTGGCAGATCTTCTGGAAGATTACGCTCCCGCAGATTGCCCCCGTTAGCAGCACGCTTATCTTGATCCGCTTGATCGAAGCCTTCAAGATCTTTGACATGCCGAACGTGCTGACCGGTGGTGGCCCAGGAACAGCGACCGAATCGTTAACTCTCCACGCCTATGTGACCTGGAGGGCGTTTGACTTCGGAACCTCGGCAGCAATTGCCTACACCCTGCTCTTCATTGTCACCTTCGTTGGACTCAGCTACGTCAATCTGATCCACCGCCGTCTCACGGAAGCAGCAGGATAGGAGATGGCTATGTCCACGCGTACTGCGTTAGCCCGACAACGCTCGCCGCTGGCTCCTTCACCCTTGCGACTTGTCTTCTCCTATGTCGTGCTCGGCCTCTGGACACTTATCGTCCTCTTCCCACTCTACTGGCTGGCAATTACCGCGTTTAAGCTCCCGGTCCACGTCTACAATGGGCCACTCTATATACCTTTTGTTGACTTTCGACCGACGCTGGAGAATTGGCGCTATATTTTCGTCGATCTGCGCAACGATACGATTCGACCGTATATCAATACGGTTATCGTTGGGCTCTCCAGCTCGGTCTTAACACTTCTCTTCGGAGCGGCCGCGACCTATGGACTGAGTCGGTTTCGTTATCGTGTACCGCTTGGCATTGTCCTCACGTTCCTTCTCTGCTGCCTACTCGCGCTACTGGGGATGAACCTTGGCCTGCCAGACAGTCTGGCGATTGCCGCTGCCACTGCCCTCTTTGTGATCGGTGCGTTAACACTGGGCCGCCGCACGAAAGCAGCGCTCGGCAACAACGACATTGCCTTCTGGATCATCTCCCAGCGGATGCTTCCTCCCGTGGCGGTTGTGATCCCGATCTACATCCTCTTCCAACGACTCCATCTGCTCGACACACGGACGGCCCTCGTCATCGCCTATATCGCCGCGAACTTGCCGATTGCGGTCTGGTTGCTGCGCGACTACTTTCGTACAATCCCTCTCGACCTTGAAGAGAGTGCTGCAATCGATGGGGCATCACGTTACCAAATTCTTTGGCACATCGTACTGCCGCTCGCGCTTCCAGGTCTTGTAGCGACCTTTCTCTTTGTTCTCGTACTCGCCTGGAACGAGTATTTGCTTGCGCTCTTTCTCAGTAGCGCCAACGCCCAGACCATGCCGCTGCTGGTTGCTGCGCAGAATGCAACTCGTGGTCCACAATGGTGGTACATGTCAGTGCTGATCTTAATTATGATCGTGCCAGTCATTGTGCTGGCAATTGTGCTCGAGCGGTACATCGCACGCGGACTGCTGATTGGCGCGGTCCGTGGATAATTCCACATCAGATTTCAACTCGGGGGTCGAGGGCCAAGGGAATCGCGAGGGGAATGCATGGGTAAGCTGGATAACCAGATTGCACTCGTGACCGGGGCAGGGTCAGGCATTGGGCGGGCAATTGCGCAGCGCTTTGCTGCTGAAGGGGCAATGGTCATCGCCGCTGATATCAACCTCGAGGCTGCAGAAGCGACTGCCCAAGCGTCGCCCGAGCACATCGTGCCGCTTTTGGTTGACGTGACGGACGAGGCAAGTGTTCAGGAGCTTGCTGACATAGCCTTGTCACGTTTTGGGAAGATCGACATTCTCGTCAACAATGCAGGAATCGGCACAACAAAGGACCTGCTAGAGACGCCTCTGGAGGAGTGGGAACGAGTCTTTGCCGTCAATGTCCGTGGTGTCTTCCTCTGCACGCGCGCCGTGCTGCCACAAATGCTCAAGCGGCATCACGGCATCATCATCAACATCGCTTCAGTCGCCGGTCTCATCGGCATCCCTAAACGCGCAGCGTACTGCGCAAGCAAGGGAGCGGTGGTCACACTGACAAAACAAGTCGCGATTGCCTACGTCAAAGACGGGATTCGCTGCAATTGCATCTGTCCTGGTACCGTCGATACGCCATGGGTTGAGCGACTTGTTGCGCAAGACGCTGATCCGGTTGCTGCTCGCCGAGCGCTTGAAGCACGGCAGCCGATGGGACGGCTGGTTCGAGCCGAAGAAGTCGCCGCTGCTGCACTGTACCTCGCGTCGGACGAGGCGGCGGCGGTGACCGGCACCGCCCTGGTCGTTGACGGCGGCTGGCTGGCACAGTGACCAGTGGGAAAGAGGGCAGTCATGAAGGCCTACGGACTCACCCTCTGCCTGCGCGATGATCCAGACGCCATTGCTGCCTATCGTCGCTACCACCAGGCCGTCTGGCCACAGGTCTGCGCACGGCTGCGTGAGGTGGGTGTGCAGACAATGCGGATCTTCCTACGCGGCCGTCGCCTTTTCATGTATGTTGAGGCAGATGATGCGTTTGATCCAAGACGCGACTTCGCTCGTGTGAATGACGACCCAGTGTCGGCAGAATGGAACGCGCTCATGGCAACTTTCCAGGAACGCGCGCCAGAGGCGGACACGAACGAATGGTGGGCGCTCATGGAACTGGTCTTCGACCTTGACTGGCCCCAACACCGTACTCTTCCAGCGAGCGAAGGACACGACGGGGAGGAAGCAGGCCATGGCTGAAGCAGCATTGCCGACGCTGCCGCGCAGGCCTTTGGGAACGACGGGATTGCTCGTTACCCCGATCTGCGCTGGCGGGGCACCGCTTGGCAGCATGCCAGATACCTTTGGGTATGCTGTGCCTGAGGAGCAGGCGATTGCAACAATCCGGGCCATTTTTGCAAGCCCCATCAACTTCCTTGACACAGCGGCAGCGTATGGTGACGGTGAAAGCGAGCGACGCATCGGTCTGGTCATCCGCGAACTCGGCGGGCTCCCCAACGGATTCGTGCTTGCCACCAAGGCC
The DNA here is from genome assembly GCF_000744775.1 of Thermorudis peleae. Taxonomy (NCBI): domain Bacteria; kingdom Pseudomonadati; phylum Thermomicrobiota; class Thermomicrobia; genus Thermorudis; species Thermorudis peleae. Next base: position 257,499 of record NZ_JQMP01000001.1, on the reverse strand, counting down.
GACCGTGATCTCGCGACGAGACGCTTCGATGCTGAACAGGTGAAGCGCTCAGTCGAACGGAGTCTCCGGCTTCTTGGACTCGCCCGCCTGCAACTTGTTTACTTCCACGATCCTGAGCATGCTGGGCTTTCTGTCGCCGAGGCAATGGCTCCGGGCGGGCCAGTGGAGGCATTGCTTCGTCTGAAAGCGGAAGGCGTCATCCAACACGTTGGTATTGCCGCCGGTCCCATTGAGATGATGATGCAGTACGTTGCAACAGGTGCCTTCGAAGTGGTCATTACGCACAACCGCTACACGTTGCTCAACCGCACCGCGGAGCCGTTGATTGCATTGGCAGCCGAACGCGGCCTTGGGGTGGTCAATGCTGCGCCCTACGGGAGCGGTATCCTGGCCAAGGGCCCTGACGCTTACCCGCGATACGCCTATCGTGACGCCTCACCAGCACTCCTCGAGCGTGTGCGCCAGCTCGCTGCCATCTGCGCGCGCTACAACGTCCCGCTTGCCGCTGCAGCACTGCAGTTCTCCCTGCGCGACCCTCGCATCAGTGCGACCATTGTTGGGATGAGTCGGCCCGAGCGTATTGCTGAGACCGTGCGATTGGCGACACTGCCCATTCCTGAAGGACTCTGGGACGAACTGCTCCAGGTTCCGCCATTCGCCGAAGACCCGCAGACTGGCCAGCCGGTGCGGCTGCCGTCTTCCTAGGGCAAACGGTAAACACGGCGAGCATTCTCACGGAACAGCATTTGCTCGTCATCCAGGGTCAGTGGGCCAAGCGCAGCGCGGAGCGTTGCATACGTTTGCTGGTAATCGGCAGCAAGTGTGCAGACAGGCCAGTCGCTGCCCCAGAGCATTCGCTCGATACCAAATTGGTCGAGGACGAACGCGATCACTGGACGAATTACTTCAACCGTCGGCTGTGGCCCAGCCTCTGTCAGGAGGCCAGACAGTTTCAACCAGACGTTGGGATATGGCACTAATCTCGCAATCTGCTCCCGCCAGCGCTCAAGTTGCCCAGTCGCAATTGGTGGCTTGGCAAGGTGATCGACCACCAGGGTCAGGGTAGGGAATCGCTCGGCCAGAGCTGGGACATGCGGCAGGTGCTCAGTTCGGACGAGGAGGTCGAGCGTTAAGCCCCGCTCAGCAACAGCAGCAATGCCACGTTGGACGTCTTCCCGGGCGAGCCAGGCAGAGTCCGGCTCATTTTCGGCCGTCGCCCGCACGCCACGAAACGCTGGATGGCGTGCATACATGTCCAGGTGGAGGTCAACCGCTGGCGCAGCGAGGTCGACCCAGCCAACAACGCCCGCAACAATTGGATATTGCTCGGCAAGTGAGAACCACCAGGCATGATCCCAGGCCGAACGCGCCGCTTGGACAATGACGATCTGGCGAACGCCAACGCGCTCAAGCCAGGGCAGCAGGTCGTCAGGGGTGAAACTGCGCTGCAGTGCCGTCAACTCAGGCGTCATCCAGTAGAGATCCGACCGTCCATACTGCCAAAAGTGCACATGGGTATCAACCCAGCCGGCTGCCTCCATGCCAACCACCTCCCGCCGCGAGTGGTATATCGCATGCCATAGCGTATTTTCGCGCTTCTTGCTTACCGTGGCGAGAGTGGCGCAAGCAGCGCACCGCCAACTCCCCAGACAACACGTGCGAGGAGCAGCCCAACGAGAAGCGAGCCGCCAGCGAGCAAGGCTACCCAGTCCTGCCAGCGCATCGTGAGGTCACGCAGCGCGGTTCGTTGGCGCGACGCCCCAACGCCGCGGAGCGCGAGCGCCCAGCCGAGTTGCTCGCTATATCGGAGGCTCGTGATCAGGGCTGCAATGAGAATGGGAACAAGCGCTCGCAGACGTCGCCAGCCACGTGGTGGCAGGATCAGTCCCCGCGATTGCATGGCGGCAGAAACCTGCTCGACAATGGCAGCAAAGAGTGGGATAAAGCGTAAGCCGATCGTTAAGGCAATGCCAAGGCTGAAGGGCATCCCCAGGCGAACAAAGCCTCGCACAAGAGCTCGTTGATCAGTTGTCCCCAGCCAGAGGAGGGCGATGAATGCCGTAGACGCAACACGCAGGGCCGCACTCACGCCAGCGAAGAGCGCTGGTAGCGTGATGTGCACTGGGCCAGCGGTCACCAACACTGGCGAGCCACCAGGATGAAAAACTGGCCACAGCAACACGATCAGGAGGAGGAACGGCCGGAGCGCACGCCAGAACGCCAGCACTGTTGCTCGTGGATAGCGGATGTGCCAGAGGACAAGCTGCGTCAACACCAGGAAGGCAGCAAGGAGCAGTACGCTATCCCAGCTCAACACGAGTGCACCCGTGAGGAGGGCAAGCACAAACTTGACTCGTGGATCAAGACGATGGAGCGCAGAGCGACCAGGGACAAAAAGATCAGCGTGGGCCATTGGCATCGTCCGTTTTTGTCGCAACCCGTGCCTGGCTCAGCAGGGCAATGAGTTCATGAGGAGAAAGCACGCCCCGTCGATGGAGGAGTCGATCGGCAAGTGTCGTTGCGGGCAGCGGATCGAGCCCGGCACGTTCCAACAAAGCAGCATCGCCGAGTATCGCACGGGCTGGGCCATCAGCCAGAATGCGCCCGTGTTCGATGAGCACAACACGCTCGGCCCAGGCGGCCAACTGTAAGTCATGGGTGATCAGCACAATGCTCCGCCCTTGGTGGCAGTCACGCTCTAGCATGCCTAGCACGTGCATCGCTTGTGGCACGTCGAGCGCACTGAGCGCTTCATCAAGCACAAGCACAGCCGGGTCGAGTGCATAGACAGCAGCGAGGGCGATCAGTTGACGGAGACCTCGACGCAAGAGGGTCGGATGCTGCCGGCGATAGGGTGTTAAGCTGAACAGGGCGAGCATTGCCTCTACACGCTTGGCGACAGCCGAAGGCGAGAGGCCGAGCGTGCGCGGGCCAAAGGCAATTTCCTGCTCGACAGTCGGTTGAAAGAGCTGATGATCGGGATTTTGGAAGACATAGCCGACGATACGGGCAAGTTCTCCCGGGGCACGTCCACTCGTGTCATGGCCAGCAACGATAACACGTCCTGCGTGCGGACGTAATAACCCGTTGCTGAGCTTGGCAAGCGTGGTCTTTCCCGAGCCATTTGGGCCGATAACCGCAACGCGTTCCCCAGCCGTAATCTCCAGGGAAACGTCCAACAGCGCTGGCACATCACCATAGGCATACTGCACGTGCTCAAACCGTAGCAATGGAGTGCCAGGAGCTACATCGCCAACCACGACGCGAGTGCCTCTTGCGCTTCATCGACTGTGCGCCAGGCCACCGCTATGCCGGTGCGTTCAGCGAACCAGGCAGCGAGTTCAGCCAGCTGTGGCACCGGTAGACCAAGGGCTTGCATGTGCGCACGTGCCGAGACGAGCAGTGCTGGTGAGGGGCCATCGAGCACACACTGGCCGTGATCAAGCACGATGATGCGGTCTACCAACGCGCTAAGCCAATCAAGGTTCCGTTCAGCAACGATCAACGTGAGTCGCTGCCCAAGCACCTTCCGCAGCTGCATCAGCGCCCGCAAGAGCTCACGGCGCCCGCCCGGATCAAGTTGTGCCGTTGGCTCATCGAGCACCAGTACACTCGGTTGCATGCTCAACGCTGCCGCAATGGCTAACCGTTGCTTTTGTCCACCGGACAATGCCCAAGACGGACGAGTTCGCACGTGGGCTAGCCCCATTACCGTCAGCGCCCAGTCGACGCGTCGGGCGATTTCGGCCGGTGGCACACCCATATTCTCTGGTCCGAAGGCAACCTCGTCCTCAACAGTCAAGCCCAGAAGGTTGCTCTCTGGATCTTGTAAGACAATGCTGACAGCAGCAGCTAACGCTGCAACGCTTACCCGGCGCGTATCATACCCAGCAACCAGCACACGGCCTTCAATAATACCGCCGGTTTCTTGGGGTACGAGTCCGGTAAGTGCTAAACAGAACGTGCTCTTTCCACTGCCCGCTGGTCCAGTAACGCCAACTGCCTCCCCGGATGTGATCGTCAGTGTCAGGCCATCAAGCGCGAGGGGCGGGGCTTGCCCAGCTTCGACTGGTGGATACCAGTAGCGCAATCCCTCGATCTGAACGGCTGGTGCTTGTGAAGCACGCTCGGCAGGGGTTGACGTTTCGTGCACGCACCGCCCCTCCTAGCGCGTGGAGGAATGTGGCTCAGACGGACTCTGCTCACGCCAGCGCTGCTGTACGGTCCACATGGTTGCCGGTGGATAGGCTAATCGCACAGCAGCCGCAAGGATTGTCCCGATAATCCCGCCACTCACTGCTTGCCCAACGTTGAACCAGAGGTCGGTCACGGCCGCACCGGAGCCAATTCGCAACACGAAGAAATCGTAGAGGAAGTAGCCGCCCACAATCACCAGGCCACCAACAATGGCGGCAGCGATCATTCGCCAGACGCCAGCGCGCCAGGCGATGAGGCCAGCCAGCACCCCCTCGGCCCCGTGGATGATGAAAGTCGCGGGCGCATAGTTGGCGTAGCCGGATGTCAGGTCAGCGAGGGTCGCGCCAAATGCTCCGGCGATGCCACCAGTCAAGGGGCCAAAGGTGAACGCGCTAAAGTAGATCATGCTGTCACCAAGATGCACATACCCTCCAGGAATTGGTACTTGGATGAGTCGAGTCGCGACGAACACAACAGCCGTCATGACTCCGACAACAGCAATGAGGCGAGGGTGCAGCGCCCAGCGCGCTTGTGTCGTCCGCTCCTCAGGTACGCGTTGCATTGGTGGTCCTGCCTTCCCCGAATCCACCCAGTTTCTAAACGGGACACAATGGCCGACCGACCGTGCCCAGTCAACAGCCAATTGGCCCCATCCAATATGCACGGGTGTTGCCTGCGTACCCTATGCGCTTAACCGCAGGCGCAGCACCTGCGCTGCTCGCCACTCAGCGAGCCAGGCCGCGAGGCCAGCCAGTCCGCCAGCACCGACAAGCAACCAGAACGGCAGAGCAAAGCCATTCCAATGGCTTACCAGAAGGCCAACGAGCGTCGGCGCAATCGCTCGAGCGATCGTTGCCCAGAACGCGATCACGCCGGCAACGCTGCCATATCGCGCACTACCGAACAGCTCAGCCGGTCGTGCCGCTCGAACGAGAGTGATCATGCCATTGCCAATGCCGAAGAGGGCAACGGCCAGAATCGCCCCAGCTGTGCTTGGGAACAGCAGCAACAATGCAAGTCCAGCGGCCTGTAGCCAGAACATGACTGGAGTGGCAAAGCGTTCGCTGAGCACGCGAGCCAGTGGTACAAAGAGCAACCGCCCAGGCAATTGGGCGAGGCCAACCAAACCAGCCACTGAACTCGCTGCAAGCACGCTCATGCCTCGCTCCACCAGGTACGAGACGAGATACACACTCACGGTTGCTGTCAGGAGTGCACTCAACACAAGGGCCCCTGTCAATCCCCAGAATGCCGCGGTGCGCACTGCGCTTGCCAGCTCCATACTCCGCTCCGGCTGCGCAGTGGCGTGGGCATCATCGGTAGCAGTTCCACCTTCTGCTGCGAGGATCTCCGCTGCTGATGGAGCGGGACGCAATATCAGGGCGTGAAGTGGAACTGTGCCAAGACCAAGTACGAGGGCAAGCACCACCAGCGCATGACGCCAGCCCAGTTGAGCAATCAGCCATGCATTGAGGGGCGAAAAGATAACGCTGGCGAGGCCCGCGACGAGTGTAAGCGTGGTTAGGGCAGCGCGGCGACGCCGCCAGAACCATTTGGCGATGACGGCGAATGCCGGATCATAGAGCACACAGGCCATACAGCAGCCAAGGCCAGCCCAGACGAGATAGAACGGCACGACAGTGCTGACATGCGCCCAGGCAAGCAGTAGCCCGGTCGCCGCAAGTGAGCCAGCGGTCATGACGAGCCGTGGCCCGTGCTCGTCTAGCCAGCGCCCAACGATTGGCGCAAACAAGCCCGAGAGGAGCAACGCCACTGAGAACGCGCCAGAAAGCACCGACGTCGGCCAGCCAAACTCGCGGCGCATGGCAGGCAGGAAGACGCCGAAACCATAATAGAGAATGCCCCATGAAATCGTCTCGGTGAACGACAATGCAGCAACGATGCCCCATCCAGCGTAGATACGCCGCCTCGGCCAACTCGGTCTGCGCATGCCTGCCCCTCTATCGGCCCCTATTCTACGCCGCTGACTTGGTGCATTGAAGCGTTCTGCTTGTGGGATGTACTCCCGCACCCCAGGCAACAGCACTCGATAGTCGGCGAACAGGCTGTACTCACACGGCACGAGAGCGAGCGGTTTGATGGCATCAGCTGCATGCGGCCTCAAGCCGGCAACATGCAGGCGATCTTCTGATTGCGTATTGGAAGATGTCAAGTTTGATTGACATGATGTTGGATTTTTCTTACAATCCCGAGGCAAGAAAGGGAGCGGGCTATGGGGCGCTATAGTGAACCAACGCCGCTGACCAGCACTGTCCGCACGTGGCGCCTGCGGCGTGGGCTGAGCCAGGAGGCGCTGGCCCGCGCTGTTGGTCTCAGCCGTCAGGCAATTCACGCGATTGAAACGGGGCAGAACATCCCAAGCACAGCTATCGCGCTGCGGCTTGCCCACGTGCTTGGCTGCCGTGTCGAGGATCTCTTCACCCTTGCCGAGCCAATGGTTGATGTCGAAGCTGAACTGCCACAAGTACTCCCACATGCACGGGAATCGCGGCGCGTTCGGCTGGCACGGGTTGGAGATCGCCTGGTTGCTCACCCCCTCGCTGGCGCCGATGGCATGGCATCGCCGGCTGATGGCACGGTCATCCAGTATGTCGCGCCGCAACGAGTACGGGTGCGACTTCACGATCCCGAGGAGCCACTCGATCAGACGCTCTTGCTCGCCGGCTGTGCGCCAGCGCTTGGTTTGCTTGCGGCGCTCGCGCGTCGCTGGGAGCGCGAGCTACGGGCTCACTGGATCCCTGTTGGTAGCCTCACTGCCTTGCGCGCGCTCGCCAATGGCGACGTGCACCTTGCAGGGACGCACCTCCGCGATCCGCAGAGTGGCGACACACTCCCGATGATCAAGGAGACGCTCGGAGCACGGCCGGTGATCGTGGTGACGCTTGCCCGCTGGCTCGATGGGCTCTTGCTGCCACCCGGCAATCCGCTCCACATTCGCCAGCCGGAGGATCTGCTCAATCCGGCAGTCACCATCGTCAATCGAGAGGCAGGAGCCGGGAGTCGCATGGCCTTCGATCAGTGGCTGACGCAAGCTGGCATCAACGGCGAGCAGATTCCTGGCTACAACCGCATCCTCGCCAGTCACGAAGCTGTAGCGATGGCCATTGCACACGGTCTGGCCGATGCTGGCCCCGGCATCCAACCGGTTGCTGAGGCGTTTGGCCTCGCATTTTTGCCGCTTTCGGAGGAGCGGTTTGACCTCGTGATCCCAGCCGAGCAGTTTGAGACGCCAGCAGTGCAGCGGCTTCTTGACCTCGCGACAACAGCACGCTTTCGGCACGAACTCGAAGCGGCCCGTGGCTACGATGTAGAGCCGCTTGGAACAGTTGTTGCCCGAATTGGCGGATAGTGTGACGAGAGGGAAGGGGAGAGAGATGCAACGGCGAACCACGACGCAGATCGTGCTGTGGGCGATCATGCCGATGTTGATCGGCCTTTTGCTCACAGGCTGCGGAGGGAATGCCACGCCAACAGCGACACAGCCCGCAGCTGCGGTGACCGCAACAGCAGCAGCCACACGGCCCGCCGCGACAGCAACGCCAACGGCGCAAGCGACAGCGACCACGGTCGCTGCGACGGCAACACCGACTACCGCCATGGCAACACCGTCAGCTAGCGCCACGATCACTGGGCAAGTAACAGTCTTTGCTGCGGCTTCACTAACCGACGCGTTCAAAGAGATTGCCCAGCAATTTCAGAGCCAGCACCCTGGCGTCTCGATAACCTTTAATTTCGCTGGCTCACCGACATTACGCACGCAGCTTGCGCAAGGCGCAAAGGCGGATGTGTTTGCGTCTGCTGACGAACCCAACATGCAAGGGGCAATCCAAGATGGCACGATTGCTGGCCAGCCCAAGATTTTCGCACGCAATGCCCTCGTGATTGTTGTGCCAGCTGATAACAAAGCTGGGATCACAAGCCTGAAAGACCTGGCCAAGAGCGGCATCAAGTTAGTCATTGAGCAGAAAGACGTACCAGCAGGCAACTATGCGCGTCAGGTGCTCAACAATGCCAGCAAGGACCCGTCATACGGCAGTGACTTTGCAAATAAGGTACTCGCCAATGTTGTGTCGGAAGAGACGAACGTCAAGTCCGCGCTCTCGAAGGTTGCGCTTGGCGAGGCTGACGCGAGTTTTGTTTATCGCACCGATGTCACACCCGACTACAAGAGCAAAGTCAAGATCATCGATATACCCGATCAATTCAATGTCATTGCCAAGTACCCGATTGCACTCGTCAAGAATGCGCCGAATGCGCAAGCTGGCCAAGCGTTCATCGACTACGTCCTCTCTCCAGCCGGGCAGGCGGTGCTGCAGAAGTGGGGCTTCTTACCACCGCAGTGAGGTGAAGCCGACGATGAAGCGAACGACCCTACGACCAGCATCATTCGGGAATACACTCGGGCGCCTTTGGCGCAGTGTGATTGCTCAAGTTGAGCAGCCAACGGCATGATGCCGAGGAGGGTGCCCTCCTCGGCATCCCAACACGGCCTAAGCCCAAGGCGGAACCGACACGCTTTGCTCACAATCAGCTGGTATGGAGGATCCACAACAAGGGCAGAGAGGCAACGAATGGCAAGTCAGCGCGCGCAGACAACGAGTTTCCCACACGCAGTTACCGAACAGCCCGCTTGGCGCAGACGGCCAGCGCGCCAGGCATCGTTGCTGATTGCGCCAGGGATCCTTTTATTGTTGTATCTCACTATCCCACTCGTTGCCTTAATCTGGCGTGGAGCACGCGCAGAAACGTTCCACGCGCTGTTTGACCCATTCGTCCTCTCGGCCTTGCGGCTCACCGCTCTGACAACTGCTGCAGTGCTCGCCATCGCGCTGGTCGGCGGCACACCGCTTGCCTATCTGCTGGCTCGACGGCACTTTCCCGGCAAAGCGCTGGCGGAAACACTTGTTGAGTTACCAATTGCACTTCCGCCGGTCATCGCTGGGGTTGCGTTGCTCATGGCGTTTGGTCGCCGGGGGCTCTTCGGCCCCACGCTGGAGCACGTGGGCATTACGTTACCATTCACGCCAATCGCTGTCGTTATGGCGCAACTCTTCATTGCTATCCCCTTCTACATCCGCGGCGCTTCACTTGGCTTTCGTAGCGTCCCCCGTGAAGTCGAAGAGGCTGCTGCAATCGACGGAGCCAGCGCCTGGCAAACCTACCGTCATATCACTTTCCCCCTTGCGTTCCCCGGTATTCTCTCTGGTCTCTTGCTCTGCGGTACACGTGCTGCAGCCGAATTTGGCGCAACGCTCCTCTTCGCTGGCAATTTGCCCGGCCGAACGCAAACGATGACGCTGGCCATTATGACAGCGATGGAGACCAATCTCACCCAGGCGCTGTCGCTCTCGGTCCTGCTTTTGGGCTTCTCCCTGGTGATTGTCATGGCAGCCTGGGTATTGCTTGGTCATCGGGAAGTTCTGGAGTGAGCACCATGCACAACCGTATCGCTGTGCTTGGCGCAAACGACGTCGCCTCAGCCGTGGCTCACCGGCTCTTCAGCGAAGGCTACGCCGTCGTTATCGCAGAAGACCGAGCGCCAACGACCACGCGTCGGCGCATGGCATTCACCGATGCCGTCTTCGACGGCGCAGCGGAACTTGCTGGCATCGTTGCCCAGCGTGTGGTGACACGAGCGGCAGTGGAGCACCTGCTCGAGAGCCGACGTGCCATCCCGCTGGTTGTCGATTGGAGCGTGCCAACGCTTGTCCAGGTGCTGGACGTTACGGTGCTCATCGATGCACGGATGCGCAAGCGCGAACAGCCGGAACGGCTTCGCGGGCTTGCTCCGCTCACGATTGGCCTTGGCCCCGGTTTCGTCGCCGGTGACCACGTTGATGTCGCGATCGAGACAGCATGGGAACGCCTTGGGGCAATCATCTGGGAAGGGCCAACCTTGCCGCTTGCCGGCGAACCTCGTGAGATTGCCGGGCACAGCCGCGATCGCTTCGTCTACGCGCCGATCACTGGTCGTTGGCAAACCGAGCGAGACATCGGTCACGCCGTGCATCAGCACGAACCAGTCGCCCAGATCATCCCGGATACCGGCGAGCCATACACGATTGAGGCTCCACTTGACGGCGTAATCCGTGGAATCACACGGAGTGGCGTGACGGTACGCACTGGAACCAAAGTGTTGGAGATTGATCCACGCGGTGCGAACGCCCAAATCCAGGGGCTCGGCGAGCGACCGATGCACATTGCTGAGGGCGTTCTTGCCGCCATAATGGTATGGCAACGCCAGGTCAACCCTACGTTCGTACTACGGTAAGTGAGGGGGGAGCAATGCGCAGCCGACTCATCGTTGCGCTGCTTATGTTCGTGCTCACAGCCTGCAACACAGCCGTGACCCCAACACCGGGTGCAACGCCGCGCAGTGCAGCTGGAACAAGTCCAACCGTTGTCCAGCCAACCGCGACGCCAACAGTCTCTACTCCAACCGCCCAGCGCTCGACGCCAACCTCAGGCGATACGCTCACCATTACTGGCCTTGTGAAGCAACCTGGGCAGCTCACGCCGGACCAGGCCAAGCAACTGGGGAGCGAGACCGTTGCCGTCCAATTTGTGAGCAGCAAGGGAACGGAGGAGCACCGCTATACTGGCGTACGGCTTTGGGCAGTACTCCAGCAGGTTGGCCTGCAACTCGATAGCACACGCAAGAACGATGAGCTCCGCAAATACGTCGTTGTGACAGGACGCGATGGGTATGAGGTTGTGCTCTCCCTTGGGGAACTTGATCCAAATTTTGGGAATCGTCCCGTGCTCCTCGCCTGGGACGAAGATGGCACGCCCCTCAGCGGCGACCGAGGGCCGTTCCGGCTCGTTGTCCCAGGGGATCAACGTGGCGGACGTTACGTCTCTGGTGTCATCAAGCTCGAGGTGCGGGATATCGATAGCCCGCCGCGAAGCCGATAGGGCGATCTGCTGTCCGGTGCTGTTCCTGGCTCGGCTAAACAACGCAGCGCCGGCCAGATCTCTCAACATTCAAACCGAGGAGCCATCAGTGATACGGCGGCTGCTGGGTATCCAGCGCGATAGCCGATGCGGTTCCTCCTCGGGCAGACTGGCTTGCGGGCAAGAAGCATCTCCGGAGCAATGAGATCGCCGACGGCCATATCCGCAGCATGATGCAGTCCAGTAACCATCGTCCTTGGGCAACCGTTGCGCCCCAGGTCGCCGACACCTCATCTGGCTATCTCCGCCGCCTCCCATCGTGCTACCCTTGAGCGTCGTGGATGTGACGAGATTGTTGGGGAGGATCACCCAGTGCAACGGCAACTGATCCCGTGGATGACATGGCTGAAGGCGGCAGGATTCGGTCTGGCTGCGGCAGGCATTACCATGATCGTCATCGGCGTGCCGACTGTCCTGATCCCGAACCCATGGTTCAGCCGGATGACGCCTGTACGCCCGATCGACTGGGTCTTCCTCGGCACGGCCACGCTCCTGGCCGGTTTGCTCGGTGCGAGCTATGCCTTCCCGGCTGCATGTCCACTGCAAGAGGGCAAGCTCTCCCTGGGCGGGCTGCTCACCTTCTTCGCCGTTGGCTGTCCAGTTTGCAACAAGCTCGTCGTCCTCGCCCTGGGGGTCAGCGGGGCACTCCAGTTCTTTGCCCCGCTTCAACCGATCCTCGGCCTGCTTGGCCTGCTCCTCCTCCTTGTCGCACTTTGGAGCCGCTGGCGGGCAATCGCCCAGGCAGTGCACGCACCGGCTCTCCAACTGAAGCGACCAGCCGGGCCACGCGGTGGCCAGTGAGGGTACGGCACGCACCAGGGGGTGAGGCAGATCCAGCAGGGGCGTCGCCAATAGGATCTCGCTGCGCAGCCGCGCGGCAGAAGGAGAGACACCCGGCTACCTGACGGCGCCAGGCATGCAGGCAAGAGCTTCGCTGGTGCAGTGTAGCAGAGCTTGGTGCTGAGACCATAGCATGAGGGACATGGCCGTAGGGATGGTAAGGCTGTCGCAGGCAGAGCAGGCATTCGTCGAAGTCCAGCGGATTGGGCACCTGGCAACCGTCAGCCGAGCGGGTGAGCCAACAGTTGTTCCAGTCTGTTACGCCTATGACGCAGCAAGTGGTCGCTTCTACACGCCGATTGACGAGAAGCCCAAGGGCTCGTGGGAGCAACTTGCACGCGTACGCAACATTCGCCACACTGGTCAAGCCGCGCTCGTGATTGACCGCTATGATGAAGACTGGTCACGACTCGCCTGGGTACTCGTTCGTGGTCCGGCTGAGCTTGTCATGCCGGGCTCAGCTTCCCACCAGCAGGCCATCACCCTGCTCCGGGCACGCTATCCGCAGTATGCGACGATGCAGTTGGAGGCACTACCAGTCATCGCGCTTACCCCGCGTCATGTGCGGAGTTGGGGACAGCTTACACCACCGAGCGAAGAACATGGACGAGCGTATACCCGCCCATAGCGAGCATGCTCAACCCAGCCAGCGCTGCACCCCAGCCACGGCGCCGGCCCTGTAGCACCAGCCAGCCACCCGAGAGGGCAATTGCCCCCGCAGCGGTTGATGAGGCCGCAATCATCACTGGGCGCCCAGTCTCAGCGAAGCTGCTGCGCCGTACCATCGTTGCGGTGACAAAGAGCACGAACAAGACGAGTGCACTGACGAGCGGGGGAAGCCAAACAGGCCACCGCGTGCGTTCATGCTCTCGTTCGATCAACGTCTCCATCGCGTCCATCCTTCCGTTCAGCTGGAATGAGCAGCAGCGGGGCCTCCAATCGTTCCAACAACCGCGCCGCTACGCTGCCACTCAGCCACCCTTCAAGGCCGGCCTTCCCATGCGTCGACATGACAACGAGGTCGGCATCACGTGAGGCAGCAGCCAACTCCGCAATCACGTCACCGCGACGCACAACGCCTTCAGCAACAACCCCAGCTGGACGACTCGCGAGCAACCGCACGAGATAGTCGTTTGCGTCACGCGCCTCAAGATCAAGGAGTGCACCGGATGTGGCCGGCAAGAATACAACCGGCGCGCGCTCGCGTACGCTGACGGTCTCCAGCGTGGGCACGACGCGGACCAACTGGACACGCGCGCCAACCTGCTCAGCGAGCGCCCAGGCCACGGGTAATGCGGCTTCAGCGTCTGGGGTGCCATCAAGTGGAACGAGGATTCGCTGGCAGCGATACTCCGCTGGCATACCACGTCGAGCACGCACAACGAGGACTGGACGACGCGCGAGTTGCAGCACCTGCTGTGCAATACGTCCAAACAGCAAGCCGCGCAGCCCGCCTCGACCATGGGTTGCGAGCGCGATGAGATCAGCGTGCACTTCCCGTGCGACTTTTGCGATCGTAGGCGCAACGCCATCATCCGTTACTGACACCACGCGGCTCTCGACTGCCACGCCTGCAGCGCGCAGGCGCTCAGCAACCTGTACGAGATACGCCTCGGCTTCCGCGGCGGTGCCAAGGTGCGGCTCGCCATGCACTTCTTCTGGGGGATTCCCTTCGACAACGTGCAACAACGTGACATGTGCAGTGCAGCGTGTTGCCAGTTCAGCAACAACCGGCATGATTCCTTCGGCAAGTCGGGACCCATCAAGGGGCACAATAATATGAGTAAATGGCCGTGTCATCGCTAAGTCTCTCCAATTTCATTCTATCCAATGCCAAGAAACGTGGAGACGAGGAGAAACACATTGAGCGCGATGATGAGCCCGGCGAGCACCCATGCCACGACCGTCGTTGCTCGACGATTGACAAGGATACCCATCAAGCGATGATCGCTCGTGAACTGGACAAGCGGCACGAGTGCAAAGGGGATGCCGAAGCTCAAGACGACCTGGCTAATTACCAACGCTTGAGTAGGATCAATACCAAGGCCGATAACAATTAACGCTGGCAGCATGGTTAATCCACGCCGCAGCCAAAGGGGAATATGCCACTCCAAGAACCCTTGCATGACAACCTGGCCAGCCATTGTCCCAACCGTTGATGAAGACAGCCCTGAGGCCAACAGTGAGAGCGCAAAGACCACGCTTGCCAGGCGTCCCAGGAGTGGCTCGAGCGTTCGATACGCTTCCTCAATTGACGCGACATCGGAGAGTCCTCGGGTGTGGAATGTGGTCGCAGCCATCATCAGCATCGCGGCATTGACAAGGCCAGCAATTCCCATCGCGATGACAACATCTAAGACCTCGAAGCGAAAGATCCGCTGTGCTTCTTCGGCCGTTCGCGGGACGATGCGCCGCTGTGTTAACGCAGAGTGCAGGTAAATGACGTGGGGCATCACTGTGGCACCGAGAATACCCGTTGCGAGCAAGACGCTTTCTGGGCCAGCAAAGCGTGGCGGCAGCAATGACTGCCCAACAGCCATCCAGTCTGGTGGCTCGAGCGCAAGCTCAATGACATAACTCACTGCGATGATCCCAATGAACCCTGTGATAACTGCTTCAATCGGGCGATGTCCATAGCGTTCAAACGCAAGGATGACAAACGTGATCACGCCAGTAAGTAAGCCAGCGGCGAAGAGGGGAATGTGGAACAGCAAATAGAAGCCAAGCGCCGCCCCAAGAAATTCTGCAAGGTCTGTGGCCATCGCCACAATCTCAGCAATGATCCAGAGCGCGTAAACAACCCAGCGCGGAAACCGTTCACGGCAGAGTTCGGAAAGATTTCGCCCTGTTGCAATTCCTAATTTGGCAGAAAGCGCCTGAATCAGCATAGCAGCAAAGTTGGCGGCGAAGACGACCCAAATTAGGGTGTAGCCGAATTGTGCGCCACTCTGAATATTCGTTGCATAGTTACCAGGGTCCATATACGCAACGCTGGCCACGAACGCCGGCCCAAGATAGGGCAGGATTCGTGCCAGTCGCCATGCCCGTACTGGTTGCGCCGCTTGCCCTCGGCCTTCTGGCGCTGATGCTGCTTGCCCCGGTCGCGCCATCGTTGTTCCCTTCCCGCGCCACTATAATTTAGCCGAGGCTAAATTGCCTCGGCACAAGCGTACTCCTGAAAGAGCCAGAGACGCAAGGGGAAGAGTTGAGGAATGACTAAGTGAGCGGGACGAGGGCAATCGGCCGCACGGGAGAGCCCGTCGCGCCGACGAACTTTAGGGGAGTGCAAACGAACGTGCAGCGGTGTACCCCGGCAGCGACAAGTTCTTCAAGATAGAGGTTCTCGATGATGAGGATGCCGCGTCGAGCAAGCAGGATGAGATGCCCTGGCAAATCACTGCCGATATCCGGATCAACGACACCGATGACGTCCCAGGCCATATTGTCTGCTCCAACAGCGCGGATTCCGCGTTCAGCAAGCCAGTGTGACGTTTTGCCAGCAATGCCCGGACCAGCCAGGTACCGCTCAGTGTCATGCCAATAGCGGGCATTCCCAGTTCGCACAAGCACAATATCACCAGGTTCGATGGTGACGCCCTGCGTTGCGCAACAGGCTTCAAGATCTTCAACCGTAATGGCATAGCGATCTGGCAGTTCATCAACACCTTTTGCCCGTGGCACATCGAGCACAACGGCTGGGCCAACCAACGGTGCTACCTGGTCGATCGAGAGCGTTCGGAAGCCAGACGGTCCTTCAACGTCTTGCGCACGAACACCCCCAGTCAACATCAGGTGTTCTGCCTGATGACACGGCGCATCAATATGCGTACCACTGTGCTCCATGCAAACAACGAGACCAGACGCGCTTGACCGCGGGCCTCGTTCTGGCGCGTACGTATCTTCATGGCGCCGATAAAGCGCGTAGTGGTATCCAGGGCGATGTGAGGGATGGATCGGCATCGTCGCAGTACGTGGCTGCTCTAAATCGAAGAGTTGGGCGCGCAGACCCAAGACATCGACAACCTCAGCCATGCTTTCCCTCTCGGCAATACGTTATTCCTTCATTCCTCTTCAGGCGGCAGTGCAGCCGGCCGGCGGCCAGTCTGCTCGAGATACGCCATAATCGTGCGATACCGCGCGCTGTCAAGCTGGCCGCTTTCATAGTAGTAGGTGAGCATCGTGCGGAGCCGGAGGATTGGCAGAACATGATAGCCGTGCTCACGTAGCCGCTCAACGCCGCCTTGCTCCCGATCGATCAGGACAATGAAATCCCGCACGACCAGTCCAGCGTCTTCGAGCGTTTTGGCTGTACGGAGCAAGCTTGTCCCGCCAGTCATGAGGTCATCGATGACAAGGACCGTTTGACCAGGAATAATTCGCCCTTCGATCACTGGTTCCTGCGTGTCAGGACGAATGTAAATCAGCGGGGTATCACTAACCAGCGCAAAGGCGGTGGCCAGATGCAAGCCGCCCATTGGGACGCCGGCAACAGCCCGAAAGCTCGCAAGTCGTGGACGACGGCGTGCTTGATCGGCTTGAATCTCATGATAGATCAGCTGAGCAATACGTCGCAAGACGCTTGGTTCGCTAATGAGAACCCGCGGGTTAATATATACCGGCGAACGCCCAGCTGTTGGCCCTAAATCGAACTCGCCAAACAACACACCGCCGAGGTCAAACAGGGCCTGCGCAAGATCGAGATTAGATTCTGCCCCGAATAGCACGTCCCTTCCTCCTGTATTGTCTTGCCTTTGCCACAGCCGATGGGGAACCAGCAGAAGGTTGACTTGCCTCCGGCATACCAGGAATAGCAGGAATAGTCGGTATGCCGCGCTCGCCCTTTACCCCTCCCGCGTGCTCCTGCCTCCATATTCACCGGGCTGTTCGTGTGTCGCGACGGCACAATGCCTGGACACAGCGCTGCCGCAAAAGTATAAGCGAACCAGGAAACAAGCGAAAATCCCCCTCCTCCGGGTATGCTAAAGCCAGCAGAGGAGGCCTGCCGATGACTCGCGCTCACCCATGGAGCTATCACGAGGCGATTCGCTATCTCAGCGCTCGCGCTGGCTATGATCGCGGCTTTGTCGCCAATCCGTTTGGTGATGAAGGTGCCGGTCTGGAGCGCACCCGGCACTTGCTGGCCCTCGTTGGCAATCCGCATCAGCAGTATCCCGTTGTGCACATTGCAGGGACAAAGGGAAAAGGCTCAACTGCTGCGTTCATCGCCACCATTGCGCATGCAGCCGGCTACCGCACCGGTCTCTACACCTCACCACACTTACACACGTTTCGCGAGCGTTTTCAGCTTGATCATCAGCCCCTTGCTCCTGATGTCTTTGCAACGCTTTTACAGGAACTTGCAAGCGCAAACGAACATCTTGCTGCTGCGCATCCTGACCTTGGCGAAGCGACCGCCTTTGAACTTACCACGGCCCTTGCTTTTCTTGCCTTTGCACGCGCTGACGTGGATATTGCTGTTATTGAGGTAGGCCTCGGTGGCCGACTGGATGCCACGAATGTCGTCCTACCGACCGTTGCAGCCATTACCCGGATTGGGTTTGACCACATGCACATTCTCGGCAACACTCTGGATGCAATCGCGCGTGAGAAAGCAGGCATTATCAAGCCGGGACGTCCAGTCGTCTCTGCGCCACAAGCGCCCGAAGCTGCAGCAGTGATCATTGCGACGGCTGCACAACAGAACGCGCTACTCTGGCTCGGTGATCGCGATTGGCATGTTCGGGGAACGCCCGAAGCGTTTACCTACGTCGGGCCAGGAGGCCAGCTAGAGGGGCTGCGAAGCGGCTTGCTGGGGCAGCATCAGGTGGAGAATGCAGGCGTTGCCATCACTATCGCCCACTCGCTTAGCCAGCAGGGCATTGATGTGCCCGACACTGCAATCCGCCACGGGGTAGCAGCGGTGCGTTGGCCTGGCCGACTCGAAGTTGTGCAGGAACGGCCAACGATTGTGTTGGATGCCGCACACAATCGTGAATCCGCTCAGGCACTTGCTACGGCGCTCTGTACCCACTTTCAGTGGACACATTTGACTGCAATTATTGGGCTGGCGCGCGATAAAGACCTGCTGGCGTTCCTCACGCCGCTCTTGCCGCTCTGTACCCGCCTCATTGCCGTTCCCACCCACAGCCCGCGAATCCGCGCGCCAGAAGAGATTGTCGAAGTCGCACGACAGCTTCGTCCTCACGTTGACGCCATGACAGCACCAAGTGTTGCGGCAGCACTCGCATTGGCTCGTGAACAGGCTGGTGTCGACGACCTGATTGTTGCAACAGGCTCCTTGACGGTCGTCGCTGAAGCACGAGAAGCACTTGGCTTGGCAAGCGCTGACCCTGACGAACGAGCCCTGCTCGGCTAAGGAGTCAGTGTGTTACCCTAGAAGCGTAAAATCGCCCGCCATGCCTGCTCCCCACTACTCGAGGATTGAAGGAGTGAGAATGCGTGTGCAATCAAAGCTGATCCTCCTTTTGGTGCTTGGCCTGCTCGTGATCGTTGCTTGTCAAGCAGTACCGTCGCCGACAACGACACCGCTCGTCCCATCAGCGACATCAGCAAGCACAGCGACCGCAACCCCCTCCGACGCTACCGCGACGCCGCCCCCGACCCCTGCCGTAACCGCTACGCTAACCCCAACCACAGCGACAACGACCACACTCTCCCTCTACTTCTTCCGGAACGGCAAGCTAGGCGTTGTGCATCGCAATCTTGAGCGCACAAGCCAAATCGGCAGCACCGCACTGCAGGCACTTTTGGCTGGACCGACCCAAGCCGAACAGTCACTCGGATTTCGCAGTGCAATTCCGTCTGGCACACAGCTTCACAAACTCACGATCAACGGCGACCAAGCAACTGTTGACCTTTCAAGCTCCTTCACAAGCGAGGCAACAGCAAGCCTTCTCAAACAACGGGTTGCGGAAGTCGTCTTTACGCTCACACAGTTTCCAACGGTTCGGAGTGTGCTCATTACAGTCGACGGCGTACCGATCGAGCCACAAGCCGCTGGTCTGACTTCCAACGCACCATTCACTCGGGCAGTCTTCGAAGACCTGCTGCCGGCAATCTTCATCGAGTCGCCAGCGCCGGGCGATACCGTGTCAACGCCCCTGCGAATCTGGGGGACCGCCAACGTCTTCGAAGCGACGTTCCATCTGTCCATCACTGACACGCGTGGCACAGTTCTGGCCGATCAACCAGTCACTGCAACCTCCGGCAGTGGTACACGTGGCACCTTTGAAGTAACGGTGCAACTGCCACTCCAGAAACCGACACCGGTGAATGTCATTGCGTTTGAGCTCTCGCCACGCGACGGCTCACCAACAAATCGCGTTGAAATTCCAATAACAGTTGCACCGTAACGCAGGCTGCAGCGTGGCCAATATAACATGTGAATCACGGAGGGATGATGACAGAAGCAAGCGTTCCGATCCAGCATGGCATGAGGCTGTGGGTGCACCGTGCTGGCGATGCAACCGCTCCACTCCTCGTCTTACTTCACGGCCTGTTTGACCGCTGGGAGAGTTGGGAACCAGTATTGCCAACGCTGGCAACCCACTTCCAGGTGCTCGCTCCCGACTTGCGCGGTCATGCACGGAGCGCCAAACCTGCCAGTGGCTACACGCTTGCCGACTATGCTGCTGACATCGCAGCACTCATCGCGAACACGAGTAGCCAGCCCGCAATGGTCATCGGCCATTCGTTAGGCGGCCTCATCGCACTCAAACTTGCTGTTGCCTATCCAACACAGGTTACCCGCATCGTTCTCGAAGATCCACCGCTTGCCGGTATCACGCCGAGCACACGCCTCTGGCTTGAAGCACTTCTCGAAGCAAAGCATGGTGGGCTGGCTCGTGCTGAAGCACTGTTCGCTGAGCTCGAGCCTGAGCGTGACCCTGCTGACCGGCAACGGGCGGCACAGTGGCTTGTCGAGACTGCTGACGGACCTTTCCTTGCCTTGCTTGATCCTGTGCCGGAAGACCGCGAGCCACTGGCCCTTCTCCATCAACTCCACCAGCCAACTCTCCTGCTCCGTGGCGACCCACAGGTTGGTGGCGTCATTGACGATGAGACTCTGTACGCAATCCGTGAGGCTGCCGCGCATCTTGCCGTCGTCGAGTTCCCAGGGCATGGTCATAGCATTCACACCGAAGCGCCAGTGGCCTTTCTGTCCGCTGTCGTACCGTTCCTTACCGAAAGTTCCCACGCGCACTGACGCTCGCGTGGGAACTCCTTACCATCGACCAGGACAGCTGGCCTGTCCATTACGGATCAACTGCGCGATAATAAAGGCAGACAGGGGGCTTGGCCCGCGCTGGCCGAGCCGGAGGGGGAAGGACACCAGCAATGAGCGACCGGATTTCCCGCACGCTTGCGGAGTATAGCGTCGCACCTCAGCTGGCATTTCCGCCGGAAGCACTCCACGAAGCGAAACGACGCATCCTTGATGCGATTGGCGTGGCGTTTGGTGCGTTCGGTGCTGCCGCGCCACGCGCCGCACGCCGCTATGCCTACACGCTGCCCACTGATGACCACGGCAGCGCCATCTGGGGCACGACACGGCGTGTGCATCCAGAGGCAGCGACACTGGCAAATGGCGTTGCTGTTCGTTACCTCGACTTCAACGATACCTACTTAAGCCTGGAGCCACTCCACCCGAGCGACATGATTCCTGGGCTCGTGGCTCTGGCTGAATGGGCTGGTCTCGACGGCCAACGGCTGCTCGAGGCCATTGTTATTGCTTACGAAGTTGGGGTTTCGCTGTGTGACGCCTTCTCGCTGCGCGCCCATGGCTGGGACCACGTGAGCGTCACAGCGATTGGCACGGCCTGCGGCGCAGCGAGACTGCTTGGGCTCACGACAGAACAGGCCGAACACGCGCTAGCCATCACCGTTGTCCCACACGCTGCGATGCGACAGACGCGGGCTGGCGAGCTATCCATGTGGAAAGGCTTTGCAGCCGCCGATGCTGTGCGTCACGCCGTCTATAGCACGTTGCTTGCTGCACACGGTGTCTCCGGCCCCTTCGCTCCATTCCTCGGTGAAATGGGCTTCGTCCGCCAGCTCCTCGGCGGCGAGATCCCGAACCCTGCCGCCATTGACCGCCTTGCGCAGTTTCCTGCACCACGGCGCATCTGTGACACGTACATCAAGGCCTGGCCAGTTGAATATCACGCACAGAGTGCGGTCGATGCTGCGCTGGCATTGCGTGCTGAGATCGGTGATCCCAAACAGATCGCCCACGTTGAAATCGAGACATTCCGGGCAGGCTACGAGATCATTGCCAAGGATCCAGAAAAGTGGCGGCCGAAGACCCGTGAGACAGCGGACCATTCACTGCCCTACATTACTGTCGTTGCACTCTTCGATGGGAAGATTGATGCCGAAAGCTTCCGGCCTGAACGATTCCAAGATCCAGCGATCCTCGATTTCCTTGCGAACCATGTCCAGCTCCGCGAAGATCCTGAGCTGACGGCGGGCTATCCCGAGGGCATTCCCAACCGAATCACCGTCACAACACAGGATGGACGGCGGTTCTCACGCGAAGTGCGGTATCCCCTTGGTCACGCGAAGAATCCGATGACCGATCAGCAAGTCGAGCAGAAATTCCGCCACATGGCAACACCACTGCTCGGCGAAGATGGATGCACCCGGGTACACGACATCATTTGGCAACTGGAGAACCATTCAGTCCGGACATTGACAGAAAGCCTGGTGTTGTGATGGACGAGGACAATACCACAACGCTTCCGCCGGCCTTCCAGCCACTTCCGCCAGCTGGAGCACTCGCTCGCGAACTCGCGCAGCTGCTCCGTGACGAGCGACTGCTGATTACCCCTGGCGTCTTCGCCCCAGTCATCGCTCTGCTCGCCCGAGAAGCCGGTTTTCGCTGCCTCTATTTCTCCGGCGCAGCCTTCTCCGCCCTTCTTGGCCTTCCTGACCTTGGGCTCTTTACGCTCTCCGAACTCGTGACAGCAGTACGACAGATCGTTGCCGCATCGCGACTTCCGCTCATTGTCGATGCCGACACCGGCTTCGGAGGAGCCCTCAACGTCGCACGAACCGTGCGCGAGCTGGAAGAAGCAGGCGCAGCCGCAATACAGATTGAAGACCAGGAAAATCCCAAACGCTGTGGGCACCTCGAGGGCAAGCGACTCATCCCACCTGACGCAATGGTCGAGAAGATTCACGCCGCGCGCCGTGCACGACACAGTCTCCTCATCGTTGCACGGACCGATGCACGCGCCATCGAGGGATTGGACGGTGCCATCGAGCGGGCTCGGCTCTATCGTGCTGCTGGTGCCGATATTATCTTCCCCGAAGCCCTGCTGTCACGTGACGAATTCGCAACCTTTGCCCAAGCTGTCGGTGGGCCGCTCTTGGCCAACATGACCGAATTTGGCAAGAGCCCACTCATTCCTGCCGACGAACTTGCGGCATTGGGCTACCAAATTGTGATCTATCCAGTTTCAGCGCTCCGTGTCGCGTTGCAGGCAGTCCACCGCTTCTTCACCGCACTTGCGCAGCAGGGAGACCAGCAGGCGTGGATCACACACATGTTCACGCGAAGCGAGCTGTACCAGCTTATTGCGTATGATGCGTATGAGCGGTTTGACCGTCAGTTAGCGGAGGAGGCGCACCATGGCGCAAGAAACGTATAGTCCCGGACTTGAAGGGGTGATCGCGACGATCACCGAGATCTCATACCTTGATGTCGACCACGGCCAGATTCTGGTGCGGGGGTACGACTTAATTGAATTGGCCCGTCACCTGTCGTATGTCCCGGTCGCCTATCTCGTCATCCACGGCCATCTCCCCAATGACGAGGAACTTGCCGCGTTCGACCAACGGTTGCGTGAGGATGCCGTTGTCCCCCAAGAGGTCTATCAGCTCTTCCAGTTGATGCCGAAGACAACGGCTGTCATGGACGCCCAGCGAACAGCAATCTCCTTCCTTGCAAGTTACGAAGACCCCGCGATGCTCCGCACACCAACACCCGAGAATGACATCGCGATGGGGACACGACTCCTCGCTCGTATGCCAGTCATTACGGCAAATGCTTACCGTGTGCTCCATGATCAACCAGTTGTTGAGCCCGATCCATCTCTCGGCTTTAGCGAGAACTTTCTCTACATGATTACCGGACAGAAGCCAGATGAGACTGCCCGTCGCATCTTCGACCTGACACTCACATGCTACATTGAGCATGAGATGCCGAATTCAACCTTCGCCGCCCGTGTCATTGCCTCCACGTTATCTGATCTCTATGGTGCAGTCACTGGCGCAACCGCCTCGCTGAAGGGGCCACTCCACGGCGGCGCCAACGAAGCGGTCGCGCACATGTTGCTGGACATTCTGGAGCAAGGCGGGGCCGACGTGGCCGAGCGCTATATCCTTGACCGGCTCGCGCGCAAAGAGCGCATCATGGGCTTTGGCCACCGGGTTTACATGAAGAAGTATGACCCACGCGCTGCCTTGATGAAGGACTTCATTCCCGAACTCGCCAAACGCCATCCCCAGGGCGAGGAACTCTATCGCATCTACCAGATCGTTGAAGAAACAATGCATCGCGAGAAGGGACTCTTCCCGAACGCGGACTACCCAGTTGGCCTCATTTACTACTTGCTCGGCATCCCGATTGATCTTGATACGCCGATTTTCCTGGTAGCCCGTACTGCTGGCCTGGTCGCCCACGTTGCCGAGCAACATGCCCATAATCGGCTCTTCCGGCCGCGAGTACGCTACGAAGGGCCACGCGACCTGCATCCGACCCAAGTTACTGTGCACTAACAAACCTATTGCGTTCTCCACGCCGCGACCGTACACTACACTGCCGTTGGTCGCGGCGTGGAGAGGAGGTTGCATGAGCAGCCAGGCAAGCCGCCCCATGCGGAGTGCTGTCCCCAAGGCGCAGGAACAGGGCTTCTTCGATCGAATCTTCCATCTCAGTGAACTCGGCACAGACCTTCGTACCGAGATCATGGCCGGTCTCACGACCTTTATGGTCATGGCCTATATTATCTTCGTCAATCCAGCAATCCTTACCTCAGCGAAGGTTCCCGATCAGCTGACCGTCTCGGCGGTTACTACCTCAACGGCACTCGTTGCCGGGATTATGACCATTGCCATGGGCTTGGCAACGAACCGCGCCTATGCTCTGGCTCCTGGCATGGGATTAAACGCAGTGGTGACCTATCAGCTCATGGGGGCAATGGGACTCACGGCACACCAGGCAATGGGTGTGATTGTTGCTGAAGGCATCGTCATTACCCTGCTCGTCGTCCTCGGCATCCGCCGCTATGTGATGGAGGTTGTGCCACTCGAGCTCAAGCAAGGCATTTCTGTCGGAATTGGTCTCTTCATCTTCTTCATCGGGTTAGTTGATGGCGGCATTGTTCAGGCTGATCCAGCGACGCTCGTTCGGATGGGTGATCTCAAGGGAATTCCCGTCCTCATTACCTTCATCGGCCTCGCGTTGACGCTTTTCCTTCTGGCACGAAACGTTCGGGGCGCACTGCTCTGGGGGATTCTCGGCACAACCATTATCGCCATCATTATTCGTGCCGTGACCGGAACCAACGCGTTTCCGCCCGGCGTCGCCCAATTGCCCTCCCGTTGGTTTGCAGCACCGGATTTTAGTCGCATTGGCGATGTTAGTTTCAGTTTCTTCACTAAGCTCGGCGTCATCACAGCACTTCTGATTGTGCTGTCGATCATGATGGCCGACTTTTTCGACACCATGGGCACCCTCATTGGTGTCGGTCGTCAGGCTGGCTACCTGAATGAAAAAGGCGAGTTTCCACAGGCACAGCGCGCGCTGCTCGTCGACTCACTCGCTGCCATAGCAGGTGGCTTGGCGAGCTGCTCGTCGGCGACGACGTACATCGAATCAGCCGCTGGCATTGGAGTCGGTGGACGGAGTGGCCTTGTCTCAGTCGTAACGGGATTGCTCTTCCTGCTCGCCATGCCATTTTGGCCAATTGTTGGTGTTGTGCCCCAACAAGCAACAGCACCCGCACTGATCATTGTTGGCTGGATGATGATGGGTGTACTGAGCGAAGCTGAAGCTGAGGCTGAAGACGGTCGCCAAATCCGTCTTGGTGGCATCGATTTCACAAACCTTGAAATCGGTTTGCCAGTCGCCGCAACGATGCTCCTGATGCCGCTGACATACAACATTACCAACGGAATTGGCGCAGGCTTCGTTCTATGGACCTTGCTTAAGATCTTCCGTGGAAAGGCGCGGCAGGTTCATCCAGCACTCTATATTGTTAGCCTGGCATTCCTGATCTACTTCCTCCGCCATCACTTTGGCATCGCACTCTAGCCAGGCACGACGTCGAGCGTGACACGCAACGGGCACAGCGCCACTTGAGGGGTCGGAGGCCAGCATGTACAGCCACCGTATCCCCTCAAGTGGCAATACGTTGGCTGACAGTGCGGCTCCTGTTCCCTACCAAAAGCAAGCAGCGATGCGGTCAACACTCGTGTGCCTTACCTGACGCCATTGTCTATGGTGACGGGCGCCGCTCATCGCTCTGCCGGGTGAGCAGCAGCGCAAGAAAGATGAATCCGGTTAGCACGATGAGCAAGATGCCAGCAAGTGCGCCACTCACCCATCCAGCAAACGTGAGCAGGCCCAAGAGCGCGAAAATCGGGAGCACAAACCAGAGGACAACTTGCAACCGCGATGACATGGTACGCTCCTCCAGGCGAGGTACCGCCTGCTCTTCTCAGAAGCTGGAAGCTAGGATAAGGATAGCACAGGCACAGGATTCAGGTTGAGCGACCGCGCCATGGTTCGTAGCCGCGCTGTGGCTGTAAGTGTTCTGCGGTCGCTGGCTCGACGTGGACAACAACATCAGCGGGAAGGCCAAGGGCTGCTTCCACCTGTTGGGCAACTTGGCTCGCAATCTCATGGGCTTCATCGACCCGCAGCTGGGGCGCAACCTGGATATGCAGATCGACCCAAATCATGCCTTCGCCGCCTCGTGTTCGTACGCCATGAACCCCAACAACACCGGGAACGGCCCGGGCTGCTTGTTCAACCGTTTCGGCGGAAACTACGGCACGATCGGCTAAGACCTGCGCTGCATCGCGCAACGCCGTCCATGCACCCCACGCAATGACGCCTGCGACACCAATGCTGACGACCAGGTCTGCCCATGGATACCCAAGCCGGACACCAACAAGGCCAACGATAACGCCAGTTGAGACGAGCGCATCGGCAGCAGTATGTTTCGCATCAGCACTGAGGATCGAGCTATGCAATGCTACTGCACGCCGCCGCTCGAGGAAAGACACGCCGAGGTTGATCACCAAGGTTATAACCATCACGACGAAGCTCAGCGGGGTAACATCCGGGCGCTCACCGGACTGAATGCGATGCCACGCTGATTCAAGAATTTGTGTCACCGCGAGCACCATGGTGGCAGCGATGAGCAATGACGCAAGGGTTTCAAACCGTCGGTGGCCATACGGGTGGCTACTGTCTGGAGGACGCGCAGCCACTTCCACGCCGACTAAGCCCACAATATTCGCTGCAGCATCCATCAACGAGTTGAGCCCATCGGCGGTCATGCTGAGACTCTGGGTGAGCAATCCATAGCTAAGCTTCGCGAGGGCGACCAAAAGGTTGCAGGCCAGCACGAGAATGAGCGTCCGGCGCACCTGCCGTTGCCGCTCCTTTGGATCACGGAAGATAGGTATGGTACGCTGGCCATTGAATGTAATGCTTCCCGACGTTTCACTCGGCATTATAACTGCCTCACGGAAGGAGCAAACGTTGTGCATTCACCAATGGAAACTCGTTCAACTCGTGAGCGGGTCAGAGTTCGCGAGCAGCGCCCACCGCAGAGCCGCAGTGCACAACTTCGTACGCTTTGGCAGCGTATCCAGCTTACGCCAGTGCTTGGCACCATAATCCAAACAATCTCGTTGTTCACCAGTCGGCAGGGCGGTACCTATGCCGCTGCTATCGCCTATTATGCGCTCTTTTCATTGATCCCGTTGCTGTTCGCACTTGTTACGGTCGTAAGCATCGTGCTCCGTGATGTCAACGCTCAAGCACGCGTCTTAACGTTTCTTTACACCCAACTACCGGCAACTTCACAAATCCGCGATACACTGGCACATCTCGTTGAGTCTCTTGCTACCCGCCAGGGTGGAGTTGCGGGGATCATCAGCCTTGTGCTCGCAGCCTGGTCCGCCAGTCAAGCAGTTGGCGCACTGCGCCAGGGGCTCAACGTCTTCTTTGGTCCTGGGACCCCACGCTTTGCATTACTCGTGCGCTTACGGGATACACTTCTGGTTATGGTGAGTGGAATACTGCTCGTCCTCTCGACTGTTGCGACTGCTGGTCTCGTGATCCTTCGGCACCTTATGCAATGGCTTGGCATTGGGCCGCTTGTGCCTGTTTTTAGCTCGCTCGTCGCCCTCGCTCTTTCATTCCTGCTCTTTCTCGCTGTGTTCCGGATCATTCCCAGTCAGCCGCCCGCTTTACGCCACGCCTGGCCAGGTGCATTGCTCAGTGCTGTTGGATTTGAGCTCCTCAAGCTTGGCTTTGGATTCTACATCAGCCGGATTCAACACGTTGAAGCGATCTCAGGCACGCTTGGTAGCGCCGTGATCTTCCTTGTCTTCGGTTATCTCAGCGCGACACTCATGTTACTTGGAGCAGCCTTCATTGTGGTTCAGAGAACACGTCGATCCGCCAAGTCCTCGAACACGTAGTTGCGCCAGACAGGGATGCCGCAGTAGCGCTCGCCTTCCGGACACGGTGGTCGCGTGCCAGCACGATCACGCAGGACACACGGTGGGCAGGCGATATATTGACCGATCAGGGGAAGAACACGCTTGACCTGCTCGGTCTCCTGTCGCGCTGTCTCAAAAATTTCCCGCTGCGCGTTGAAGCACAACCGCTTCACCCACTTCCACAGATAGTTCAACAAGCTACCAGTCTCATAAAAGCGTACCCGGTGTGCATTCGGCAGAAGATAGAGGGCAACATCGGGTGAAACCCCGGCATCCAGCAGCCGGTTTTTCGCATTCCAAAGCGCTTGGATTGTCGCATGGTATTCCTCGAGTGCAGCCGGAACGCGCGCGATATCCTCCGGCACAATAACGTCTGCCTCCGGTCGGAGATGGGCCAGCAGGACGGGGCGTGAGGCAAAAATACTGCGGTGGCGCTGACTTTGCGCATCTTCAGCACCACTAATACGCTTTTGGAACGTAAACGTTACGTGGCTCAGGGTGAGCATCAACTTACTGTGCATCCCAAGGAACAGTGGGTGGCCGAGATATGGATTCTGCGCTGGATCGAGCACACGTGCAATAGCATCAGCATCAGAGAGTGCACGGCGTGGGAGCCCAAGGACAGCACGGACAGCATCAGCAAGTAGACGCTCGGCATTTGGGTTATAGCTCACCAGCTTCGAGGAATAACCATCCAAGGCCGCATCAAACTCTTCGAAGAACGCCTCATCGGCAGCATGGACAAGGCTGTCACGGAAATTCGTCAGAACCTGATATTCCAGCGTGTCTTCAAGCGACAGTGCGCGCAGGTCGAGCGGCCGCTCAGGCGTCCCGAGGAAGTTGGGGTCGACTTTCAGCACTTCCTGGACCATTTGCCCGACGATGTAACGCACTTCAGCCGGGGCATCGAGTTGCTCAGCCAAGACGGCATACCGGAGCAAGGTCAACCCGTTAATCGTGTGGTAGAGATGTGCAGGCGTTGCGAGGGGCAAGACGTAGCGCGCAACCTCTTGCGCATGGCGCTGCACTGCCGTTCGGACACGGCGCTCAGCTTCAGGGCCCTGCGCCTTTACACGCGCTGGGAACACGCGA
Organism: Thermorudis peleae; assembly: GCF_000744775.1. Taxonomy (NCBI): domain Bacteria; kingdom Pseudomonadati; phylum Thermomicrobiota; class Thermomicrobia; genus Thermorudis; species Thermorudis peleae. The sequence continues at coordinate 228,630 of NZ_JQMP01000001.1, read as the reverse complement.
GCATACCGAGCGGTAATGTCAGGAGTGAGGAGTTCAACCAGGCGACGGTAGCCGTCAAGCGCCCGTTGAACAGCCTGTTGATAGATTTGCAAGAGGGGCTCAGGCAAATCAGGCGTCACCATCGTTTTGCCTGAGACTTCACGATAGCGCTGGGAAACCTGTTCGGAGTTATAGTAAGGGTGCTGATGAAAAAACGACCAGATCGCAAGCCGTGAGACACCATCGAGCACAAAGACAAAGTGTGCATGCTGGAACGTCGTGTGATGGCCTGCTTCGAACAGCTCGGGATACAGTCGCATCGCACGTTCTCGACGAGCCGCCCGCACGTCATCACTCGGTTGGCCGTCAGCGGCGAGAACATCGAGCACTCGCTCAACACTTGAGGGCCGGGCACCGTAGCAAGACCACGCAGCTGCGACCGTTAAGGCAAACGGATGGTTCGCTGATTCCGTCCGTACCAGCTTCACGACCGGCGGAGCTGAACGGAATGGGAATGGACTGGCTTCCAGCTCTGGCATCACGGCGCCCATTGCCTTATCCCTCGCATTCACATGTCGATGCACCACGATCGAGCACCCTGGTTTTACTCCAGTATGCCATAGTGTACGTACACAATCCAAGCGATGCAAGGCACGAGAGCAGATCGCCCATCTGGCGAAGGCAGTGTAGTGGGCTATACTTAGTGGTGTGGTGGGAGAGGACGGTTCATCTGTGGAGTCACATGAAGAGAGCCCCGGCGCGCTGATCGGGGATCAAGAACAGCCAGGTGATTGTCCCTGGCTGGCTAGCCGACCACGCTACTGGATCATTCGTCATACAAGCCCGGTACCGATCGTTCCGGGCATCGCGTATCTTGCTACCAATCGATTCTGCGATGGTGCTGACGAGACGTTGATTACCATGCGTGAGGGCGAACTCGACGTTCTCTCGTTCCTCGCCCAATCGCCGAGCGTGATTAGCGTCATGCCAGCCTCGTTCCGCTACTTTGTCGAACATCTCGATGCCGAAGTCATTGCGGTGCTGAATCCAACTGAGGCAGCCTGGTTTGCCTCGCTTGATGAGGCGCTCCAATGGGACCCGTTTGAAGACGCCTCCTGCGGCACGCCTGTCGCCTAAGGCAGAGGAGCAGCGGTGATGCCCGGCATAATGCCGTCTGGCATCGAAGCATATACCTGCATTGTGTTGCTCCATGGCCGCTCGTGTCTCCTCTTGCAGCGGTCGCCACACAAAGCCTTCGCAGGTCAATGGACTGGACTTGGCGGGCGCGTTGAGCCCGCCGAGTTTACTGACCTGTCCGCTGCTGCTTGGCGAGAACTTGCCGAGGAAGCTGGCATCACTCCTGAGCATGTTGATCGGTTACGACTCCGACGGGTCTTGTTGCATGCGCGCCCTGGCGAGGCGCTTACTCTCCTCTGCTACTTTACTGGGACGATTCGCACGCTGCCCCCAACGCTCCAGCCCCCGCTCGAACGAGGCGATACTCTAACCTTGGCGAGAACAATGCGGGAGGGTGCACTGTTCTGGGTACCGATTCCGCTACTCGACACCCTCCCGCTGATTGACAATACGCGAGAGACGATCCCATTACTCCTGCGGGATCTTGCCCACGATCCGGTCGGCCATGCGCCCATCCATATCGGGATTGCCCGAACGAACGAGCATGGCAAACTCCTGCTGCAATGGGCATGAGCATCCAATGCTCATGCCCACGCTTGTGCGGATCCTCGCTAGCCTTCTCGCCGCTTGAGCTGCTCGACCACTGGTTTCGCCGCATCCGTCAAGGTACGCGCAACATCGTTAAACACATTTTGGGGATCTTCGCGCTGAATCGTTACGCGTTCAAGGCCTTTGCCGATGATCTGGTCACCATTCGGAATCCACACCCGTGCGGCATCCTGCGGCCGGGTCTTGGGCAACTGATCAACTGCAGTCTTGAAATTGGGATGATTCTGGAAGTACTGCTGCATTGCTGTGCTTTGGGCTGCCGATTTACGCACAGGCATGTATCCAGTCTTTTGCGACCAGAACGTCGTCATTTCCGGTGACGTCGCGAAGGCCACGTACTGGAACGCAGCTCGCTGCACCTCAGCGGGCTTGCCTTTGAGAATCGCTAAGCCTGATCCACCGGTGCAGCAACCGAATCCGGCCGGCCCCTTCGGCAGCATCGCTGTCCCAACGGGAAACTTCGCTGATTGTTCCAGCCCGGCAAGGCTGCCGGTTGAAGCGAGCATTGCTGCCGTGACGCCATTCAAAAAGTCAGCATTGGGATCCTTTGATGAAACCGCCCAACCCTCAGTGATCGAGCGCTGCCAGAAGCGCCCCGCCTCGACCGCTGGTTGCTCCTGAAGATGAATGGTGAAGTCAGGGTCAGAATACTTTCCACCCCACTGCCACACTACCGGCTGGAAGACCCAGGCAGCATAGCTGGCAGCGTTTGGGTGAGCAAAGGCGAAACGAGTAGTTTTGCCCCCATCCTGTTTCAGCAGTTTGGGCACCCACTGGAGAAACTCATCCCAGGTCTCAGGACCACGATCGGGCAATCCCGCCTCCGACCAGGCAGCCTTGTTGTAGTAGAAGAGCGGCGTCGAACGCGCAAATGGCACCCAGTAGACCTGGCCTTTCCGTGTTCCTTCGTTAATCAGAGGATCGACATAATCGCTCAGATCGATCTTGGCCTGTGCAAAGAAGTCATTGAGTGGCTGGAGTACGTCGTTGAGATAGAATTTGAACCACCAGACATCCGAGAGGAGGACGATGTCAGGCGTCTGTTTTGCAGCCAACGCCTGGGTAAGCTTTTGTGCCGTATCCTCATAGCTCCCCTGATACTGGTAGGTGACTTCGACGTCATTCTGGGAGGCATTGAATCGGCGCACCACCTCCTGCTCGGCTTCGCCTAAGTTTCCACTAAAGGATCCCCAATAGGTGACCTTCACTTTGGAGCCAGTCTGTGTCACCACTGCAGGCGCACCAGTCGCTGCCATCGTCTTACTCGGGGTTGCGGCTGACGCTGCAGTCGCTGGGGCAGGCGTAGGGGTAGCCGCCTGCACAGCCGGTGCATTGGCCGTTGGACTCGCTGATTGGTTCTGACCGCAGGCTGCAAGGAGGGTAGCCGCGCTCATTCCAACGAGACCAGCCATCAGACGTCGCCGCGTCAGCTGGACACGCAACATGCCATGGTCCTCCCGCTGTACCACATGTTCCTCCTTCTCGCCCAAGAACCTATCCCTTCACAGCCCCACTAGTGATCCCACTGACGATCCAGCGTTGGGCGACGATGTAGACCAGAAGCACTGGCACCATGACAAAGAGGGTTCCGGCGAAGATCGGCCCCCAGTTCTGCACACCTTCGACCTGGTAGAGATAGGTGATGCCGACTGGTAATGTCCGCATCTCAACGGTATTGGTCACGACTAACGGCCAGAGAAAGTCATTCCAGCGTCCGACTAACGCTAAGAGTCCGACTGTCACAGCAACTGGACGCGACATCGGTAAGACAACATCCCACAGCAATCGCCAGTGCCCACAGCCATCGATGACGGCTGCATCAAGCACTTCGCGGCTCAGCGTGCGGAAGTGTTGGCGGAAGAGGAATGTGCCGAAAGCAACGGGCATCATTGGGACAATAAGGCCAAAATAGGTGTTGATCCAACCCAAACGACCTACAGTCAGATAATTCGGCAACAAGGTAACTTGCACGGGCACAAAGAGCGCAGCGAGCACGAACAAGAACACAAGGTTGCGCCCACGGATGTTGAGAAAGACCAATGCGTAGGCGGTGGTAAGCGCAAAGAAGAGCTTGGCGGCAGTGTCAGCTAGTGTCACGATGATGCTATTCAGATAGAACCGCCCGAATGGAGCAGCATGCCAGGCAGCAGAAAAGTTGTCCCACCGCGGATGTTGAGGTAGCCACACCGGCGGGAAGGTATAGATCTCGCGTGTTGTCTTCAGTGAGCCAGTCGCTACCCAGAAGAGGGGCAAGCCAATAGCGAACACAGCGACGAGCATGAGACCATACCAGGGCAGCTGACGCAGCAATCGCCATGACTTAGCCGCCATAGTGCACTCTCCGTTCACCAAGCCGCAGTTGCAGCAGACTCAGCCCAAGGAGAAGCACGAACAGCACGATCGAGGCCGCCGCAGCACGTCCAGCGTTAAAGGCCACAAAACCCTGCTGGTAGATGTAGAAGAGCAAGGTCGTGGTCGCATTGACCGGGCCACCGTCCGTTAGCACCTTGATCAAGTCGAAGGCTTGGAAGGAGTTGATCACCGATACGACCAGGACGAAGAGGGTTGTCGGGCCAAGCTGCGGGAGTGTCACATGCCGAAACGACGCGACAGCACCCGCTCCATCGATCCGCGCGGCCTCATAGAGCTCGTGGGGGATGTTCTGCAGGCCAGCGAGGTAGAGCACCATGCTGAAGCCAGTGTTTTGCCAAATGTAGACCAGTATGACCGCCACCATGGCCCAGTGCGGTGAGTTGAGCCAGTCGGGAACAGGCAAGCCCAGCCAACGCAACGGTAGCGCGACGAGCCCGAAACGGGGATCAAGCATGTTGATCCAAAACACGCTAATCGCTGCCCCACTCAACAGGACCGGGGCGAAGATAATGGCGCGAGCAAGTGTTCGGCCGCGGAGACGCAGGTTCAGTAACAGCGCTAGCGCAAGCCCAAGAATGGTCGTTCCACCAACGGTACCGAGCGCGAAGATCGCGGTGTTAAGCAGTACTGTGCGAAATTCCGCGGAGGCAGCAAGGTTGCGATAGTTTGTCAAACCAACAAAAGGCTTGACTGGAGCGATCAAATCCCAGCTTGTCAAGCTTAAGTACACGTTATAGAGCAGTGGCCAATAGGTGAAGATGGCGAGCAAGACAAGATTTGGACCAGCGAAGAGTACAAAGAGCGGCCAATCGCCAAGCTTCTGCTGCATCCAGGTCAGCATGGCTCGCCAGTGAAGTCCTGAGACGGCCGCTGGCTGCACAACATCACGTGCCATTGAGGGCTCACCCCCTTCGTCAACAGGCCTGCTGCCTGTTTTCATTGCAGAGGCTAGCGAGCTGTGACGCCGTACATGTTGCAGCCGTGTGAACGCGCGATGATCCAAATCGCAGCATTATTCACGATCCTTTCACGCCTTGGGCAGTCATCGAGCGCACACTTGTTAGTGGATTGGCGGTGCTGGTAGGAAAACAAGGAGAGTGCAGATGGATGTCGAGCTGGGGGTACGGTCTGGAGCAACGCGAGTGACGACACACACATCACCCCGGGTGATTGCACACCGTGGCGCGTCAGTCTATGCGCCGGAGAACACCGTGACCGCATTTGTGCTGGCTGCCGAGCTTGGCGTTGACATGGTCGAACTCGACCTGCGTCTCACCAGCGACGGGCAGCCGATCGTCTGTCACGATGCTGAAGTTGATCGAACCACCAACGGCCATGGCCTTGTCCACGAGATGACGTTGGCTGAGCTCCGACGGCTCGACGCAGGATACTGGTTCACGCGCGATGGTGGGGCAACGTATCCCTTCCGTGGATTAGGGATCATGCTCCCAACGCTTGACGAGGTGCTCGAGGCGCTCCCCAGTCATGTTGGCATCAACGTGGAAATCAAGGCCATGCCTTGGGACGCCGCCGACCGCGCCCGTGGGCAAGCTATCGCCCGTTGGCTTGCCACGCGCTGTCAACAAGAACCGGCTCTCGCAGAGCGCCTCCTCGTCTCATCGTTCACGCCATCCGTCCTTGACGTCCTGCGAGCACATGGTCCCACTATTCGCGTTGGTCTCTGCACCTTGCCAATCACGACACTCGCTGAACAACTCGACCACGTCCGCAGCGCTGGGTACGACGCCCTCCATCCGATGGATACCCAGTGCGACGCGGAGCTTGCCTTGATCCTCCCCACAGCCCACGCCGCTGGCATCGCGGTGAACATTTGGACCGTCGACACTGGCCCACGCATCGCTGCGCTCGCCGCGCTTGGTGTCGACGGTATCATTACCGACGTCCCAGACGTTGCGGTCCGTACCGTTCGGCAACTGCAACACCGGCGATAGCCTTGCGTGCTTGAGCCGTCACTGCTACACTCCCTACAGAAACCGACGCATGAGTCGGTTTTCAGCAAGGGGTGTGTACCGTGGCACCAGCCAGCCAAGCTCGTGCTCGTGCTCGCCGCGAGCGCATTCTCGATGCAGCACTGGCAGTCTTCACGAACCGTGGTTACCATGATGCTGCAATGGATGAGATTGCCGAAGAAGCGGCGACATCCAAAGGCGGTCTCTATTTCCACTTCCCAAACAAGCAAGCCGTCTTCCTCGCACTGATTGACCGTCTCGGTACACAACTGCTCGAGCGTGCTGAAGCGGCGATAACCGCGGAAACAGATCCTGGACGGCAACTCGACGCCGCATTGGCCGTCGTCCTGCACACGTTTGCCAACCACCGCTCCCTCACGCGGTTATTTCTCGTCGATGCTCTCGGAACAGGGCCGGAGATCCGTCACGCCCTGCTTCAGATGCATGATCGCGTCATTGCACTGATCGCACGCAGCCTCGACGCGGCGATTGCCGCTGGCACACTGCCGGCAATGGACAGCTGGCTTATCGCGACCGCGTGGTTCGGCGCATTGCATGAGGTCGTGCTTCGTTGGGCATTGACCGGCGAGCCTGCACGACTGGAGGACGCGTATCCCACGATTCGCGCTTGCCTCCGGCGCAGTGTTGGCCTTCCGGTTGGCCCTGATGAGACAAACGATGAGAGGCAGCGCAACGCATGACCCACCATGCCCTTACGCTCACCGAGGCAATCGTCTGCACGCAGCGCGTCGTAGCCCCCTTTGATCCTATCTGCCGATTCCTTGCTGCACCGTCCGTGTGGCGTTTCCTCTGGCTTCAGCCGACTGAAGGACTGCACATCGTCGCGTACGGTATTGCTGATATGCTGCCCACTTGGCCGACTGGCGACCGCGCGCGAGCAATCCAGGAAGCACTCGCAGCCATACAGGTTGCACTGCCTGGTCTGCCGCTCAACGGGCCACTCCTCATCGGCGGCCGATCGTTTGATCCTACTTCTTCTGGTACTGCTGGTACTGCCCCTTGGGAGAACTTTCCTCCAGGGTTGCTCGTGTTGCCCAAGCACCTTGCAATTGGCACGCAGGAACAGGCATGGGAGCTGACGATCACGGGGCAGTTGCCGATCGAGCACGCGTGGTCAGTCTCACCGCAAACAGATGTCAGCACGCGTGCCAATACGAACCAGATGCTCTCCTTCGCAGCGTGGACACAACTAATTGCGCGCGCACAAGCAGCGATGCGCGCCGGTATCCTCGAAAAAGTCGTGTTAGCCCGCGCTGTCGTTGAACGTCCAACAGTCACGCTCGAGCATACGCTTCGTTGGCTTACAGCCGCCTACCCAACCTGCACCATCTGTGCACTCGGCTGGGGCGATGCCTTCTTTCTGAGTGCGACACCCGAACGTCTCGTCCGAGTACAGGGTCAGCATATCGAAACGATGGCACTTGCGGGATCAGCACCGCGCGGCACCACGCCAGCCGATGACGCCGCAAAGGCAGCGGCATTACTTGCCAGCGCGAAAGATCGCCATGAGCATCAGCTCGTTGTCGAGGCGATTCGTGACGAGCTGGCTCCGCTCTGCCGCGAACTCACCATTTCCCCAGCACCATCAGTGCTCACGATGCCGAATGTCCAGCATCTGGCTACCCCCATTTCGGGAACACTCAATAGCACAGCAACGATTTTTGACCTTGTCGATCGGCTGCACCCAACACCGGCTGTGGGTGGCCAACCTCGCGCAGCGGCGCTCGCCTTCCTGCGTGCGAACGAGCCAATTGCTCGTGGCTGGTATGCGGGGACGCTCGGCTGGATCGATGCAAGAGGATCTGGGGATTTCGTCGTCACACTCCGCTCAGCCCTTCTCCGCGGCGGAGTCGCGTGGCTTTATGCGGGTTGTGGCATTGTTGCCGCCTCTCAGCCGGACAGCGAGTGGGAAGAGACAGAGCTGAAACTGCGGCCGATGCGTGCTGCCCTGGGAGTGTTAGCTGATGAGCGCTGATCCACGGGCCCTCGCAGCGTTTGTTGGTTCGTTCCTTGATGAGCTTGCTCGGAACGGCGTGCAGCATCTCTGCTTTGCTCCTGGATCACGCTCAACTCCGCTGGTCATGCAGGCAGCTCGCCTTGGACAGCTGCGGCTGTGGGACCATCTTGACGAACGATCCGCCGCATTCTTCGCCCTCGGCATGGCCAAGGCACTGCACGAGCCTGTTGCACTTGTCTGCACGAGTGGCACGGCTGCGGCAAATTTCTTGCCAGCCATTGTCGAAGCCTCTGCGAGCCACATCCCCTTGCTCGTTCTGACGGCCGATCGCCCACCGGAAGTACGTGACTGGGGCGCAGCACAGACAATCGACCAGATACGGCTCTACGGTCCATTCGTCAAATGGTTTGTGGACGTTCCACTGCCAGAGCACCATCCTGAGATCCTCCGCTATGCCCGTGCACTAGCAGCCCGTGCTGTGATGACGGCACGTGCCTGCCCGCCGGGTCCGGTCCATCTCAACTTCCCGTTTCGCGAGCCACTGATCCCTGCAACTGACGGCATTGCCCTCCACGACGGTCGCCAACAGACCGATGACACGAACCGGCCATCCGTCTGTGGCTGGCCAGCAGTGCTAATGGCCGATCCGCTTGCTGTGGCACAGGTTGTAGAACGGATTCGCGCACACCGGCGCGGCCTGATCATCGCCGGGCCGCAACCTGACCCACAGCTTGGGCCAGCAATCGTCAAACTGGCAAGCGTAGCTGGCTATCCGATTCTCGCTGATCCGCTTTCACAGGTACGAGCTGGCCCGCACGTGGATACGCTTGTTCTTGACGCCTATGACGCGCTTCTACGTGATGAGACGCTGCGTTACCTGCTCAGGCCAGACTTCGTGCTGCGCGTGGGTGCTATTCCGACATCGAAGGCGCTCTGGCAGTTCTTGGAAGGGCAACCAGCAGCCGACCATGTCCTCGTCGACCCTGCAGGCTGGCCCGATCCCTCCCACCTGGCACATGAACTTATCCAGGCACCGCCGACGCCATTCTGCCAGGCGGTCGCTGATGCCTTAGCCAATAACCAGCCACCCCTGGACATTACTTGGGTCAAGCAATGGCAGGAGGCTGATCGGGCAGCCCGAACAGCTCTCAATGCAGCACTTGCTGCAATGCCGGAGATCGCTGAACCACGCCTCTTCTTTGAGTTGGCTCAGTTACTTCCAGAGGGTGCGACCCTGTTTGTCGGCAACAGCATGCCGGTACGAGACCTCGATAGCTTCTTCCCAGCAACCACCCGCTCACTGCGCATCGTGGCGAATCGTGGTGTCAATGGCATTGACGGTGTTGTCTCAACAGCACTTGGGGTCGCCGCGGTCAGTTCGGAGCCGGTTGTGCTCGTCATCGGCGATCTCTCGTTTTATCACGATATGAACGGCTTACTTGCCGCTCGACGTCACGCGCTTCGCGCGACGATCATGCTGCTCAACAACGATGGTGGCGGGATTTTCTCATTCTTGCCCCAGGCAGCCTATCCCGACCATTTCGAATTGCTCTTCGGTACGCCGCACGGCCTCGACTTCCGCCATGCCGCGGCACTCTATGGGCTCCACTATGTTACGCCGAATTCCTGGCCAGCTTTCCAGTCAGCCCTTCGTGACAGTCTTGCTAGCCCAGGGGTTACAGTCATCGAATTGCGCACTGAGCGAGCACGGAACGTCGCACTGCACCGTGCGCTTTGGTCGCAGGCGATCGCCGCTGGCCGCGACGCCCTTGCTGCTGTCGCCACTCGATCAGCCGGCTAGCAGGCAAGGCGGCCAGGTCGAGCGCTGCAGGCAGCTGTTAACTAAGGTTTTTCTTGGTTTGTGAGGAGGACAAAATATTCGCGGACAATACGAGCAATGAGGGACCCATGGAGCCCACAACACGCCTGGTTACTGTTCGAGGGATACCATTTTCCCTTCAGACGGCCGGTACTGGACCAGGGTTGCTTCTTCTCCACGGCTTTACTGGCAGCAGCGCAACGTGGGCCGCGTTTTTGCCAGAGTGGTCAACACAATATCAGGTGCTTGCTCCCGATTTAATCGGCCATGGGCAGAGTGCTGCTCCAACCGATCCCGCACGCTACACGCTTGAAGAAGCAGTAGACGACTTGCTCGCCTTGCTGGACACGCTCGGTATCGACCAATGTATTGTGCTGGGCTACTCACTTGGTGGTCGCCTCGCGCTCACATTTGCCGTGCATGCGCCAGCGCGTGTAAGCGCGCTCATCCTCGAGAGCACATCACCTGGCATCGCTGATCCCAGCGAACGAGCGGCTCGTAAGGCCCAGGACGAGGCCCTCGCGGCCATGATTGAAGAACGGGGTATTGCCTGGTTCGTCGAATACTGGGAACAGCAACCCCTTTTCGCTTCGCAGGCGCGCTTACCGGCTGATGTCCGTGCTCGGATTCGCGCCGAACGGCTGGCGCAGCGCCCGAGCGGGCTCGCACATAGCCTACGCGGTATGGGCACTGGTGTGATGACACCGCTCTGGGATCACTTGCCACAACTGGATCTGCCGGTCCTCCTCATCGTCGGCGCGTTTGACACCAAGTACGTCACGATTGGTCAGAGCATGGCAGCGCAACTCCCGCATGCTGAGCTTGTCATCGTGCCGGACGCTGGCCATGCCGTTCATGTCGAGCAACCCGAGATCTTCCAGAACCTAGTTAGCACGTTCCTCCAACGAGTCACGTCACCCAGGTGATCTGCTGCATCTTACCGGCACATGAAATACTTTGGTATGCTGACTGCGGAACACAGCAGTGTGGCGCAAGGGGGGCAACAGTGCTAGAAGCGAGCGTACCGTTTGAAGTGACGTGGGGCGATGTCGATCCTTCAGGCTTTATCTACTACCCGGCAATCTTCCGTTACGTTACGCAAGCAGAAGCAGCGTTGTGGCGGAGCATTGGCTTTTCAGCTTTGTCGATGATCAATCAGGGATACGCCAATCCACGCGTCCACGTCGAGGCAGACTATCATACGCCGCTTGTTGTCGACGACATCGGCACCTGCCGGGTATGGCTTAGCCGCATCGGACGCTCGTCACTCCGGCTCGATTTCGCCCTCACCAAACAAGGGGAAAGCGAGCCAGCCGTTACTGGCCACCTCGTGATGGTCATGATCGACTTTGCAACAAAACGGCCGATTCCGATCCCTGAGCCAGTCCGGCAGGCGATCGCTGCTGTTGCGCCTGAACTCTTCGTCCCCACGACCTAAGGCGCTGACGCTGGAGCGCAGCCTAGTTTTCCACAGCGCGGCTGTGCTGCTTGTCTACTCGCCCATCTCGTCGCCACAGCTCGCCATCGTAGCTTGATAACACGGTGCGGGCCATACAAGCCTGCGCCCACCTTCGACTCCAGGCAATGTCACCGTAGGCAAAGCCTTACTCCGTGCGTGCCTTATCCAGTGCGCGCCGCAAGCAGGGTCGTATCGTACATACCCGAGCAAAACGCTGGATCATGCATGAGTTCCCGCAAGAGCGGCACGTTGGTCTTAATTCCCTCAATGACTATGCCATCAAGCACAGCCCGCATCTGTTCAATTGCCGCATCACGGGTCTCAGCCCAAACAATGACTTTACCAACCAGCGGATCATAGTACGGCGTCATTCGATTACCAGCCTCGACGCCGAACTCATATCGGGCGCCAGGTGGCAATTCGAGGCGTGTAATCTGGCCGGGCGAGGGCAAGAACGTCCGAGGGTCTTCAGCATAGACTCGGCACTCGATAGCATGTCCACGCTGGCGGATCTCATGCTGGTTTAGGCCAAGCGGCAAGCCAGCAGCAATCCGCAGCTGCAACTCAACGAGGTCGAGGCCCGTCACCTCCTCCGTGATCGGATGCTCAACCTGCAAGCGCGTGTTCATTTCAAGGAAATAGAACTGCCCTGCTTGGTCAAACAAGAATTCAATGGTACCAAGGTTCGTGTAGTCGAGAGCTTCAATCCCCCGTAGGGCGGCAGCACACAGTGCCGCACGCCGTTCTGGCGTGAGGAATGGCGACGGCGTCTCCTCAATGACTTTCTGGTGCCGACGCTGAACCGAACATTCGCGTTCGAAGAGGTGAACGCCATTCCCATGCACATCGCGAGCAATCTGCACTTCGATGTGCCGGGCATGTGGGATGACACGTTCAAAGAAGAGCGTGCCATCGCGAAAATAGCGCTGTGCGCGCTCGCGCGCTGAGTCAAACGCTTGAATAAGCTCTGTCTCAGAGGAAAGGTACTGCATGCCAATGCCACCCCCGCCCGCGCTGGCCTTCAGCATGAGGGGATAACCGAGCTGGGCAGCTACTGCGCGTGCCTGATCCAGATCCGTCAGCGGCTCATCCCAGCCAGGCAGCACCGGCACGCCAGCTTGGCGCATAAAGCGACGAGCGCCGATCTTGCTCCCCATTGCCGCGATCGCTTCGGGACGAGGGCCGATGAACACGAGTCCTCGCTCAACACACCGAGCAGCAAAGACGGGATTCTCTGAAAGAAAGCCATAGCCAGGATGAACAGCTTCAGCTCCGGTCGATTGGGCAACATCAAGGATCTTGTCAATCGCCAGATAGCTTTCACGGGCTGGAGGCGGCCCGATCAGCACCGCCTCATCAGCTTCGCGGACGAATGGCAGATCATGGTCGGCTTCGGAATAGATGGCAACGGTTGCAATACCAAGTCGACGGCAGGTACGAATGATCCGGCGGGCAACTTCGCCGCGGTTGGCGATCAAGATCTTGCGGAAGTACGACACCCTGTCCCCCTATGCAGGCTCACCAGCATCGAGCTCAACGAGCACTGCCCCTTCGTCGACAAACTCACCTTCCCGAACACGTACATCCTTGACCACACCACCATGTTCAGTCGCGACGGTAACCTCCATCTTCATCGATTCAAGGACAACGACCGTGTCTCCTGGCTGGACGACATCGCCAGGCTGGACACAAATTCGGGAGACAATCCCGCTCATACTCGCGGTCACCTGCATTCCTCCCGCCTTTCCATCGCTTCATCGCGCTTCACTCATGCTGCCGCCTTTGTGGTAGCTGATGCAGCAGGGTTTGTCAAGGCAAACGAGGCAGCGCTTGACAACGAGGTTGCCGATTCAGTACAACCAGGCTGTCACGCAGGCAAGCGGAGTGTAAGGAGCCGAGCGATGACAGGCGGAGAAGCGCTGCTCAGTGACGAGCTGCGAATGGTACGCACGACTGTTGAAGAGCTGTTACGGCGACTCGAGCCAAAGCGTGAGGAATATTACCGCCAGATTTTCGACGAGGTTGAATATCCACAAGAACTCTGGGACAAGGCCGCCGAGTTAGGTCTCCTCGGTGCGCTCATCCCAGAGCAATACGGCGGCACGGGCATGGGGTTACTGCCGTTGACCGTCGCTGTTGAAACCTTCGCAAGCCACGCGCTCGGCAATACCATGGTGATGCTAACGGCGATGGACACAGCCGCCATTCTCGAAGCAGGCACGGAGGAACAGAAACAGCGCTGGTTGCCAGCCATTGCCCGCGGGCAGCGCTGCTTGGCCTTTGCGATCACCGAACCCGACGCTGGCACAAACACCTTCCGGATTCGCACGCTCGCACGGCGTGATGGTGATGGCTACCGACTCAATGGACAAAAAGCCTGGATTACTGGCGTCGACCGCGCCCAGAGCGTGCTTGTGGTAGCACGGACGCTGTCATATGAAGAAGTGCAACGCCGTGGTCTACCGCGGAGCGCTGGACTTGGGTTGTTCTTTGTTGACCCTCGTGCCCCTGGAGTTACCCTCCAGGAGATGGATACCGTTGGTATTGAAGGGTTTCGCCAATACTTCGTTTTCTTCGATGACGTCTTTGTCCCAGCTGAAGACCGTCTCGGTAGTGACGAACAGGGGCTGACGCCGCTGTTCGCGGCCTTGAACGTCGAACGCATCCTCACAGCCGCGCTGTGTCTTGGTATGACGGAGTACGCCTTGCGGGCAGCAGCAGCGTACGCCAAAGAGCGCAAGGTGTTTGACGACACGCCGATTGGTGCGTACCAAGCCGTGCAACATCCGCTTGCTCGGCTTGCTGTCTTGCACGAGGCCGCTCGGCTCCTAACGTACCGGGCCGCCAAGGCCTATGACGATGGCGTGCCAGGGCGTGAGGTCGGGCTGCATGCCGCTATGGCCAAATATCTCGCCTCGGAAGTGACCTTTGATGCCTTCGACCGGGCTATCCAGACGCATGGCGGCAATGGATTCGTTAAAGGCTATCACCTGATTCAGATGCTCGCGCCAGCTCGGCTCTTCAAGACGGCACCGATCAACAACGAAATGTTACTGAACTACATAGCCGAACACGCTCTTGGGCTCCCACGCTCCTACTAACTAAGCATAGTCTAGTGCCGGGATGTGGACAGGGAAAGTGAGGAAACCGGTGGGTGAGCGTGAGGAACGAGTACGGCAGGAGATCGCCCGGATCAAGCAGGGCGGGCCACCGCGCGGCCACGAGCGTCAACAAGCAGCTGGCAAGCTCTTCGTCCGCGACCGATTACGGCTGTTCTTCGACGAACCAGAACCGTTGGTAGAGACTGGCCTTTTCGCCCGTAACTGGGATCCTGAGCTGGCAGCTGACGGCGTCGTGACCGGAGCCGGGCACATCGACGGACGTACGGTCTTCTTTGTCGCGAGCGACTACACGGTCAAGGCGGGCTCAATTGGCCATCTCCACGCGCGGAAATTCGTGCGCACCCAGCAAGCGGCAATTCGCGCACGGCGGCCCATCCTCTATCTCATCGATTCCTCAGGGGCCCGCATTGACGAGACCGGCGGGCACCATGTCGACAAAGACAGCGTTGGCGAGATCTTCTACCAGCACAGCATCATGTCCGGCGTGGTGCCACAAATTGGCGTGCTCTACGGGACCTGCTTCGCTGGAACAGCCTACACGCCAGTCTTCTGCGACCTGCTCGTGATGATGCGTGATTCAGCAATGGCGATCGCGTCTCCGCGCATGGTGGAAGTGGCGATTGGACAGAAAGTCACGCCGCAAGAACTTGGCGGCGCGGAGATGCATGCACGCAAGAGCGGCTCGGCCCACTTCGTCGTTGACACTGAAGAGGAGGCAGCAGCGCTCGTCAAACAGATTTTCAGCTATTTACCCGATCACTGTGAGACCACACCACCAGTTGCCCCGCCACGCGACCCTGCACTCGATCCAACGCAGATTGACGATCTGATTCCGCAGGATCCAAACCGCGCCTATGACGTGCATCGACTGATCGACGCACTTGTCGATGCCGGCAGTTTCCTCGAAGTCCGAGCCCAATACGCTGCCGAACTCGTCACTGGTTTTGCCCGGCTCAACGGACATGTCATTGGCATTGTAGCGAACCAGCCAGCTGTCCGTGGTGGGACAATCTTCCCAGAGTCGGCCGATAAAGGAGCAGAGTTTGTCTGGTTCTGCGACGCGTTCAACATCCCCCTGCTCTATCTTGTTGACACGCCTGGCTTTATGGTGGGAACCGCCGTTGAGCAGAACGCGATTCTTCGTCGTGGGAGGAAATTTATCTTTGCGACCGCCTGCGCCACCGTGCCGCGAATCTGCGTAGTCGTGCGCAAGGCGTACGGCGCAGGAATCTACGCGATGTCCGGCCCAGCCTACGACCCTGAGCTCACCATTGCTCTGCCATCGGCTGAAATTGCGGTCATGGGGCCAGAGGCAGCAGTCAACGCGGTCTACTATAACCGGCTTCAAGCAATCACTGACCCCGAGGAACGCCGACGTGTCGTCGAACAACTACGAGCTGAGTACCGAGCAGGGTATGACATCTTCCGGCTGGCAGGGGAACTCGTTGTTGACGCCCTGGTGCCGCCCAGCGAACTGCGTTCAGTGCTGATAGACACATTTGAGGTCTATCGCACAAAGCGTGTCGAGTTGCCATACCGTAAACACGGCACGATTCTCTAGGCATGTTCTCTCAGGTGAAACAACGGGTCATGCTCTGCTTCCGGAGCATGCGGGAGCGTAGCGCACGACTGATTGCCAAAGACAGGCTCGACTGGTGAGTAGCGCTTACGCTGCCCCTGCCACCCTGAGCGAGCCGATCGAGACCAAAGAATCGAGGCAGAGGACAAGCTGACAAACGGTGCTCTCACACACCGTTCCGCGACGCAGGCAACAGTCTATCCAGCGCTCGTCTGACGGCGGGCTGGATGGGCCGTCCTGCTTCCCAGGGTGGAGGAGTAACGTCCTTATCTTGCGTTGATGCATTTATTCGTGTATATTGATATTCAACTCCAGCAATTTTCCAGCAAGGAGGTGACCATGCGAGGAGAGTGGCGGCTTTGGTTCCTGCTACTGGGCGTGGCCGGACTGGCTCTGTGGTTGACCCCAGTTGGTGCGCGGTTAACAGCAGAGCTGAAAGCACTCAGTGACCGCCTTCTCATCTGGGGACTTCAAGTCACTTCGGAGTTTGAGAGCGAAAGCAGCTAAAGCAAAGGAGGGATCGATGACACGCAAACGCGTCGTCGTGCTTGGTGGTGGTATCGGTGGTGTCTCAGCCGCCGTGAACCTAGCCCAGAAGCTTCGGGGCAAGCATGACGTTATCCTCATCGATCGGCGCCCGTACCACATCTACCAGCCTGCGAATCTCCTTCTCATGACGGGCGAGCGTCGCCCAAGCGACATCACGCGTGACTTGACCCGGACAGAGCGATATGGTGTTCGAGTCATTCTGGGGAACATTTTGGGGATTGACCCCTCGACTCAGACCGTTGAACTGGAGAGTGAGCGTATCGGCTACGACTACCTCATCCTAGCGCTTGGTCTTGAAACCCACCCGGAAGAGATTCCTGGTGCCTGTGAGGGCGCGTACCATGCCTGGGAACTCGAGGCTGCTGTCCGGTGTTATGATGCCCTCCGCAATTTTTCGGGCGGAACCATCGTCGTGGGAATGCCAGCGACTCCCTATCGTTGCCCACCTGCTCCGTTCGAGGCGCTCTTCAGCATTGACACGTTCTTGCACAAGCGGGGCGTACGCCAGCGCACAGAGATCCACTTTGTTGCGCCGATGGCGCGCCCGGGCGGTGACCCCAAATCAGCTAATCGTTGGCTCACGGAGCACGCCGAGGCACGCGGGGTGATCACTCATTTCGATTGGCCTGTTGCAGAAATTGACCACGAACACAATGTCGTGCGCAATGCTCACGGCGACGAGCTACACTATGACCTCATGTTCATGATTCCACCGCATCGTCCTGCTCAGGTGCTACTGGACAGTGGGCTTGCAGAGCCAGCTGGGGTCCAAGTTGACTATGACACCCTTGCCACCCGTTACCCCAATATCTACGCCTTAGGAGACTGCGTGAACTTCCCTGCATCGAAAGCGGGAGTTGTGGCTCACCAACAGGCTGACTTGATCGCGCACAACCTCGCCGTGGAGTTGACTGGCCACGGTACCAAGGAACGATTCCGCCTGCACACAACCTGACTCGTTACCTACGGCGCCGGGCGCGCCGCGATGAGCCGGACGACTTACCCCAAGGGGTTTCCACCGAAAGGCGAAGGCCGTGGGCGCATGTGGGAGCCATCACGCGCGCTCTTTGTGGGCAAGCTCTTGTTTGAGAAATGGTGGCTCTGGCGTTACTTCTAACTGCCGGCCGTGCTTGACAGCGACTATGCTTCCCTTTATCATTTCATTCAGTTATTCGAATATATTCGGGGAGGTGGCAATGACCGACGACCGCACGCAAACACGACAGCTCTACCAGCTCCAGGCCGAGTTCTGTCGGGTACTTGCCGACCCAACGCGGATCGAGATTCTGGAACTACTGGCCGAGGGCCCACTGCCAGTCAAGCGACTCGTTGAGTTAACTGGCCAGCGACAGGCCAAGATCAGCCAGCACCTGGCCATCATGCGGCAGCTGGGCGTGGTGCAGGCCGAGCGCGTCGGTACCGAGATGCACTACTCCTTAACCGACCGCCGAATTCTCGAAGCCTGCCACCTGACGCGGGCCATCTTGATCGACCAGCTAGCGTGCCGGGGTTCCTGGGCAACGCAGCTGCGGGAGCAGATCCCGGTCGGGTCGACACCAGTGACCGACACAGCGGAGTGAGGAGAGGAGGATCGTAATGCCGCTGTATGTCTATCGCTGTGAGGCCTGTGGCACGTCGTTCGAGGTGCTGGTACAGCGACGAGAGCAGCAAACCGTCTCCCCCTGCCCCCAGTGTGGGGCCAGCACAGTGCGCAAGCAATTTGCCGCTTTCGCGACCGTCGGGCGCGAGACAAGCACGTGGACCAGTGACGCTGGGCCAAGCTGTGGCCTCGGTGGCTGCTGTTGCACCCCGAACGACTGACGCAGTCAAGCAGATACCGGGAGGTCGGTATCTGGAAAGGAGTTAAGGCGATGGGAAGCTATGGATTTGGTGTCACGGTTGCCGTGCCGCCTGAGGAGGCAGTCGCACGGATTACCGAAGCGCTCAAGGCTGAAGGCTTTGGCGTGCTCACAGAAATTGATGTGCAGCAGACGCTCAAGCAGAAGCTGGGGCAGGAGATGCCGCCCTATCGCATTTTGGGAGCGTGTAATCCCACCCTGGCACATCAGGCGCTTGAGCGTGAGCCAGAGATCGGCCTGCTGTTACCCTGCAACGTCGTCGTCCGGGCAGTCGATGGGCAGACGCGGGTAGAAATTGCCGATCCGCAGGCGATGCTGGGGATTGCTGGCAATCCAGCGCTGGAGCCGATTGCTGCTGAAGCTCGAGCCCGGCTGGAGCGCGCGCTGCAAGCGTTTGCTGCGGCGGTTCAGACGGCGGAGACACGGAGGTAATGCCATGTTCTTCCAGCAACTCGTTCGCACGGACATTGGCTGTGCGGCCTACCTTGTGGGATCGACGGCAAGTGGGGAGGCAGCCGTCATCGACCCACGCATCGATATGGTCGAGGAAATCCTCACAATCCTGGCTCGTGAGGGATTGCGCCTACGCTACATTATTGAGACGCACAACCACGCTGACCACGTCGCTGGGCACCACCAGCTGGCAGCCCGCACCGGGGCAACGATCGTCGTTCATGAGGCGGCGGGAGTGGCCTATCCACACCAGGCCGTACGGGACGGCGATGAGCTTGTGCTGGGCGATGTGGTGCTCCGGGTCATTCACACGCCAGGGCATCGGCCAGAGCATATCGCGATTGCAGTCATCGACACGACCCGTGGGCCGGAGCCGTGGGTCGTCCTCACTGGTGATTCGCTCTTCATTGGTGACGTTGCTCGGCCCGACCTGGCAGTCGATGGACTAGAGGGCGCCCACGGGCTGTTTCACAGCCTGCACGAGCGACTCCTCCAGCTACCTGAAGGCACAATCGTCTGTCCGGGCCATGTGGCGGGGTCGCTCTGTGGTCGGGTGGCCAACCGCATGACAAGTACATCAATCGGCTTTGAGAAGCGCTTCAACCCGGCGATCGCCATCGGCGACGAAGCGGCGTTTGTGCGTTACATGAACGAGCGGCTGCCGGTGCGCCCGCCGAACATGGAGCGGATCGTGGAACTCAACCGCGGAGCCGTGCCACTGGCCGTTGCCGAGCCACAGCCGCTCACCCCGGCGGCAGTGCGCCAGTTTCTGCGCGACGGGGTGCTCGTCCTCGACACGCGGGCGCCAGCCGCATTTGCCCAAGGCCATATCCCGGGAGCGATAACCGTCTGGTTCAAGGGTAGCCAGTTCCAAAACCGGGTGGGGCTGGTGGTGCCGCCTGATGCCCGCCTGCTGCTGGTGTTGGACGACGATACTGCCGCACGAGAGGTGGCGCAAGCGCTGGCAGTCATTGGTTTTGACCAGATCGTCGGCTACCTGGCCGGTGGGATGGCAGCCTGGCAACAGGCTGGTGAGCCGGTGGCGACGCTGTCACAGTGGACGCCACGGGAACTCGCTCAGGCATTGACTGAGCGGCGGCCAGTGCAGGTACTCGATGTGCGCGAGCCTGACGAGTGGGAGGCAGGGCATGTACCCGGCGCGATCCACCTGCCATTCTACCGGGTTGAGGCGGAAGCCCGCCAGCGACTTAACCCCACTGAGCACGTCGCCGTGGTCTGCGGCGGGGGCGAACGGAGCATCATCGCGGCCAGCCTGTTGCGCCGCCTGGGCTTCGGAAACGTCATCGACGTGGCCGGTGGAATGACTGCCTGGATTGCTGAACGGTTGCCGCTCGAACCGTTAACGACGGCCACGGCTGCCTGAGTTCCAGTGGCAGGAATCTGAACAGCAGGGAGAGGAAAGGACGGACAGGGTGATCTTCCAGTTGTTTCGGCGGGAGCCGCTGCCCGAAGTGACACCTTTAGAAGCACGGCAACGGCAGCAGAATGGGGCGACGATCCTCGATGTGCGCGAGCTGGATGAGTGGCAGGCTGGCCACATTCCAGGAGCCTGGCACATTCCTCTCGGGCAACTGCCACACCGGTTACACGAACTTGACCCGAACCGAGAGTGGATCGTCGTCTGCCGGAGCGGCAGCCGGAGTGCTCGGGCGACGGCGCTACTGCGGCAGGCTGGGTTGCAGGCCACGAACTTGGCTGGTGGCCTACTGGCCTGGCAGCAGCACCGCTTACCGGTGACGCGCGAGCGATGAGTGCGGGCTGGCTGGCACTGGTGCTCTGTGGTCTGCCGATTGGCCTCTCGCTCGGCCTGATCGGCGGCGGGGGGTCGATCCTCGCAGTGCCGGCGCTGGTCTACGTTGCCGGGCAGGATGCCCACGCGGCAACCGCGACCTCGCTGGTGGTGGTTGGCCTGACGGCTGGGGTCGGCGCACTGCCCCACTGGCGGGCGGGGCGCGTCGACCTCGGCACGGCCCTGCCGTTCGCGCTGGCTGGTATCCCTGGCTCATTTCTCGGAGCGATAGTGAACCGGCGCCTGCCGAACGCCGTGGTGCTTGTACTCTTCAGCCTGCTGATGCTGGTCACCGCGGCCCGGATGTTTCAGAGCGCGCGATCGGCACAACTGACGGGCGATGCAAGCAGTCGCCCGATCCAGCCGGGAAGCCAGACGAAGCGCTCGCAGCTGGCGGCCCTGGCTGCAGGCTTCGGCGTGGGGGCACTGACCGGGCTGTTCGGGGCAGGCGGCGGGTTCATCATCGTCCCGGCTCTGGTGCTGTTCCTGGGATTTTCGATGCGCATGGCCGTTGGGACCTCACTGGCGATCATCGCACTCAACGCGATTGCCGCTCTTCTCGTCCATCTGCACTTCGGCGGGCTGGACCTGCGCGTGGCCGGACTCTTCGCAGTAAGTGCGTTGGCCGGGGTGTTAGTGGGAGCGCGGCTGAGCGAGCGGGTGGGCGAGCGCTGGCTGCGGCTCGCCTTCGCTGGGCTGGTAGCGGCCCTGGGGGTGGCGCTACTCAGCACGGCACTGCTGGCTGTCTAGCGGGCATTGCGAAAGGAGGCAAACCGCGCGCCACAGTAGTCCGTAGAACCCATGGAGACCAGCGTGGAGGAGCGGAGTATCCGTGAGGAGGGATTCCATGGCGGAAAAGCACGAACGGCTTGGGTGGCTGGGGCGGGGGATCCAGCGCCGGCGGTTCCTGCAGGGGGCCGGTATCTTGGCTGCGACTGGTGCACTTAGCGGCCTGCTTGAGGCGGCCGCGGCCCAAGAGACCGGGCCGGTGCAGGAACCGATCCCATCGTTTACCGGTCCGGGGCCGAATCCCTACTGGAACAGTGTGAGCCCTTACGCAGTCTATCCCCAGAAAGTGCCCCTCTTACGCCTGACCGACCGCCCCGTCCAACTGGAGACCCCACGACATTACTTCCTGACACCACTTACGCCGAACGCTGCCTTCTTCGTCCGCTACCATCTGGATGTGATTCCCAATGCGGTCGACCTTAGCACCTGGCGGCTGCACGTGGAGGGAAACGTCGAGAACCCGCTGGCTCTCAGCCTGCCCGAGTTGTTAAAGCTAGAGGCAACAAAGCTGGTAGCCGTCAACCAGTGTTCGGGTAACTCGCGTAGCCGCTTCCAGCCCCGAGTCGCAGGAGGACAATGGGGCAACGGCGCAATGGGCTGCGCCGAGTGGCTGGGAGTTCGCCTGCGCACCCTGCTCGACATGGCTAAGCCCAAGTCCGGCACCGTCCAGATTCAGTTCCAAGGGCTTGATTCCGGGAAGGGACCTGAGGGCAAGGGCTCGCACGCGTTCCTCAAGTCGCTCGACCTCACCGACCCGGTGATCGACCAGTGCCTGGTGGCCTACGCGATGAATGGCGAACCATTGCCGATGCTCAACGGCTTTCCGGTCCGCCTTATTGTCCCCGGCAAGTTTGCCACCTACTGGGTCAAGCACCTGACGTGGATTCGGGCCTTGACTCAAGAAGACTCTAACTTCTGGATGGCTTCAGCTTATAAGATCCCGGACACGCCGAACGGCTCGACTACGCCTGACGCGGTGGCCGCTGGGACAGTCAAGATGGTACCGATCGGCAAGGTGAACATGCCGGTCCGGTCATTCATCATTGTGCCCGACGGCACCGTGCCGCTGGTTGCCGGGGTACCAACCGAGGTGCGCGGCATCGCCTTCAGTGGCTCGGGCCGAGTGGTCAAGGTGGAGGTCTCAACTGACGACGGGAAGACCTGGGTAACTGCGCAGCTCGGCGACGACCTTGGCCCCTACGCGTTCCGGACCTGGTCATGGACGTGGACGCCGGAGCAGCCGGGGCAGTATACCCTGGCCGTCCGCGCCACTGATGAGAAAGGGAATACCCAGACTGACGAGGGCGTCTGGAACCCGGGTGGCTACCTCTGGAACAAGATTGAGCGTCAGCCGGTTACCGTGCTGCAAAACCACTAGCGGTGAGGAGGAGAGGCGATGCTCCGCGCACGCGTTGCCATTCCGGTTGCGGTCGTGATCCTCGCGATCGTGGCCATCGTTGCATTTGTAGCCACCCGCGGGGGCACGACGATGAAGCCGCAGGCGGTGGCAAGTCCGTCTACAGCGACGGCCACTCCCACGGCAAAGCTCGATACGCCGACAGCCGTGGTCTTAAGCGGGCTGCAGAACACGAGTGTCGGCCTGCAGGCCGGGGGGAACTACATGACCGGTGCGCTCGGGCTCGTTGCCCAGCCAGCGCCGCCGACAGTACCGCCCGGCAGTGTCTACACCGTTGGGCCCTACCCGCTCTATACAGCCCAGCTGGCCGATGGTCCAGGCAAGGAGCTCGTGCTGGGCTACTGTCAAACCTGCCACAGCGTGACCTATATCACCATGCAGCCGCCGTTGCCAGCCAACACCTGGGCCGCTGAGGTCAACAAGATGATCCAAACTTACGGCGCGGTGATTCCTGACGACGCTGCGAAGCAGATCATCGCTTATCTGCAGAGCCATTACACGCCAGAGACGCGCAAGTAACACTAGCTGCATGGTTGCACGGGTCGGGCAAGGCGACTATCCTTTTGTCAGCCTTGCCCGACCCGTGGATGAGGAAGTGCTGTATGCGCGTAGAGTACCCACTCGATCTCGATGATCTTCGGGCTCTCCCACAGCTTATCCGGACGCTTGAGGCAGTTGGCTACGATGGTGTCGCAACAGTTGAGACACGCCATGATCCATTCGCACCGCTGGTGCTGGCAGCAGAGCACAGCCAGCGGCTACAACTTGCAACGGGCGTTGCCATTGCGTTTCCCCGCAGTCCAATGATCACGGCCTACGCCGCCTGGGATCTCCAGGCCTTTTCTGGCGGGCGCTTTGCCCTCGGGCTCGGGCCACAGGTGAAAGCCCATAATGAGCGGCGTTTCAGCGTGCCGTGGAGTGCTCCAGTACCACGACTCCGCGAGTACATCTTGGCGCTCCGAGCAATTTGGGCGTGTTGGCAACACGGCACCCCACTCAATTTTCGTGGACAGCATTACACCTTCACCTTAATGACACCGTTTTTCACTCCGCCGCCCCTTGAGCATCCAATGATTCCCATCCACTTGGCTGCCGTTAACCCAGCCATGGCGCGCCTGGCCGGCGAACTCGCCGACGGCATTCGCCTCCACCCGTTCATCTCGCCGCGTTACTTGCGCGAGGTCATCTTGCCAGCCGTGCATGACGGCGCAGCGCGCGCCGGCCGGACGCTTGCGTCATTCACCGTCGTCGGCGCTGGGTTCATTGTCACCGCTCGGCACGAGCGCGATCTGCACCAACAGCGCGAGCACGTACGCCAGCAGCTTGCATTCTATGCCTCGACGCCGTCATACCGGCGGGTGATGGAAGTGCACGGGTGGGCAGAGACGGCTGATACGCTTGCGCAGCTCGCGCGCCAAGGTCGCTGGGATGCTATGGCAGCCTGCATGACCGACGAGATGCTCGAGACATTTGCCCTGATTACACCTGATGCCGCATTACCCGAACGTCTTGCGGAACGGTACGGCGGGCTCGTTGACGTCGTGCAGCTTGCACTGCCGCTTGAGACGCCGGAGCAACAAGCCCGTGCCGCCGACCTCATTGCTCGCATCCACGCCTTGCCCGAGGCCCACGCTCCCCAGCCCTAACGCCCCCTTGTCCACACCCTTGCCGATTCGGTATACTTTAGCTGAAGCCGGGAACAGTTAGGGAGACCCAGCGATGGGCGTCAGGTACTGCCAGAACACGCGCATGATACAAGGCATGGTAGGCCTTTACCTTTTGATTCTTGCGCTTACGGCGGTCCTGACCGTCAGCTAAGAGCGAGCCCCCGGACTTCCGGGGGCTTTGCATTTGGGTAAGGAGTAGCGCCATGGTCCATGAACCGATCATTGCGACAGGCACCGCCTCGTTTGAGCCGTTTACGGCTCAGCCGATTGCCCTCCTCAACGAGGAGGGCGAGTGGATCGGTCATTTCCCCATTGATCTTTCCGATGCGCAGTTGCAACAGCTCTATCGCGATATGTTCGCGATGCGGCTGCTCGACGAGCGCTTCACGGTGCTCCTGCGCACTGGTAAGACCAGCTTCACTGCGCCGATGGCTGGTCATGAGGCCGCACAAGTTGCCATTGCCCACGCCGTCCGGCGAGGGCATGACTGGCTTTTCCCCTACTATCGCGACTACGGCTTGGCACTAACGCTGGGCGTACCGCTCGTTGAGATCTTTGGGCAAATGTTGGCAACACAAGCCGATCCAGCCAAAGGTCGGCAGATGCCCTGTCACCCCGGCTCACGACCACTCAACATCTTCACTGCAGCTTCAACGGTTGCTTCCCACGTCCCGCCGGCCACTGGGGCAGCCATCAGCATGAAACTGCGACGGACTGGACAAGTTGCTGTCTGTACCTTTGGTGATGGTTCGACCAGCGAGGGTGACTGGTATGCCGCGGTCAACTTCGCGGCGGTCCAGCGCGCTCCAGCGGTCTTCGTCTGCGAGAACAACCGCTACGCGATTAGCGTGCCGCTCGCCTTGCAATGCGCGACACCAACCATCGCGGAAAAGGCCCGCGCGTTTGGGATCCCCGGTTATCACGTCGACGGCATGGACGTCCTTGCAAGCTACTACGTGGTACGCGAGGCTGTTGAATATGCCCGGGCCGGCAATGGGCCTGTCCTGGTCGATTTAGTCGTCTATCGCTATGGTCCGCACTCGTCAGCCGACGATGACAGCCGCTATCGCCCCCGCGAGGAGGTGGAGTACTGGCGCCAGCGTGATCCACTGCTCCGCTTCCGCCGGTTTCTCGAACGACGTGGGCTCTGGAGCGAAAACTGGGAGCGACAGTTGCGTGAGGCAATCACACAAGAGCAGGCTGAAGCACTTGAAGCCGCTGAACGCGCTGGCGACGTCCCCGCTGACTGGATGTTTGACGACGTCTACGCCACTCCGCTTTGGCATTTGGAGCGGCAGCGGGCACTCCTTCGAGCCGAGCTGCAGTAACGCGGAGGCGGAAGCCATGGCTGCAGTGACGATGGTGCAGGCAATTGCACAAGCGCTTGCCGAAGAGATGGAGCGAGACGAACGCGTTGTTGTTCTCGGCGAGGACGTTGGCAAGCGTGGTGGCGTCTTCCTCGCAACCGAGGGTCTGCTCGAACGCTTCGGGCCGGAGCGTGTGCTTGATACCCCACTTGCCGAATCAGCAATCATCGGTGCGGCAGTTGGAATGGCGGCCCATGGTCTGCGTCCCGTTGCCGAGATTCAGTTTGCTGACTATGTCTTCCCTGGCATTGACCAGCTCTTCAGCCAGGCAGCAAAGCTACGCTACCGTTCTGGCGGACAGTTTTCCGCGCCAATGGTCGTGCGGATGCCGAGCGGCGGTGGTGTCCGTGGTGGTCATCACCATTCGCAGAGTCCAGAAGCACATTTCGTCCACACAGCTGGACTCAAGGTCGTCGTCGCCTCAACGCCATCCGACGCAAAGGGCCTGCTGAAAGCGGCGATCCGCGACGATGACCCTGTCGTCTTCTTGGAACCCAAGCGACTGTATCGCGCGAGCCGTGAGGAAGTCCCTGACGGCGACTACGTGGTTCCCCTTGGCAAGGCGGCCATTCGGCGCGAAGGTGATGCGATTACCATCATCGCCTACGGTACGAGCATGCCGGAAGTGCTGAAAGCGGGTGACGAGCTTGCGAAAGTTGGCATTGCTGCTGAGATTATCGACCTGCGCACGCTGCTCCCCTGGGACATTGACACGGTTATGCGCTCAGTGGCAAAGACTGGCCGCGTCATCCTGGTCGCTGACGCACCACGCACGGCTGGGGTTCTTGGCGAGATCGCTGCAACGATTGCCGAGGAGCTTTTCGACCAACTCCTCGCACCACCAATCCGCGTTGCTGGGTTCGATACCCCCTACCCGTACGCGCAGGACAAGTTGTATCTGCCAACGGTCACCCGCATCCTCAACGCCGCCAAACAGGCGCTGGACTACTAGCCGCCCAGTGGGTGCTGAAAGGACGCGCCATGCCAAAGGAGTTGCTTTTCCCGGAACTCGCTGAGTCAGTCGTTGAAGGAACTGTCGTCAAATGGCTTGTCGACGAAGGGGAACGGCTCACGAAAGACCAGCCCTATATCGAAATTACAACGGATAAGGTCACGGTTGAACTTCCCAGTCCCTACAGCGGAATCCTTGTCAAAAAGCTCGTTCAAGAAGGCGATACCGTTCCGGTCCATACGCCACTCGGCTTACTCGCTGACGAAAGTGAAGCAGAAGCGCCAAGCCAACCGGCTGCATCGCCTGCGATGGCAGTTGAAGAGAACGGTGATCACGGTGCTGACCTCTCGCTTTTCAAGCCAGATGAGCGTGCACCCTCTCCAGTGCGCAACCCATTCCTCGAGAGCCGTGGTAGCACAGCAACGGTAACAGCGCCACCGGAACCGGGGCGTGTGCGTGCCGCTCCGGCTGTGCGTCGGCTTGCGCGCGAACTCGGCATTGACCTCGCACAAGTACCAGGCTCCGGGCCACACGGCCGCGTGCGTATCGAGGATGTGCGCGCATATGCTGCACAACTGCGGGCAACCCCGGCCACTCCGGCTGCGAAGCCACCGGCTCCGGAAGTGCATACGCCATCTCCAACGGCTGCTCCCAGTGCACCAGCGGCTGCACCGGTTGGCGCGCCATCGCCTAGCTTTCCGCCGCCGCCGGTGTACCGGACACCGAAGGGATACGAGCAGCTTGAGGAACGGGTGCCGGTTTCGGCCATTCGCCGGGCAATTGCCCAACAGATGATGGTTAGCCATCTCTATACCGTGCGCACACTGGCCGTCGAAGAGGCTGACCTCACGGAGCTCGTTCGGCTGCGTGAGCAACTTAAGCCCGAAGCCGAACGAGAAGGCGTCAAGCTGAGCTACCTTCCCTTCATCCTCAAAGCCTTAACACGCGCTCTCAAGCAACATCCGACGCTGAACGCAACGTTGGACGAAGCACATGGCGAAGTCGTCTACCGGCGCTACTACAACATCGGGATCGCCGTCGACACCGAGCAAGGGTTGGTCGTTCCCGTCGTTCGCGACGTTGAGCGGAAGAGCGTCTTGGAGCTCGCTGCTGAAATCGAGGAGCTAGCCGAGCGCGCTCGCGCAGGGAAGCTGACCATTGAGGATGTGACCGGAAGCACGTTCTCGGTGACAAACATCGGCCCGATTGGCTCGCTCCTCTCCTTCCCGATTATTAACGTGCCCGATGTAGCGATCCTTGGCGTCCATCGCATCCAGAAGCGCCCGGTCGCGCTCCCTGATGACAGTATCGCGTTGCGCCACATGATGTACCTTTCGCTCTCCTTTGATCATCGGCTGGTCGATGGTGCAGAAGCTGTGCGTTTCCTCAAGGATCTCATTCGCCTCCTGGAACGCCCTGAACGCTTCGTCCTCGAGGTCGTCTAGGGCCACAACCAGCGCGTTCAAGTTGGGTCATACCCGTGCTGGGCCGGAGTTCCTGGAGCCAACTCTGGCCCATCATGCTTCTCGACAAAGGGCGGAGATTACCCGAATTAATCTTCGATCCGCTCCCTTCGGGTACGCTGATGGGATTGTGCCCTCATCGCTGGTGCTGCTCGCATATAGTTAAAGGAGGGCAATGTGTGGGACATTGCCTGTACACCGAGAGGGAGGCAGCATGGCCGCCAATGTGAAATGGATACCGATTAAGCAGTACACCGATATCCTCTATGAACGGGTCGAGGGCGAAGGGATTGCGAAGATCACGATTAATCGCCCGGAAGTGCGCAATGCCTTCCGTCCCCTGACCGTGATGGAGATGATGGACGCTTTCAATCACGCCCGTGATGACAGCTCGATCGGTGTCGTGCTGCTCACTGGTGCAGGTGATAAGGCGTTCTGCTCAGGCGGCGACCAGCGCGTGCGCGGCGATGGCGGCTACGTTGACGACCAGGGTATCCCACGGCTCAACGTGCTTGACCTCCAGAAGCAGATTCGCTACCTGCCCAAGCCGGTGATTGCCGTCGTCAACGGCTACGCCATTGGTGGAGGCCACGTCCTCCACGTCGTTTGCGACCTGACAATCGCAGCCGAGCACGCGAAGTTCGGCCAAACTGGTCCGCGCGTTGGCAGCTTCGATGCCGGGTATGGTGCAACGCTGTTAGCACGCATTGTTGGCCACAAGAAGGCGAAGGAAATCTGGTTTCTCTGCCGGCAGTACACCGCTCAAGAAGCACTCGAGATGGGTCTCGTCAACGCCGTTGTGCCCTATGAGCAGCTTGAAGAGACGGCCCTGCAGTGGGCACGTGAGATTTTGGAGAAGAGTCCGACAGCCATCCGCTTCCTGAAGGCTGCCTTCAACGTCGATACTGACGGCCTTGCTGGCTTGCAGCAGTTCGCGGGTGATGCCACCTTGCTCTACTATCTGACAGATGAGGCGAAGGAAGGGAAGAACGCCTTCCTGGAGAAGCGCAAGCCGGACTTCTCGAAGTTCCCGCGGTTCCCATAGAGCCTGAAGGTGGCCATGAGGGCAAGCTCGTCGTCGCACACCAGTTCACTTCCTCGCTGGCGTGTCTGGCTGCTCGGCGCACGCCCAGCCACATTGTTTGCCTCGGTGACGCCGGTGCTCGTCGGCACAGCGGTTGGCGTGCGCCAGAGTCATAGCCTGCGCGTGCTGCCCTTCCTCGCTGCCCTCACTGCTGCAGTGCTGATTCAAATTGGCACGAACTACGCAAACGACCTGTTTGACTATCTCAAGGGCGCCGACACGCCAGCTCGCGCCGGCCCGACCCGGATCACCGCGCGGGGGCTTGTCACCCCGGCCGAAACGCGCCGTGCGGTCATCATCACCTTCGGGTTGGCAGCATTGCTCGGGCTCTATCTGATCGCAGTCGGTGGTTGGCCGATCCTGCTGATTGGCGTACTTTCGATTGCGAGCGGCATCCTCTACACAGCTGGGCCATGGCCGCTTGGGTACATTGGTCTCGGCGACCTCTTCGTTTTCCTCTTCTTTGGTCTCGCTGCGGTCATGGGCAGTGCCGAACTGCAGAGTGGCGCCTTTTCATGGCTCGCCTTTTGGGCAGCAGTACCGATCGGCCTCTTAGTGACGAACATCTTGATTATCAACAACGTCCGCGATATTCCAACCGATCGCGCCGCGGGCAAACGCACGCTCGCGGTTCGCATTGGTGATCGGGCGTCGCGTTGGCAATACGCCCTCTTTCTGCTGATCGCCTACCTCGTGCCACTCGGACTTTGGCTGGGCGGCGCTGTTGACGGCTGGATTCTTCTGCCATGGCTCTCGCTGCCAGCTGGCATTTGGCTAGCTTGGCACGTGCTTTCTGGGGTAACCGGGCCCGCGTTAAATCCCTTACTCAAGCGGACAGGGCAGTTTGTACTGCTCTACGGTATCCTGTTCGCCCTCGGGGTGCTGCGGTGAGCAGTTGGCGTCTCACGGTTCAGCCTTACGCAGTGCCGCTGCGCCGTCCGCTTGAGACAGCATATGGCAGCACGACGCTGCGCCGGGGCGCGCTCGTTTCCCTGATCGCACCCGACGGGACCATTGGACATGGGGAACTCGCTTGCCTCCCCCAGCGGCCAACCCACTCCCTGCAGGATGCACTCCAACTCCTCGCCGCTTGCGCCTTCGATCTGCACAACGGCACCCCGCCGGAGACAATCCTGAACCATTGGGCACGCTGGGACGAGGCTGGCACAGCAGCGCGCGCTGCACTCGAAACAGCGCTCCTGGATCTTCGTGCCCGACAGTATGGCTGCTCTCTCGCCGAACTCCTTACGCCAACACCCCGACCTTCCATAGCAGTAAACGCTGTCATTACGGCGAGCGATTGTGATGCCGCAGCCACTGCCGCGGCCGCTGCCCGGGATGCTGGCTACCGAGTGATCAAGCTCAAAGTCGGCATGGCGGCACGCGGCGAAGAAGAAATCGCGCGCGTTGCCGCAGTCCGTGCTGCAATCGGACCAGACATCGCCTTGCGTTTGGATGCAAACGGCGCGTGGACACCAGAACAGGCAATAACGATGCTGCGTCGGCTTGCCGACTACAACCTTGCGCTCGTCGAACAGCCTGTGCCTGCTTGGGACATTGAGGGCCTGGCGCGAGTGCGGCGCTCCGTCAGTGTCCCGATTGCTGCAGACGAAGCCGTGACAAGCCGTGAGGCCGTCGAGCAGCTTTGTGTTGCCGAGGCCGTTGACGCCCTTGTGCTCAAACTTCCAGTGGTCGGCGGGATAACCGTCGCGCACGCGCTTGCGGAACTCGCCGCACGCCACCAGTGTGCCATTGTAGTCACCAGCGTTTTCGAGACCGGCATCGGACTTGCTGCTGCAATGCACACGGCTGCCGCTGTGCCTGGTGAGCTTCTCGCGTGTGGGCTTGCCACAGCGTCAAGCCTGGTGACAACCTTGGTGACTGGGCTGCCTGAACCAGTCCATGGCCAACTGGCAATTCCTCATGATGAACCAGGCCTGGGCGTCGCGCTGGATAAAGAGGCCCTACGATTCTGTGCAGATCTGATGGAGGATAGGCATGCCATCACGCATGCCCGTGACTAATGCGTCGTCTCCATCCTTGGCACGGGGACGATTTGGCTTCGGATGCTTGCTGCTGCTACTTGGCACGCTTGGATTCACCGTTATCAGCCGCTCGCTGGCCAGCGCGCAACGAGCGCGACCGGCGGAATATGCGGTTCTCGGCGGTGTTGGCATGTTTCTCGCTGGCTGGACCCTTTGTGGCACTGCCCTTACACCAGGTTCGCGGCGTGGCCTGATGGTCGCGCTCGGCCTCTACCTTCTGATTGGCATCGTCTGGACTGTGAGTTTTGCTGTTATCAACCCTTGGGCTGTTGATTTCTCACGCGTGAACACAGCCCTCTTCGTTCTTTATTCTGTATTCCTCTGGCCATTTGCGATCGCATTTGCCTTTGGGCTCTTTGGCTAGCAAACAAACGAGGAACAACGATGAACATGGTGGTTCCTGAATGGCTCTCCTGGCAGGCACAGCGTGTCCCTAACCGTCAAGCCCTGGCCACTTCAGATGCCACGTTCACATTTCAGCAACTTTGTGCCGCGGCTGATCGTCTCGCCCGCCAGCTCATCGCTTTCGGGGTAGCATCGGGCGATCGTGTTGCGACCTTGCTGCCCAATAGCTACACGATGGTGCTCGCAGTGCATGCCGTGAGTCGCATCCCAGCCGTTCTTGTGCCGCTGAACACCCGGCTCTCCCCAGCAGAACTCGCTCCACAATTGGCCGAGGCAAGCCCACGCGTGTTGCTCACCAACCAAACGCTGTTGGCGCACGCTCAGGCAGCGCTCGAACAGGCCACCACCCATGGTCTTGAGCAATCATGCCGTATCGTTCTCGCTGACACAGCCGATGCAGACGCGCTCTCAGTGCCGCTGCTCGAGACTGCGCCCGAGGCTCCGGCAACAGTGCAGCGCACGGTCGATCTCAATGCCGTACATACGATCGTGTACACCTCAGGAACCACCGGTCGACCGAAAGGCGTGATGCTGACCTATGGTAATCATTGGTGGAACGCCATCGGCTCGGCGCTCAATCTTGGGGTTACGCCTGATGATTGCTGGCTCCTCTGCATGCCACTCTTTCATGTTGGGGGAATATCGATCCTCTTCCGGAGCGTCATTGGCGGGTTTCGCGTGCTCGTACACGAGCGTTTTGATGCAGAGGCGGTGAACGCTGCCATCGACCGTGGCGACGTCACGATGATCTCAGTCGTCAGTACCATGCTCTGGCGAATGCTCCGTGCACGGGGCGAGCGGCCCTTCCCGCCTTCCCTCCGAGTGATCTTGCTTGGTGGCGGGCCAGCTCCGCGCCCACTCTTGGAAGCGTGCGCCCGTCTTGGTGCCCCGGTGGTACAGACGTACGGGCTTACAGAGACCGCATCGCAGGTTGTCACGCTCGCGCCAGAGGATGCGCTGCGGAAGTTAGGAGCGGCTGGCAAGCCACTTTATCCCAACGCACTTCGCATTCTTGGCAAACGGGGTGAAGCAACGCCGGGCGAAGTGGGCGAAATCCTCGTCCGTGGCCCCGTCGTGACGCCAGGCTATTTTCGCCAGCCAGAACGTACAGCAGCAGCGTTCCAGGACGGTTGGCTACGTACCGGAGACCTTGGCTACCTCGACGAAGACGGGTACCTCTACGTGCTCGATCGACGAGAGGATCTGATCGTAACTGGCGGGGAGAACGTCTATCCCGCTGAGGTCGAAGCTGTGCTACTGGCTCACCCTGCCGTGGCTGATGCCTGTGTCGTAGGCGTGCCTGATCCTGAGTGGGGCCAGCGGGTCGTCGCCGCAGTCCAACTACACCCTGATGCCCAACTCGACGCCGCCGCGCTTCAGGCCTGGTGCCGTGATCGCCTGGCCGGCTATAAAGTTCCACGGGATATCCGGTTCGTCGCTGCCTTGCCACGCACGGCCTCGGGAAAACTGCGCCGGCATGCCGTCCGCGACGGATGGACGCAGCCAGCCAGCGAAGCTGCACCGCCCGCCACGGCTCGTGGCCGGCCTGGCGAGTGAACGCTTGCATCCTATTCCTACAGTCGTGCTCCATTCCTGCCGTTGTCGACCTGGCGCAGGCCAGCTTCACTGACCAGATTTGCATCAAGCCAGTTCATCCCGGGTAAGCGCGACCCTTGCCAACCCAACGCCAGCAAGCAGCGTGAGCACAATCGCTGCCCCGGCCCACGCTGGTGCCGGCAGCCAGTGGCGCGGGACAATCCAGAAGAGATGCGCCATTTCCCAGGTTTGTCCACGCCGCCAGCCCATCCACTGCCCGACCCAGGTCGCGAAGCTCAGCGCCCCCAGCATCGTCTTTGTACGCCCAAGCATAAGCCAGGCCATCAGCGTCACCAGGCCGAGAGCCAGCCCACTCCCAGGACTGCGCGCAAACGCTGCTGCCGTCACCCCAGCGACAGCAAAGAACGCGACAACCACCAGCGCCCGCGCCATCTGGTCGATAGCAAGACTCCTCGGTAGTACCGGCAACCCAGGTATCGGTTCGATGCGGTAGTAGAGCGAGAAGCCAATCGAGGCAAGTGCCAGGCAGGCCCAGTCAACCACGAGCATGACCCAGCTGATCAGCACGGCTACGGTTACCTTCGACGCCAGCCACTGCCACCGTCGTGCCCCGATGCCCAGCACAGTACGTACCGTCCGCCACTGCCATTCACTCCCCATTAACTCGGCTCCTAGGGCCAGGAGGAAAAGCAAACCCGGACCACTCGCCAACCACCCTGCAGCCCAGATGCCAGTCTGCACGGGCTGGAGCAGCGCCATACGCGCAACGATCGGGGGAACGAGCGTCTGGGTGAACTGCTGGTCGATCTGCGGCTTCATCTGGCGGAACTGGTCTTGCGCCTGTTGACAAATCACCCCAGGGGGAAGGTTCAGCTGCTCGCAGGTCGGCACAGGAATACCGGTCTTTTGGATCTTACGGTATTGCTCGAGATCATCTGATAGCCCTTGCAACAGGCTGAACGCGAACAGAAGCTGCAAAAAGACAAAGCCGATGACCATAAGGAGGATGGGCGCCCGCCAGGACTTGCGCAACTCCAGTTCAAGCAAGCTTAGCCCGAGGCGCCACTGCGGCATGCTAGACTACCCCTTCCCGCTGAAGTACTTCCCGGTAGAAGGCAACAAGGCTCTGCCGCTCGATAGAGCTCGCCAACGGGAAAACGCCCCGTGTTGCCAGCGCCTGGTGTACTGCAGGCCCGACCGTACCATCGCCCGTCACGCGCACCAGCCCGTCAGACTGAGCCATCACGGGCCAGCCGACAAGCGCCTCGAGCGCTGTTGTCACCTGCTCCGGAAGCACGCGGACGACATACCCGACTGGTGGCGTTAGCTCAGTGAGTGTGCCCTCGGCAACAATCCGACCACGAACCAGCACGGCAACCCGATCGGCGAACGTCTCGGCTTCAGCAACCTCGTGCGTCGTCACGAGGACAGCCACCCCAGCTGCACGCCAGCGGTCGAGCAACTCGTGCAGCAGTGTTCGCCCAGGTTCGTCCAGGCCAGTGGCGGGCTCATCGAGGACAACAAGGTCAGGCTGGTAAGCCAGAACCACGGCTAATCCCAGTCGCTGACGCATGCCTCGCGAGTATCCACCAACCGGGCGATCGGCCACCGCATCCAACCCGACCGTGATGAGCGCGTCCTTGATCGTCTGATCGTCAACCGTCTGCCGGCCATCAGCGAGTGCTGCTAGTCTGAGGAGGTAGCGTACATTCGCCCAACCATCGAGTGTTGGGTAGAATGCGGGCTCCTCGACCAGGACAACGGCCCGGGGCGGCGGCGCGTGTGGAGGCAGCGTCGTCCCGTCGCCGAGTCGCCGCACGCCTGCGTCTGGTTGCAGCATGCCAGCGATAACCCGCAGTAGTGTGCTCTTCCCGGAGCCATTCGGCCCCAGCAGCACCGTCACGGCCCCAGCGGGCAAGGTGAGCGACACATCCTGGAGCACTGGACGCCGCTTCAGCCGCTTTGTAATGCCTTGGAGAACGAAACGTGCCTGCTCTTCTCGACTCATGATCATTTGCGCTCAGTGCGAGGGGGAACCGCTGGCTCGATCGCGTGCCTTATGGCCGGCTCCCTCCCCGTTACCGTTATAAAATCCACCCAAAGCCATACAACGGCTTACTGACACACGTACCGAGACCAGAGCTTATCTGTATCGTTCCCGCAACACTCACAAACCCTGACCCCGTATAAACGTGATCAACGTGGCTCCATTCCGTTGTTGGCAAGAAGACTTCCCAACCACTTCGGCTGATTGCCCCGACTGGCGCTGTTCCAGCCCAACTATAGCTTGCGTACACAAACGGTCCCTGCGAGCTCTCAACAAACAATGAAACATTCGCGTAGCCATCACCAGCATCACCGATAGACATAGAAGCCGTCCCACAATCGCCTTCAACCGTATTATCCGGCGAAATACGCTGAGAACCTGCTGCTAACCCCTGCTCGTTAGAGGACTGCAGACGATACAAAGGCACAGTAACCGTCGTAAGGTGAAGCGGGTACTTGCCTTTGTCGCTGCCAGCTGCACTTACAGATTCTAGAACAAGAGAGAAAGCAAGGAAGTTTATCAAGAAGACGCTGACGAGCAGTCCAAAGCATCCTCTCTTCTTCTGCATGCCATTGCCTCCTTGCTACCGTTCTCTCTCGCTGCGATCCCGTTCATCGTTGTGTAGCTTTTATCGCACACCACATTTGGCACCTTCTTTCCGCTACATCCACGCCGCCAGCTGGCTCAGCAGAGCGTATTCGTGGGCTGATACCCTATCGAAACCCCCTTTGAACGGTATCTGACTCATCTTCATTCTACCCCCTCCCCGGCCAATTTGTCAAGAGGATGACCTGCCATCGCCCAGTTGCTCAAGTGCTGGGCTGGGCGTACAATCGCGCGGTGACAACGGGGCAGGCCGATGGCTCAGGCGGAGGCGGAAGGGTGTATCTGCTAGACCAGCCAGATGCAACATTGGCGTTTCGCCGACAGTATCGCGGGCTGATTGGGATCGGCAGCAAGGTGCCGCTGCGCGACCGTGCGATGCTCAGCCTCGTCTACACGCCTGGCGTTGCCGAGGCATGCCGCGCAATCAGCCGCGATGAAGTCGCATCCTTTGAACTCACTGGACGCGGCAATACCGTCGCGATTCTCACTGACGGCACTGACCTCTTCGGGCCCACGCGTGGGCCTGTTGAGGCTGCACTGCCCTTGCTTGAGGCCAAAAGCGTCATCTTCAAAACATTTGCCGGCGTTGACGCCGTGCCGATTTGCGTCGATCTTCATGACCCACTCGCTATCGTCGAAGTTGCCCTGCGACTCACGCCAACCTTTGGAGCCATCTGCCTTGACCATATCCGTGCTCCGCATAGCTTCACCATCGCCGATCACCTCGAAAAAGGTGCGCCGATTCCAGTCTTTAGTAACCAGCACCACGGCACGGCCATCCTCGTCCTCGGCGCGCTCAAGAACGCGCTTGACGTCGTTGGCAAGCAGCTCGAGCAGGTGCGCGTCGTGATCGCTGGCGCTGGGCTCTCCGGCATCGGGGTTGCCCGGCTGCTCTATCGCGTTGGCGTGCGGGATATCGTCGTTTGTGACCGGGCCGGCGCGATCTACGCCGGACGCACGGTTCGGATGAACTGGGCTAAGGCCTATCTTGCCAAGGAAACGAATCCGGAACGGCGCCGCGGCTCGCTGGCTGACGTCCTCAAGGGCGCTGACGTCTTCATCGGGCTCGCCCAGGGCAACATCGTGACGCCAGAGATGGTCGCCAGCATGGCACCTGATCCCGTTATCTTCGCGCTCGCTTTGCCGACGCCTGAAATCGATCCAGAACTTGCCAAGCAAGCGGGGGCTGCAATCGTCGCCACGGGCCGCGCTGATTATCCCAACATGATGGATATTTCGCTTGTCTTCCCGGGCGTCTTCCGCGGGTTGCTCGATTCGGGCGCGCGCAACATTCGCCTGCGCACACTGGTCTACGCCGCAGAGGCACTGGCGAGCCTCGTGCCCCCCGGCCAGCGCTCGCCGACGTCGATCGTGCCCCAGCTCTTCGACTTCCGCGTCGCGCCAGCCATTGCCGCGGCGGTCGTCCAAGCGGCAAATGAGACACGCGAGGCGACCAGGTCGGTTGATCCAGCGACCGTGGCTGAAAACACGCGTCGCTACGTCTATGAAGGGACGTTTGAACCACGGCGGCCGCTGAGTATGCGGCCGCGTTCACTTGCGGAGGAGGCGATCGAACTCCGCCAGCGTCATCACGGCGTCCTCGAGATCCGCAGCAAGATCCCGATTCGTGATCCGCACATCCTCAACCTTGTCTACTTACCGCCGGCAGCCCTCGTGCCGGTGGACGAAGTACGGCTGAATCCGCCCGAGGTCTATAACCTAACCGTGAAGGGCAATCTTGTGGCCATCGTGACTGATGGCAGCGCGGTGCTTGGGCTGGGTGATATCGGCCCGCAGGCTGCCTTGCCCGTCATGGAAGGCAAAGCCGTGCTCTTCCAGTCGCTGGCTGGAGTCGAGGCGTTCCCAATCTGCGTCGCTGAACGTGACCCGCAGCAGATTGTCGATCTTGTTGAGGCTATTGCACCATCGTTTGGTGGAATTAATCTTGAAGATATCTCAGCTCCACGGTGCTTTGAGATCGAGGCGGCACTAAAGGAGCGGCTCGACCTGCCGGTCTTCCACGATGACCAACATGGCACTGCCGTCGTCGTGCTCGCTGGCCTCATCAACGCGTTCCGCTTGCGCGGCACACCCCTCAACGAGGCAAAGATCGTCATTAACGGGGCCGGAGCCGCCGGCATTGCGACTGCCAAACTCCTGCTTGTCTACGGGGTCGGCGATCTCATTCTCTGTGATCGCCATGGCATCATCGCGCGTGACCGTGAGATTGGCATGAACCGCTACAAGCTCGAAATGGCGCGGCTCACAAATAAGCAGGGGTTGCGCGGCACATTAGCTGACGCCCTGGTCGGCGCTGACGTCTTCATCGGGCTGTCCTCGCCTGATATCCTGACGCCACAGATGATTAGCACGATGGCCCCAAAGCCGATCATCTTCGCCCTCGCCAACCCTGACCCAGAAATTCACCCTGACGTGGCACTGGAAGCCGGCGCACTCGTCGTCGCCACTGGGCGCTCCGACTATCCAAATCAAGTCAACAATTCCCTCGCGTTCCCTGGCATCTTCCGCGGCGCACTCGACGTCCAGGCACGCGATATCAACGATGCAATGAAGCTCGCTGCCGCTGAGGCAATCGCGTCACTGGTCACCGACCGCGAACTCGCCAGTGGTCGCATCATTCCAGACAGCCTTGACCTCCGCGTTCCTCCCGCGGTCGCCGCGGCCGTCGCGCGGGCTGCGCTCGACACCGGCGTCGCGCGTGTCGCCGCCGACCCCGACGAGATCGCAGCCCGTACGCGGACGATGCTTTACGAGACCGTGCGGTAACTAACCTCACGCAGAAGACCACACCTGCCCACCGGGTTCCTGGATGCGAGATCCCGGTGGGACTTTTTTCGCTTTAACCAAGTTCAGCGAGCGTTGCCGAGATCGATCAACGACGATGCTTGTGGCATGATCCCCCCGCTTGACAAGACGCCGAGGATTTGTAATCATGTAATCACTCTTGCAAAGAGTACGAGAAGGAGTACAATGCGATGACATCACGAATGAACGACGACATCCGCGGCTGGTTTCTTGGCCGTCTCCCTGACCATTGGTTTCAAGGCGAGCCGGAGATTACCACGGATCGCGAGGAGATTCTCGTTGTTGGCACCTTGGCAGAACCCAATCTGCCCAGCGACCTTTCGCCCGAGGCGAGGCAGCAAGCGATTCTGGCACGTATCCAACGCTTCCGTGAAGAGACACGGCCGCTACGGATGGAAATCGCCCGCGAGGCTGAGTATCGCTTCCGGCGGAAAGTCTCCTGGGGGGTTGTCTGTGCCGGACAACGCCAGCTCTTCACTGTCCTGAGTGTTCCAGTAATGACCCGACTGCGTTTACCCGAGCGGCAGACGCTTGATACGCTGGTTGAAGCTGGCATTGCCCGGAGTCGTAGCGATGCGCTTGCATGGTGCGTCCGGCTCGTCGCCCGCCACCAGGCCGACTGGCTCGCGGAACTCCGTCAGGCTCTGGTGCGCGTGCAGGAACTGCGCCAGAGTGGACCAGCAACTGAAATCACCGACGAAAGTTGACGAGGGAGCAGATTCAATGCGACAGACACTCATCGTTCAGCCACTTGCCAATTCACAGCCCAATGGGCACGCACAGCCGACATCCACGATGGATGCGCGCGAGGCTGAGACCGTCCTTGATGCGTATTCGCAGGCCGTGGTGACCGTCGTTGACCAGATCCTGCCAGCGGTCGTTGGGATTGCGACAACCCGCCATGGGCTTGTCCGCACCGCACATGGTAATCAACCGTTCGAATTGCCCAGCGCTGGCACGGGCTTTGTCATTGCCCCAGATGGCTATATCCTGACCAATAGCCACGTTGTCCACGGTGCTGATCGCCTGACCGTGACCTTAAGCGATGGGCGTGAACTTCCAGCAAGCCTCGTCGGCGAAGACCCGGCCACCGATCTCGCAGTGATTCGTGTGCAGGCAAGCGGGCTGCCAACCGCACAACTTGGCGATTCTGACCAGGTGCGAGTTGGGCAGCTGGTGATTGCCATTGGCAACCCGTTTGGCTTTGCGGCGACAGTAA
This sequence comes from Thermorudis peleae, assembly GCF_000744775.1. Taxonomy (NCBI): domain Bacteria; kingdom Pseudomonadati; phylum Thermomicrobiota; class Thermomicrobia; genus Thermorudis; species Thermorudis peleae. The sequence continues at coordinate 188,490 of NZ_JQMP01000001.1, read as the reverse complement.
CGACTGGCGTCGTCTCAGCCCTTGGGCGCTCACTCCGCAGCCAGACAGGGCGGATGATCGAGAACATCATCCAGACGGATGCCGCACTCAACCCCGGCAATTCCGGAGGGCCGCTCGTTGACACGCGTGCGCGGGTTATTGGCGTCAACACGGCCATCATCGCAGGAGCCCAGGGATTGAGTTTTGCGATTCCGTCCAACACCGCCCGCTGGGTCGCTGGCTTGCTCATTAAAGATGGCCGTGTCCGTCGAGCCTATCTGGGCGTCGTGCTCGAAGTGCGCCCGATGCCCGGGATTGTTGCGCGAGCCAACGGTCAACAGCAGGCTCAGGGGCTCGTCGTCCGCCAGGTTGCCCCTGGCAGTCCGGCTGCCCGCGCTGGGCTGCGTCCTGGCGACGTGCTCGCGCGCGTCAACGACCAGCCACTCACCGGCTTCGACCTGCTTCAGCGCATGCTCGGGCAAGCGGCAATCGGTAGCACACTGGTGCTTACAGTACGGCGGGGCCAGCAACTGCTGACCATTCCCGTGACCCTCGATGCTGAGCCCGACGCCTGACCGGCATGCTCTGATGGCCGGGAGCGAGTTGTCACGGACCCGATGGCGCTGGCAGCAACGGGATGCCAAGCGCCCTGTGCAGGTCCTCGTAGTGCAGACTATGGCCAGAGACTTCCAGGCGCGCACACCTCGGCTCGGCCATGGCCCCATGCCATCCCGTCCGTGTCCGTCGGAGCCCGTGAAACCTGGTCGAGAGCCGTTAGCTCGTGGATCCGGCTTTCCAAGTTGCCTGCAGCGCTGCCGCGATGTCCCGCAGCGCCGGATGCACCACAGCGTCGTCCAGGCCGAGCACGAACGAATCGATCACCAGCTCCGGCTGGGTTTCGTGGTACTCGAGTGCCTGCAGCGCTGTCTCAAGCTTATCAAGCTGACGAACCAGTTGCGCCTCGAGCGTTGCGCCCGTCTCGTACTCTTCCCACAACGACTGCAGTGCTTCCGCCAGCGATGGTGGGAGCACTGCCGTCATCTCATGCAGAGCTGCGCGTTCCGCGTGCGACTTGGCCGCGGTTGCAGCTGCGTCCCTCGGTGGTGGCTGGCGAAAGAGCGCCGTGCGATCAGCCCCAGCAGCAAGCGCGTCATCAAACGGTGTCCGATCACCGGCGAGCGCCTCGGGCATGTCGTGGACGAGCGCAAGCAGCGCCATTCGTGCTGGATCCGCACCGCCAACAGACTGGCCGATCAGCCAGGCAAGAAGAGCGAGACGAAAACTATGGTCGGCAACCGATTCTGGCTCGCGCACGCCACGGTCGATCCACCCTTTGCGGCGCAGCTGTTTCAGCTTGCCAACAAGGCGGAGAAAGGCCAGCAACTGGGACCATTCGCTCGCTGCGTTCACGAGGCTGCCTCCGCGGGCCGTGCCGCGACCGTATTGCGCAGCACGCCGATCCCCTCGATCTCGACCTCGATGACATCGCCCGGCTTCATCGGCCCCACGCCCTCCGGGGTGCCAGTCATGATGACATCGCCTGGTTCGAGCGTCATCACGTTGGAGATGAAGGAAACCAGGAACGCTGGTGGAAACAGCATGTTGCTCGTCCGGTTGTTCTGCCGCACCTCCCCGTTGAGTCGCGAGCAGATTGCCAGATCATTCGGGTCGAGGTCGGTGACGATTACGGGACCCAGCGGACAGAACGTGTCGAACCCTTTGGCGCGGACCCACTGCCCATCTTTGCGCTGATAGTCGCGATGGCTCACATCATTGCCGCAGGTATACCCGAGCACATAGTCGAGCGCTGACGATTCAGGCACGCGCGATGCTCGGCGCCCGATCACGAGACAGAGCTCTGCTTCATAGTCGATACGGTTCCCTGGCGGCAACAGGATGGTCCCGCCATGGCCGAGGAGCGCAGACGGCGGTTTCATGAACAACACGGGTTCATCGGGAATGGTGCGCGTCGGATCGTTCTCGGTTACATGCAACGCATAGTTGAGGCCAACCGCGACAATCTTGCTTGGTCTCGCTACCGGCGGCAACACGGTCTGTGCAGCAAACGGCCCGATCTCTTCACCTTTACGTACCACCCCCTGGAAGGGATCACCGTCAGCACGATAGGCTACCCCATTCTCGACGACAACCAGCACTGGCGTATCACCGAGCAGCACTCGCCCAAGTTGCATGCGTTCCTTCCTCTCCTCCTTTTTCACTGTGCGGTATCCTAGCACGCCGACCGCCTAGCCGAATCCCCACAGGCTCAGTTAAGATTGCACGTGTCGGAACACGGCCGATGCCGTCCGCGATCAACGGAGACCGCGGCGGCGCACCATGAGCGGTGCGGAGGAGCAGAAGATGAGCGAACACAACGTGTTTGATGTAACCATCATCGGTGGTGGGCCGGTGGGGCTCTTCGCCGCCTTCTACGCTGGCATGCGTGGCCTCACTGCCAAAATCATCGATTCCCTGCCCGAACTCGGCGGCCAGCTCATCGCGGTCTACCCGGAAAAGTACATCTACGATGTCGCTGGCTTCCCCAAGATCCTCGCTAAGGACTACGTCAAAGGCGCAGTCGAGCAGGGGCTCTCGACCGGCGCTGTCCCCTGCTTGGGCGAGACCGCCCAGACCCTCACTTGGCTGCCCGAGGCCGGCTACTACGCCCTCACCACCGACAAGGCTACCCACTACACCCGCACGGTCATCATCTGCGCGGGTGTCGGCTCCTTTGAACCCAAGCGCTTGCCCGCCCCGACCGTCGCCGCCTTCGAAGGGCGCGGTGTCCACTACCTTGTGCGAGATCTGGAGTCCTTCCGCGACAAAGACGTGGTGGTCGTGGGCGGCGGGGACTCGGCCGTCGACTGGGCGCTGGCGATCACGCCACTGGCCCGCTCGCTGACGCTGGTCCATCGCTCGAAGTTCCGGGCCCACGAGCGGTCGGTCGCCGCGCTCCATGCGTCGTCGGCCACGCTCTACTACCCCGGCTACGAAGTGGTTGAAGTGCGGGGCAACGCGCACCTTGAGGAAGTCCACGTCCACCACAGCCCCAGCGGCGAAACCCGGGTGATCCCCGCCCAGGAACTGGTGGTCGCCATCGGCTTTGTGGCGGACCTTGGCCCGCTCAAGAGCTGGGGGTTGACCATCGAGCGCAACAGCATCGTCGTTGATCCCCAGACGATGGCGACGAACCTGCCGGGGGTGTTTGCCGCCGGGGATGTGGTGACCTATCCCGGCAAGTTCAAGCTGATTGCCACGGGGGCGGCGGAAGCGATCACGGCAGTCAACCACGCGGTGGTCTACCTCAACCCCGCAGCCCGGCTGGACGCGGGGCACTCGACCAACGTGATGGAGAAGCGCGAGCGGGCAGCGCAGGCGGCCGAAGCCTAGCCGGTTCTCGCCCCTGCAGCGTGCCAGCGCTGGGCAGCAGCAAACGCACCAATGCCCAAGCAGGCTGCACGGGCACCGGGGCCGCCGTGAGCAAGTACGCGCACCGCGGCGGCTTCGAGCAGCGCCCTGCCAGCGTGCGACGCGCAGGCGAGCTGATGCGCACACGCGGCCCGCGCCACTCCCAGGGCCCGCGCCATCGCTCCCCACGCCGGCCAGCTGACGCGCACGCTCAGTGCCCGGACGCGGCGTCCTTCCCCCGGCCTGGCGCGGTACCGTGGAAGCCAGCTTGCCCAGGCGGCCCGGAGTGGACATGGTTCCGGTCGCCGCCCCCGTTGCCCGGCCGCGTCCCCGCCGCTGTCCCGGCGCTGGGCACCGCCGGCGGCGTCGCCGCTGAACGCACGCTGGGGCACGGGCTCAGTCGGCGGCTGCCGGCGCCGCCTCCACCGTCCGCTCGTAGCGCGCCGTCACCACCGTGTGCAGCCCACCCCGCACGTTGAAGTCCGCCACCACCGTCAGCCGCCGCGGCTGCAGCACCCGCACCAGATCATCCAGAATCTGGTTCGTCACCGCCTCGTGGTAGTGCCCCTCGTTGCGAAACGACCAGAGATAGCACTTGAGCGACTTCAGCTCCACAATCCAGCGGTCAGGCACATACCGGATCGTGAGCGTGGCAAAGTCCGGCTGCCCCGTCTTGGGACAGACGCAGGTGAACTCGGTCGTCGTAATCTCAATCTCGTAGTCCCGCTCCGGCTTGGGGTTGGGAATCGGCTCCAGCTCCTTGCTCGGCTGCGTCGGCATCGTCCACGCCCTCCCAATCGCACGGCATCTCTACGCCGACTACCTGGCCCGAGTATAGCCCGGCAGCGTGCATGAGCCAGGGCCAGGGGCACGGCCACCCCCGCACGGATGACCAGCCCGCTCACCGCAGCCCAGCTGCACGAGAGCATCCACCGGAGCAGCCGACGGGCCCCGCAGCCGCCGCCCCCGCGCCTGTGCCTGCTGCGGCGCACCCGCGGGGATCCGCCAGGGCCTGACGCAGGATACTGCCCCGGGGGTGGACGTCCTCCCCCGGGGCCCGCGCGGACTGCCTCCCCGCCGCTACTGGATCAGGAACGGCTGGGCCAGGCTGTTGTTGGTTTCGTTCAGTTCGACCACCCCATTCCCCCAGTCGGCCACCGCCACCAGGTACCCCTGCTGGTGCGGCGTGCGTGGCAAGGCGCGCACCGTCACCTGGCAACTGGCCTGCTGGCCAACCCCGAGCGGCCCAATCCCACAGGTGCCCAGCTGCAGGTCGTCAGCACTGGGCGTTGGGTCCGCGGAGAAGAGCAGGGCGACGGTGCTGGCCGGGGCAGGCGCGGTGCCCTGGTTGCGCACGGTCACCGTGGCCCGCAGCGGCCCACCGCGGGCTGCGCGTGGGCGGGCGTCGAGCGCGCTCACCACCAGGTCCGGCTTGGGCACCGGCGTCGGCGTGGGTGTCGGCGTCGGTGGCGGCGTCGGCGTTGAAGGCGTGGTCGGCACGAAGGTCGCCGTGCAGGTGAGGGTCGTGCCGACGGTGACCTGAATCGTCGGATTCGTCCCGGTGCAGTCGCCCGACCAGCTCTGGAACGTCCAGCCCGGGCTCGGCGTGGCCGCGAGCCAGACGAGCTGGTTCAGGAACGGCCGCTGGCTGGGCGTGTTGATCGTCTGGGTGCCGGGACCTGACTGATTGAAGCGCAGCGCGGTTGAGCCGTCCCAGTCCCAGACACTCGAGACGACGCTCCCCTGCCCCACCACCGTCAACTGCGCGCTCGTGGCTCGGGCCGGCGCCAACCCCCAGCTATTATCGAGGGAGTTCCACGCCAGCGGCTGCCAGACCGCGAGGTAAACGTCCTGGTCACCGGCCGGTTGAGGCTGGAGGACGCCGGCCGGGCCGACCGGCAGGTTGCGCGGCAGGCCGCTGAGGAGCTGCCCGTCCTGGCGGGTCGCGCGGGCAAGGAAATAGATCATGGCACAGGTGTCACCCTCGCACACGGTCTCGTCCCACAGTACGAGCCCGCCGGCAAATTGATTCAGGTTCCGGTCGCTGCCGAGGTAGCTCCAGGCCCGCACGGTGACGGTCGGTGCGGTGGCGTCGCCGCCCAGCTCGAGCAGGGCGAGGTAGTCGTTGACCGTACCACTCGGGCCGTTGTAGGTCTCGTCGAAGAAGGCGCTGCCTGCGGGCGTCCAGCCCGACCCGACCGGCCCGCGCACCGTCACGGCGAGCCCCAGCACCTTGCCGAGAATGGTGAGTCCTCTACCGCGATCGTCACCAGCCGAGCCGAGGCAGGTACCGTAGCGCAGGTCGCTCGCGTCGTTGCCGTTCGGCGCAATCGCGACCAAGAAGGCGTCGTAGCTCCCGTTCCCGCAGGCCTGCAGGCGGTTCACCGTCGTGGGGAAACTGGCGCTGTCGGTGAATCCGAGGATCCAGAGCAAGCCGGTCGCTGCCTGCCGCACAACCTGTACGGCTATGTCGCTGCCAGGTGAGCCGAGGAAGGTGCCGTACTGCAGGGTCTGCAGGTCGAGGCTGAAGACGGCCAGCCAGCCGTCACGGTATGGGTCACCGCCCTGGCAACTCGTCTGGAAGGCGCCGGGCGTCGTGTGGACGCCGCACGAATTGCCCACGACCGCGAGGCCGGTGTCCCAGACGACGAGGTCGTAGGCGTAGGAGGTGTCTCCTGGCACGGAGTTGTACGTCCAGGCGGTCAGGTTGCCGTTCAGGTCGAAGCGGGCGATGACCGCGGCTCCGAGCGGCGGCGTGCTGCCGGAGCGGTCGAACGAGGTGTCGTACGCCCCGTTGGGGATGTTGGCCGCCTGCCAGTCAGAGTCGGTAGAACCCACGGCGTAGACCGCCCCATTGGCTACCTGCACGCCAGCAAAATATTCACCGTAGACGTTCGCTGCGCCGCCGATGCGGCGTGCCCACTGGAGCGCGCCGCTGGCCGTGAGGCGGGCGATGAAGGCGTCCTCGGAGCCCCCACCTGTCCCGATCAGCGTGCCGGGGAAGTCGCTGAAGGAGGTGGTATGGCCCACGACGAAGACGTCGCTGCTCGTGGCATCGACGGACAGGACGATGTCGTCCCCGCTGCCGCCGAGGTAGGTCGCCCAGCTGATCGTCGTCAGAGCCGGGTCGAGGGCGACGAGCACGGCGTCGCCTGGCCCGCCAGGCCGTGGCCCACCAGCGCCTGGGAAGGTCGGCGACTGCGTGTAGCCAGCCACAACCAGCCGGCCGTCCGGCAGCCGGTTTAGAACGCGTCTGTTGTCAGCCGAGTCGAGACCGCTTCCCCCGAGAAAGCTCGCGCTGACCAGCGGGTCGATCACGACGGGCCGGGCTGGATCCACCGGGCCGCGTAGCTGGACGCCGTAGCGCTGCCCGGCAACCCAGTAGGCGGCCGGGATCGGGTCACGCCCGCCGTCTGCCCGCGGCTGAAACGCCTGGGGCGGTGCTACCTGTAACGGGGGACCACTCGCCGGCCGCAGCACCAGCCCGCCATCACCTGTGGACTCCACCGTCGCCCCCGCCACCTCTACCGCGATCGTCGCCGGACTCACCCCAGGCGCCAGCGTGAACAGCTTCTCCACCCCCTGGGACCGTGGCACCAGCCGGACGGTCACCCCCGGCCAGGGGTCAGCCAGCTCCAGCCACTGCGCTGTCGGCACCGCCTCCTGCCACTGCTCGGGCGTGCCAACGTAGCGGCGGACCACCGTCGGGCTGGCCGGCCCCGGCCGCACCGCCCGGGGCTGCCCCGCCAGCCGCTCGACCACAGCCGCCTCACGCGTCGCCAGCGTCAGTGTCCCGTCCTGCCCTACCCAGACGCCCAGCCCGCCCAGCAGCGTGCTCAGCCCCGCCACCACGCCCGCCGGGTACTGGCCCGTGTTGAGCAGGAAGGGCAGAGCCACCCCCGCCTGCTGCAGCGCCGCCTCCGGCGACGACGCTGGTGCAGCCTGCGGCCGGGCCACCCGCGGCACCAGCGGTAGCCCCGCCCCGAGTAACAGCACGACCATCGACCAGACCACCATGCTCCGTCTACGCATCACCCTGTTCCTTTCAGCGCTGCTGTCTCCTCGGGCAACTAGCCCACCCCTGGGCTAGCCACCCCACCACCTCAATCACTCACCGCGGCTGCTCCGGCTGAGACGGCACCGGTTTGCCACCCTGGTCCTGGCACCAGCCCTCCCGTACCCGGTTGAGCACCAGTGCCACCAGTCCGGCAACCGCTAGCGCTGTCTGCCACGGCGACGGCAACAGCGCCAGGAACGAGGCCATCCCTGCCAGCGCCTCGGTCACCGGCTGCCCCGCCCGCAACGCCTGGCAGACAGCCCGCAGGACATCGTCAAGAATCCCGGTCGCATGCACCGCTTCGTGGCCCGCCGCAATAGCGCTCGCACGCGTGAGGCGAAACAGCGCCTCAGCCGCCTCGTCCGGGTGACGAGCCATCCCGGTGCGCTCCTCGGCTACCAGCGCCGCTGGCTGCACGCGGCGTCGCACGTCCTCACGCGCACGCAACGTGACGGCCGTTTCACCTTCGAGCGCTGCCCCAATCCAGGCATAGGCCTCCTCATCGGAGACCGGCTGCGCCTGCAGCCACTGGGCCGCTTGCTGGATCAGGGTGGCCAGAGCGGCGGCATCATGAGACGTCGTCATCAGCCATCCTCCTTCCCTTGACGCCTCTGCACACCACTGACCAGGTGCCAGTCGGGCGAAGCCCGCGGGCTTGCGAGCGGTGCTGCCGGTCCTCACGGCCCTCCTCTCCCCGGCAGCATGCCACCGCCGCGCCGTCCAGCCAGGCACGGGCTGCTCGTTCACTCCTGGGCATAGCCGAATGCGCGGGGAAAGGGAATACGACAAAGCGCGTAATACTGGGGTGTACGGACTACGCCTTTTGTCGTATGCCGGGTGTACGTACTACGCCAAAAGGCGTAGTTTATGTTGTGAAGCTTCACAATTTTGGCTGTGAGGGTGGCCAGGTGGCAGCAGAGTTGGCCCAGCATCGCGGGAGCGGATACTGAGTGGGCCGTCGATGCGTTCGCCTGGCAGAGTGGCCCGGGTTGGTAGGCGGCCAACCGGTAGCACTGGGCAGCGGAGCTGGGAGGAGTGACGCTGAGTCGAATCCATCTGTTAGGCTGGCACCTGCAGCGTTACGCTCCTTTTTACGATTACGTTGCAACTACAGCATGGACGCTGCCGGCTACGTCGGCAACCCTCAACGTGAAAGTCGGAACGTACCGAGTCGTCCACGGTTACAGAGTGAGGGGATTTTGCTTGGGGGAACCTGCTTTCCTGGGAAGACCGGAGAATTCCGATGTGCCCGGTCGAGTATTATGCACGTTCATTGCAATTCCCCCCAATGGGGGATACACATCCACCGCGTTCGCGGTATACTGCGAGTGCGCGGACTGCAACCGTCCTGCTGGCGCGTCTCGATTGCTTGATCCGTTCTGCGTCATTCGGTTGTCTGAGGTTCAGTGCGATATTTCGAGGCACGCCGGGCACAGGACGGCCTCAGCTGGAGAGCCAGCGGCAGGGGTGTGGGGAGCCGGCAGCCCGTGGGTGTGCTGTATCTTCCCATAGCAACGCAGCTGGATCATACGTGACGAGGCCAGCGGGACGGCGGAGTATGGCAGGGGATGAGCGGAGTCTCGTTACCGATCACCATGGCCGATACCCAGCCATCTCGCCTTCCCACCGCACTGCGGCACGCGATCAGCCGGCCGGCTCTCGCGTTAGGGCTGCTGTTCGCCTGGATCCTCAGTCTGCCGCTTGCTGGGCCACTACTTCTGCGGGCTCAGCCCCCTGGCCTCGGCCCTCTTTCGGCCGCTGAGGCTTACACCCTCGCCCACACGCTCACCCTACTGACCGCCGGGCTCGCTCTCGGCCGTCTGCCCACTGCCTGGGCCACCCGCCTCGGCGCAGTGACCGCCCCGCTGGCCCTGTCCCTCGCCGTCCTTCCCGTCACCTGGTGGGCACCGTTACTCGTTGCCGTTGGTATTACCAGCGCTAGCGGCGTGCTCGCCGTGGGCCAGGCACTAGCTGCCCTGCCAGCCCCCGCCCGTCCCTGGTCTATCGCCGCTGGCGCATTCCTGGCCAACCTGGCCTATATGGCCGTCCTGTTGCTTCATGGTCCTGTGATCGACCGCGTGCTTGTCGGTGCGCTCGCCCTCGGCCCCCTGGCGCTGCCCTGGTTGGTCACTGGACACGACGAGCAGCTGCACGGCCAGCCCAGCGTGCCATGGCACACCCTCCTGCCGCTGCTGCCGGCAGTGTTCAGTGTCTACCTCGTCGGCGGTCTTATGTATGCCCTGGTGCTGCCAACCCTCGGGCCAATCGGCACCCGCCTAGGTGCCATACCCTACCTCGTCTTCCTACCTGTGGCCGCCTGGATCGCTACCCGTGGCCGCAGTCGGGCCGCCCGCCTTGGCCCCGGCATGCTTGGGCTGGGCTACGTCGGCTGGGCGCTGCTCAATGGGCCCCTGCAGGACATCCTCGCCCAGACGTTGATTGTTGGCAGTTACGCTTTTCTCGATGTCACGTTCTGGACGACGTTCGCCGACCACGCCGCCCGGCACCGGCGGATCTTAGGTCTCGGCCTTGGGACGATGACCTCGGCAATCTTCCTCGGCATGCTGCTTGCCGAGCCGATCGCAACCCTCGCAGCTGGTCGCGAAATGAACGCTGCGCTCCTTGCCGCCGCTGTCCTCCTTCTCGCAGCCATCACCTTCCCGGCACTGTGGCCTGAACTCGCCATGACGCCAGGAGCCACGCCACCAGCTACTTCCGGCCATCCGCAATCCCCGGCTGTTCCCCAAATGCCACCTGAACAGCCCACTCCTTCGGTTAGTGCTCAGGCACTCCCGTTCCCTCCAGCCATGCTTGTCACGCTTGACCACGCTGGGCTGACCTCGCGCGAAGTGCAGATCCTCGAGTTAGCTGCCCAGGGACTCTCCAACAAAGAGATCGCCCACCAGCTTGGTCTCTCGCTCGGTACTGTGCGCAAGCACCTCGAGAACAGCTACCGCAAGCTCGGCGCCCGCAGCCGTGTCGAAGCCCTCAACCGCCTCGCCCAGCTGCGCCGCGAGGCCGAGGCTCCCACCAGTAAACTACCAGCTTCCCGACTGCCTGGCGCTACTTCCCAGGCCACACGTTCAGTTGTTCCCCCAAGTGTGACGCCTCAGCTTCCCGCGCCCCAAGAGGAGGAGCATCGCACAGAAGACAATACCTGAGCAGCATTTGCGCGCCGTCTCTGCACGCGGGAATGCAGATGATACGGCGCGCATGGCCCTCCGTCATCAACGATATGATCCTGTGATGCCCGGATGGTGATCTCTTCGTCCTGTCGCTGTCACTCCACAGCTGGTTCGCCTGCACGGAGCAACCCGGCAGCCGACGCTCCTTGTGCTTGCCTAGCAACCGCTACGATGGCACGATGACCGCGCGACCGAAGTAGCGGCCATGCTTAAAGTCGTCGATCGCGCGGTTGATCTCGTGCAGGGGATAGCGCTGGACGTGGACACGCACCAAGCCACGCGCAGCCATGTCCATGAGCTCATAGAGTTCGGCGTAGTTGCCAACGAGGCTTCCTGCAACCGTAATCTCGTTGAAAATCATGTGTACGGTTGGAATCTCAATCCGACCGCCATACCCGATGATGATCTGCGTTCCACCTTTGCGCAGCATCTGCCAGGCCTGTTGCTCGACCCCTTTCTCCCCGACGAAGTCCAACACGACGTGTGCTCCGCCACCGGTCAGCTCCTTGACCTGCTCGACCAAGTCGGGCCCACCAGCGAGCACATCGTCGGCACCGAGTTCACGTGCGCGCTGGCGTGCTGCCTCGGACACGTCGACGGCAATGAGGCGCGCCCCACTGAAGGCCCGCAACACCTGCAGGGCGATGTGCCCCAGGCCCCCAATGCCAATGATCACCCCGGACGTCCCCGGCGGCAGGAGGCGCGCCGCCTTCTTGGCAGCCCGATAGGCCGTCAGCCCAGCATCGGCCAGCGGCGCGACCTCGACCAGATCAACATCTGCACTGAGTTTGACGAGCGCCCGTTCGCTCGTCAGCAGGTATTCAGCAAACCCGCCATCGCTGTCGAGCCCTGGGAACCGACCATTGAGGCAGTACATGTCCTCGCCGTGGCGGCAGGCCAGGCAGACACCACAGGTACGCAAGGGGTGGCAAATCACCCGATCGCCTGGCTTGACAGCAGTTACGCCACTGCCCACAGCCTCAACAATCCCCGTGTTTTCATGGCCGAGGGTGTAGGGCAGCAGCGTCCGTTGCGGGTCCAAAATATCCTTCCAGACACCTTCAATAATGTGCAAATCGGTGCGGCAAAGCCCAGCCGCCACCACTCGCACGATCACGTCGTCCGGCTGCGTTATCGTGGGCTCGGGAACATCTTCGAGCCGCAGTTGCTCATTCATCTCCGGATCATACCGATACAGTCGTGCTGCGCGCACTGCTTCCCCCTTACCAGTTCCCGGGGAGGGGTTCCCCTCCCCGTCTCACAGCCAGCCGCTAGGCAGCCGTGGCCAACTGCTGGCCAATCGGATCCTGGGCCAGCTTCGCCTTCTGCGCAGCAATGTCGATGCCGTAGAGCCGCGCAGCGTTCTCGCCCAGGATCTTGCGTTTGGCTTCTGGCGTGAGATCAACGCCATACTCGTCTTTGATATCGTCGGGCAGCTCAAAGTTCACAAACTTCTCAATGATCCACTTGGGCGTCCAAATCGCATAGTCGCTGCCGAAGAGGATGCGATCCTCGCCAACCCAATAGAGCAGATTCGCCATAATCTCGGCAAAGTAGCGCGGACGCAAGGCAATGAACGCACTCGCCACCGCCAGGCCCGCATAGATATTGCGGTCCTGCTTGGCAATCCAGCAGAAATCATCCAGCCGCGGCAGGCCGATGTGTTCGACGATGAAGTTCAAGTCGGGGAAGTCGGTGGCAGCGGTGTCCACATCATGGACGTCAAACGCGTCCTTGCTCAAGGGATAGACGGTCGGGCCCTTATGCACATGAATGTTCTTAATCCCCAGCTCCCGGCACAGCTCCAAGTACCGGTACGCCATCGGATCGGTCAGCTTCCAGCCACGCGAGCCGTTGTACCACTCTGCCGTGTAGAGCTTGAGCCCCTGAATCGGGTACTCGGCCACCATGCGGCGGAATGTCTCGAAGCCAGCCTCTCCCCAGCGGGGGTCAAAGGAGCCGCAGAGGATGAAGCGATCGGGATAGCGGTCTTTGAGCACGTAGTTCTGTTCGTGGGTGTTGAAGCCGTTCTTGAAGAACTCCTTGAGGTAGGTCGAGTTGAAAATCGCCATGTCGACGTGTCCCTCAAGGAAGAGATCACGTACCATCTTCTCGGCTGGGTATTTGCAGAACTCGTCAAATGACCATTGCCATTCTTTGGGTGTTAACGCCGTGTGGTAGTCGTAGAAGCATTTGATCCAGCCCTCACCCCACTGGTTGCGCCAGTTCTCCGGGCTGCCATCCCAAAAGTGCACGTGTCCGTCAATGACAAACGCCTCGTGCCCGTCAACGCGAATCATTGCACGGCCTCCTTGACCGTTATTGCGCCCCATTGCTGGCGACTTGCCAACAGTGCCTCACACAAGGCTGCACTCGCCCGTAGGTTAACCACGGTGGCCCGAATCTGCCGCAAATAATCAGACAGGCGGTCTGGGCACAGTGGTCGGCCATCAAGATCAACGAGAAGCCAGGCCTCTGGACCGTCGTCGCCAATCACCTCCCTCCGACGCGTCAGGTAGCGCTCCACCGCACGTGCCGGCCGAACCCACCGCTGTTCCCCCTGGTCATCGACCCAGTACTGCCCTGCTGCATGCCGGAGATCGCGCAGTCGCAACGCGCAGAGCGCGGCATCGCTCAGTCCCGCATGCCGCAGCGCCTGTACCATGACCAGTTGGCGGCTCAGAAACCCTTTCCGCAAGAAGAACCGACGCAGATCCTCGAGGTCATCCGTTGCTTCACCAGGGAAAATGGTGCTGAACGCGCACCGGGCGTTGACCCCGTGGGTGATCGCCTCAGCGGCAAAGTGATCCTCAAGCGTGACCAGCACTCGCTCGACCCCCGGCAAGCGCTCGAGCCGCCGTCGTGCATCGTCGGCCATCAAGTAGGCAAAGTTCGGCGAGCACCAGTAGGTTGGCAAGCGCAACCGGACCAGCACGGTGCTGCCCTGCACGGTCGCCTCCGTGACAAAGCCCAACCGTGTGATCGATTGATCCAATTCTGGGTCAAGGACCTGATCAAGCTCCTGCCAAATCTGGGCTACACTCGGCGGCATGGCTGTTCTCCTACAGCAAGCCTGTCACCGGCTTTGCTTCTCTTCATCCTTGCGGTACTGCAGCCGACTATATGTGCCACCCGAGTGTGCGGCAACAGATGTATCGACGTTTTCGCATCTGGTGCGAAAAAGTCGAGGAAACTTCGTGAGACAGACGCAATTACGAACGAGGTTGTGTCAACGAGCGCAGGAAAGCTGTCAATTCGGTGTGCTCAGCTGCAAAGCGACGTGGCGGAACAGAGATCGCGAGCGCAGCCTTCGCGGCTGTCTCCCGACCAGATTGGAGCAAGACCGGAACACTAATGCAACATGAACCAAGCGCGAACTCCTCGCGGTCGTAGGCCACACCAAACATCTCGACGCGCTCGAGCTCAGTTGCGAGCTGCGCTGGTTCAGTCACCGTGTACGGCGTGAAGGCTGGCAGTGAACGTGCGCGAAGGTATGCTGGCCAGTGTTCTAATGGCTGCCCCACCAGCAGCACTTTCCCCAAGGCCAGCGCATGTGCCGCGCCGCGGAATCCGCGCGCCATGCCGGGCAATTCGCGGTGGCCACGACGTCCACGGATATAGACGACTTCAACATCATTATCTGACCAGACTGCGACATACGCGCGGGACTCGGTGGCATCACTGACTCGATCGGCGAGACGTACCAGTGCATCGACATCAAGATGCTGACGCTCTTGAACGGTTTCCAGCAGCCGATAGAAGGTGGGCCCAGGCGAGACAACGCCGCGATGCCGTCTTGTCACAAATCCTGCTGATTCCAGTGCATGTATGATATGGTAGGCTGTCGACAGGCTCGTACCAAGCTGCAGGGCCAGTTCCTTCGGTGTTATGCCGTCGGGCCCTGCTACTATTAAGCGGAGTGCTTCCAATACTCGCTGTGCCACACGCATTGTCTGCTTCTCTGGTTGCATCGCCGGTCGCCTCCGCCCCCACGCCTACGGCCAACCTGATACTGCCCAGAGAACATCAGGCAACACAGCGGTGAAGGAAGGTAAGAGAAAGCAAGATAAATAATTAGGAAGATATTCAGCGAGGAGATATCAGTATCACACCATGCCCAGAACAACACTGTAGCTTCGAGTATAGGCATGTGCCCAAAGACAATGCAACACCTTGCACAATGCAGCATGCTCGGCTCATCACCAGCCACGTGTTATGGTCAACGCAAGCAGTGCATGCGCCGGAGAGCTCTTGACAAGCCGCTTGCGCGCATGCTATGGTCCGGTCGTCTTCCCGCATTTGGCGGGCCATCCGCCACCGGGCAATGGAACAGTGATGCTGGGAACAGGCTCAGTGGTCGAGCGGGCAAGAGAGAGGAGATCCTGTGGCACAGTATATTGTGCGGCGGCTTCTACTCGTGATTCCCACCCTGATCGCGATTTCGCTCATTACATTCATCATCATGCATGCGACACCAGGTAGTCCACTGCAACCACAAGCTGCCAACGCCAATCCCCTGCCACCAGAGGCGCAAAAAGCCCTCGCAAAACGCTTCGGCCTCGACAAGCCGCTCTGGCAACAATACCTTGTCTACCTTAAGAACATCTGGACCCTCGACTTTGGTATCTCCTACCAATACCGAACACGGCAAGTCCGCGAAATTATTGCCACCACCTTTCCGGTCTCGATGGAACTCGGCGCAATGGCAACGGTCGTCGCGATCGTGATCGGCATTCCGCTTGGCGTGCTGGCTGCAGTCAACCAAAACGGGCCGATCGATTACCTGTGTAGCATCATCGCCACTCTCGGCGTCTCACTCCCAAACTTCATCCTTGCCTTATTCTTGATCTTGCTCTTCGTGCTGCTTCTTCCGGTGATTCCGCGAACCGGCGGGTGGTCATCGCCAATCGACTGGGTCTTGCCAACGATTGCCCTCTCGCTCGGGCCGATGGGTATCCTTGCACGATACACTCGAGCCAGCATGGTTGAAGTGATGCGGCAAGATTTCGTGCGCACCGCTCAAGCAAAGGGGCTCTCAAATCACCAAGTGATCGTGCGCCACGTGCTCAAGAATGGCCTGATCCCGCCAATTACCATCATTGGCCCGATGTTCGCTGCGATTGGCACCGGCTCGCCATTTGTTGAGGCAATCTTTCGTGTTCCCGGCATGGGACGTTTCTATGTGGATAGTCTGATCGCTCGTGACTATCCGATGATCATGGCCGTCACCTTGATCTACGGCGCATTGCTGGCGGTCATGAACATCGTCGTCGACATTGTCTACGGCCTCGTCGACCCGCGCATCCGCCTAAGCTAGGGTGAGAGGAGAGACGAGCCATGGCAATGACTGGAGCCGGAGTCTCTGGCCGCGCCGAACGCGCTGATGCGCTGCTCTACGCTGCGCGTCCGCATCGTACGCTCTGGCGCGATGCGCTGAATCGTCTCATCGCAAACCGTCTCGCCCTCCTTGGCCTTGCGATTATTGTGCTCGTGACGTTGATGGCCATCCTCGCCCCAGTGATCTCCCCTTATCCCTATGACAAGCAGGACTACACGGCAATTTCCCAGTTCCCAACGTGGACTGGTCCGCATCCGCTCGGCACAGACCTTGTTGGTCGTGACATGCTGAGTCGGATGATTTGGGGCGCGCAAGTCTCCATTGCCGTTGGACTGGGATCGCAACTGCTCGTGCTCCTGATTGGGGTGCCGATCGGCGCGATCGCCGGCTACTTCGGCGGTCGAATTGACAGCTGGCTGATGCGCTTTGTCGATGTCATGTACGCCTTCCCGCAACTTCTGTTCGTCATTTTGATCATGGCTGCGCTTGGACGAGGCTTGCAGAACATTTTCATCGCGATCGGCATTACCGGCTGGGTAACCCTTGCTCGCTTGACCCGTGCCGAGTTCCTCGCGTTGCGCGAACGTGATTTTGTCACGGCTGCTCGAGCCCTCGGTGCCGGACCGTGGCGCCTCATCTTCCGCCACCTGCTTCCGAACGCCCTCTCACCCATCATCGTCACCGTTACCTTCGGCATTCCCCAAGCAATTTTCACCGAGGCAGCGCTGAGTTTCATTGGCATCGGTATCAACCCGCCACGCCCGAGCTGGGGACAAATGGCGGGAGAATATCAGGTGTATATCCAGTCCTACTGGTACATGTCGATTTTCCCCTCCATTGCGATTGCACTGCTCATGCTTGCGTTCACGTTCTTCGGCGACGGACTGCGCGACGCGCTCGATCCACGAACACGCAGCAGTCGCTAGCTCCGGCTGAGGAGGAGAGAAAGGGGGAATGAATGGCCTGCCGGGTACCACAACCGCCCTAGCGAACGCGCGTACCTGATGTGTCGTGAGCGTGATACGCATCGCTTGTCGAGTTCACAGTAAATAAGGAGGAAACCAATGGGGGATCCGTTGCGCTGGTGGGAAGACCCAGAGCAGCTGGCATTGCTCTGGCAACGTTTGCAGGCGATTAAAGTCGACCGACGCGACTTTCTCCGCATTGTCACGGCCGCTGGCGGTGCATCTGCTGCAGCCCTTGCACTGGAAGCTTGCGGCGGAGGCAGTAATGCATCCCCAACTGCGCCATTGTCTGCGGTGACACCGCCACCACCAGTCACGCCAACGCCGGTCACTGTACCAACGGCAGCGGCGACCGCGACAGCACCAGCTGCTGGTACAACGGCCACGCAGACAACTGGGGAGCTCGCTGCCACCCAGGTTCTGCGAGTCAGTGTGGAAGATGAACCACAGTCATTCGACTTCAATAAGGATCTCTACTGCGGCGGCGACGAAGCCTGCTTCGCCATGCTCGGCATGTTCAACCCGGACAATGAGGTCGTTCCCGATATCGCCGAGCGCTGGGAACCGAATCAGGATGCGTCGGTCTGGACATTCCACATCCGCAAGAATACGTATTGGAGCAATGGCGATCCTGTCACCGCCCACGATTACGAGTGGTCATGGAAACGCCAGCTCGATCCCGAAACCCAGGCCTCATACGCAGCGTTCCTCTACGACATCAAGAACGCCCAAGCCTTCAACAATAAGAAACCAGGCGTGAGCAAGGACGACGTCGGGGTAAAGGCGCTCGATGACTATACGCTGCAGGTGACGCTCGAGGGGCCGCGTGGGTACTTCCCCGTCCTTGCCGCGTATATTGCAGCCGCACCGGCGCACCGACCCTCCGTCGAAAAATACGGCGACAAATGGACCGAGGCCAGCAATATCGTCTGCAATGGGCCTTTCAAACTCGTGGAGTGGAAGCACGAGCAGGGCTTCGTCCTCGAAAAGAATGACAAGTATTGGAACGCCAAGAACATCACCCTGCAGCGGATTGAGCGGCCAATTATCAAGCCTGACGCGGCCTTCCTCGCCTATCAGAACAACGAGATTGACATTCTCTATCGCGCGCCACTGGGCCAGCTCCAACGTGTTCAGAGCGATCCCCAACTTTCAAAAGAATTTCATCGCTATAACCTCTTTGGCACGTGGTACATTGTGCCCGACCCAAACTTCGAACCGTACAACATCAAGGAAGTGCGCCTGGCGATGGCGCACTCGATCAACCGCGATGTGATTGTCCGCGACGTGCTCAAAGGGCTTGCGACGCCAGCCTATACGATGACCCCGCCAGGTATTCCTTTCTATATTGAAGACCGTTTCGATCAGTACACCAAATACGATCCTGACCTGGCACGCAGCCTGCTCAAGGGCACGCCTTACGAGGGCGGCAAGAACTGGCCAAAGGGCATGACCATGACCATGCGCCGTGAGGGCGATGCCGAGAAAGCGGCAGGCGAAGCCGTCATTGCGATGCTCAAGGATGTGCTTGGCATGCCACTCCAACTGGAAGTCGGTGAGCCGAACGAGACGTACGATCGCATGTGGCAACACAAGATCCCACTCATGTGGGTGCGCTGGTACGTCGATTACCCTGACCCAGCGAACACGATGTTCCAAGTCTGGTACTCAAAGCAAACCAGCGGCCATCGCCACTCGTGGTCAAACCCCCAGTATGACCAGTTGGTTCTTCAAGCGAGCGGCGAGACTGACCCAGCAAAGCGCCTTGAACTCTACAAGAAAGCGCAAGAGATCCAGCTTGCCGACGGCGCGGCGATCTACGTTTATAACCCCTGGAACTACGCGCTGGTTAAGCCCTGGATCACGAACTTGCCGAAGACCAAAAGTGGCGACTACGCGGCAAAGTGGAACATCTTCCTCCGCGACTATGATTACTACCGTGTCCTGAAGCACTGACGGCAGGAACATTGGACGGTCAGGGGCCAGGCAAATGCCTGGCCCCGTGGCTTTCCTTCCCATGCTCCAACGCTAATATCCCTTTGCCCAATCCCACGTACATCCAGCAACACGGGGCCCCGTTGGCCGTATGCTTCCTCCCGGACTTGGCTCAATGGTAATCCCCATACCAATAAAGGCTGTCCATGGATCGGGCGTGTGCAAGAGCACCATCGCCTGACGAGAGTGATCAACCGTGAAGACACCGCCGTTGACGCGCTGTCCATCTGGCCGGATCAGCCAAACCTGGTAGAGGTTCTGGGATGGCAATGGCGGCAGGCCATCAATGATCAGCACACCAGCCGTCCCCTGGGGATCGACATAGACTCGCCCAGAGACAGGAGCAGCACCGTTGGACTCTCCAAGGAGTGGCGCTGACCATCCTGCTTGACGTAATGTAGCAAGCATCTGCGCCAGACGCGCGTTCGCTTGCGCTTGGGCACGTTCAGCGTGCTCGAGGCGTACACCCAGCATGCCAAGCACGGCACTTTCAACCAGCAGAGCAACAAGAGCTGCCGCCCAAGCGACCCGGCGGAGCCGTGTCAGCCAGTGCTGCCGTTGCACTGGGACAACCACGCGACCTGTTGGCACTGCAGCGGGTGGCCCCGCAGCCATGGCGAGGACACGGGCCCTCAGGGCCGCTGGCGGAGATGTCAGGGGAAGAGCGAATCCGAGTGCAGCCGCCGCGATATCAAGCCGGGCAAGCTCAGCTTGGCACACTGCACAGGCACGCAGATGAACTGCCACACGCTGTGCTTCTTCATCGGCGAGCGCTCCAAGCGCGTAGGCGGGCAGATCATCCCAGATATGCTGATGTATCACTCCGTCTCTGTCCATATTCGCTCTCGTGCCAGCAATTCCGCAAGTCGACGCATGCCAGCTCGCACACGCGTCTTCACCGTCCCGAGCGGGATACCGAGCATGTCCGCCATTTCCCGCTGTGTCAACCCAGCAAAGTAGGCAAATTCCAGCACCTGCCGCTGGCTGGGCTCAAGTTCAGCAAGCGCCTGCCGCACATGCTCTGCCAGTATCGTACGCTCAGCAAGCGCTGCTGGATCGTCACCTCCATCAGCCGGCTCAACCCCACGTTCATCGATGATCACTTCAAGTGAGGCCGTGCCTCGCCGGCGTTGCCGTACCCAATCAAGCGCGCGATTGCGAGTAACGCGTAGCAGCCACGGTGCAAACGGGCCACGCTCTGGCACATACAGCTCCGGGGCTTGCCAAAGCCGCAGAAACACCTCCTGCGTGACATCCTCAGCGGCTCCGTCATCCCGCGTGATCATGCGGGCAAGACTGTACACAGCCGCCGCATAGCGGTCGTAGAGCTGAGCGAGCGCCTCTGGTTGACGCGCGCGCATTGCCTGCAATAACGCCTCGTCGCTCAGTTCTTCTTGACCAACCACAGGGCCATCCCCATCCCTGCATGCGCATGGTTACAGTTGGGTTACGTGCTGGGGGTATCATACCCCACAGTGACCGAAGCAGGGCATGGGATGGCGCCTGGTTTCAACCCATGTCTCGACGGAGTGGAAGGAGCTCACGATGCGCGCACGGATAGCGAGCTTGTTCATCGTTCTCATGCTGGTGTTCAGCATGGTGTTAACAGCCTGCTCATCCCGCCAGGCAACAGCAACAAGCACCAACACCTCTCCAACGGCTGCTACAGCTGTCACCTCCACTACCACGACGACGCCAGCAACATCCACAACTCCAAACGCATCATCCGGCCAGTCGACCAGCGCGGCAGCGAGTGCCGGGAGTCAAGATCTTTCGACGGCGGTTGAAGCCGTTGCACAGAAGGTGCTTCCGTCGGTCGTCTATATTTCGGTCCGGACAGTGAGCCCGACGGCCTTTGGTTTTGGCCAAGTCGTCCAAGGCGTTGGCTCTGGCGTCATCTTTGACCCAAAGGGCTACATCCTGACCAACGATCACGTCGTTGGTGATGCCCAATCGATTACCGTAGTGCTCTCTGATGGTCGCAAGTTCCAGGCACAGCTCATTGGCCGCTCACCGCAGAACGACATCGCGGTCATCAAGATTGACGGCACGAACCTTCCTGTTGCCACCTTGGGCGACAGCGACCAGCTCAAGATCGGTCAATGGGTCGTCGCGATCGGCAATGCGCTCGGCCTTGAAGGCGGACCAACGGTTACTGTTGGCATTGTCAGTGCGCTCAACCGGACACTGAGCGCCCAAGAGACCGGTGGCACGACCATGGAGCATCTCATTCAGACCGACGCGGCGATTAACCCTGGGAACTCTGGTGGCCCGCTTGTTGACCTCAATGGCAACGTGATTGGCATCAACACCGCGAAGATTCAATCGGCCGAGGGCATCGGGTTCGCTATCGCAATTAACCAGGCAAAGCAAATCGTCCAACAACTGCTCTCTGGCACACCACAAGGCTACCTTGGCGTTGCCGGCGTGACGGTCACTCCGGCCTTGGCAGCACGCTACAACCTGCCAGTCAATCAAGGCGTGCTGATTGTCGACGTATCACCGGGCAGCCCAGCGGCGCAAGCTGGCCTCCGGCCAGGTGATGTTGTGATCCAGGCGGATGGCAAGAACATGACGTCAATAAGCGACCTTGAACAGGTCATTCGCTCACACAAGCCGGGTGACAAGTTGACCTTGACAATCAACCGCAACGGCCAGCAACAGACCATCACCGCAACGCTTGGACAGGCCCCCGTCATAAAGTAGTACACGTATACCCTCGCACTCGTTGGTGAGGCATCAGTCTGCAGGATTGGCTGATGCCTCACCAACGGCGGGGAAAGGCGCGTAATGACAGTACCGAGCCTCGTTGGAGGACGGACTTACCAGGATTGGTTACGGGTGCAAGGCATTCCCAACGACGCTTTTCTTGTCGCCCAGCGAGTGAATCGTGAGCGGATAGTCCTCATTAGCTGGGGGCGTGCCGTGCTGTTGCAACTTGCTCATCCATTGGTTGCAGCCGGAGTCGCCGACCATAGTCATTTCCGCGACAGCAATGCGGCGATGCTCGCCCGCGTTTCTCGCACCGTCAGGGCGATGTGCGCATTCACCTTTGGCCCGCCGGCTGTGGCTCGTCGTACAGCGCGCCACATTCTTCGCGTCCATAGCCGAGTCCACGGTACCCTCACTGAGGCCATTGGGCCGTATCCGGTCGGTACGTTTTACACAGCTGAGGATCCTGCGCTGCTCACCTGGGTTCACGCAACCCTGATCGAAAGCGTGCTCCTGGCATACGAGACACTCGTTGCGCCACTCTCGTCTGCCGAGCGTGATCTGTACTGCCAGGCGAGTCGCGTCATGGAGTATTGGCTGCAGGTTCCAGTCGGCACGTTCCCCGGCACCTGGGACGAGTTACGCCGTTACCTTGCCGCCATGTTCACAAGTGGTCACATTACCGTCTCGGCGACAGCGCGTGCCCTTGCTCGTCATCTTCTCTGGCCACCGTTGCCGCCGCTCCTCCAGCCTGCCGCTGCGCTGCTCCGCTTGGTCACGCTCGGCTGGTTGCCGGCACCAATCCGAGCCGACTACGGTTTTCCAGCCTCAGCAGTTGATGCACGCCGATTGCGCATGATTACAACCCTCATACGCATGACGTTGCCACTATGGCCAGCACGCCTTCGCTTCTGGCCACATGGTGATGCAGCAATGCGCATGATGATGGCATGCCCATGGCACATCTAGACGCCGTCATGCGCTACAATCAGCGCGGGCCGGAGTAACCCGGGAAGGGCGGAGGATTGGGGGTGGCGAGACTGCGCATTGTTCTTGGCATTGCACTGCTTCTGGTCAGCAGTGCAATTGTCGGAGCAAGCGTCTATCGCTACAGCCAGCACAGTCGGGGGAACGACGGAGTCTCAGCCCATGCTGCTGTGACTCTCTCAGTTGTTGTTACTCCTTCGCCGCCACCCACCGCAACCCCAACGCCTCCAGCTTTAAGCGCCTCCGCTGCAGTGGTTGTTGATGTCACAGCACACCGGACGATCTTCGCGCTCAATCCAAACCAGCCGCTCGCGCCAGCAAGCACAACGAAGATCATCACGGCACTCTTGACCACTCGGCTGGCTCATTCTGAAGACATCGTCTCAGTCGACCCAGCTGATGTCGTCAACCCCGTTGAGGATTCAGCGATGGGGTTACAACCCGGCGATACGGTCACCGTCCACGATCTGCTTGTTGGCCTGCTTTTGCCTTCCGGCAACGACGCTGCGCGTGTCCTGGCCCACCACATCGGCTCACAACTCACCCAGCCTGCTGATCGAGCGCCTGAGCAACGCTTCGTCGTGGCAATGAACCAGCTGGCCAAAGAACTCGGAATGCAGAACACGACATTTACCACGCCGGACGGCGATGATGCCCCTGGGCAACACACGACTGCGGCCGATCTTGCCAAGGCTGCCGAGGCCTTCCTTGCCGATCCCGTGTTACCGCGCATCGCCGCAATGCCCCAAGCGACTGTGCGTATCGGTGGCCCGCATCAGCGGACATTACAACTGACGAATACAAACCAGCTTCTCGGACAAGACGGAGTCTTCGGGCTGAAGACCGGGACAACACCAGCAGCTGGTGAATGTCTCGTCTTCGCCTGGCAGACGAGCGACCATACCTACCTTGGCGTCATCTTGCAGAGCGCAGACCGCTACGCCGACGCCCGCGCGCTGATTCAGTGGGTCGCCCGCCTGGCACGACGACAAAGCTCGACCAAGGGAGGAAGTGCGTGAGTCAGCGTGAGTCACACACCAGTCATCGAGTGAGCGCCGAGCCACCGCAACCAGTCTTCGGCTGGCGTCCAAGCATCGACGATGAGCAGCCCATTGCGGCGCCCTCGCCTGCAGCACCACCGCCATCAACAATCGGCGGCAACGGCGTCCAGCCGCCAGTCGAGACACCAGCAGCCAACGAGCCTGCCGCGCGGCCAAGCATGCCAGTGCCTGCTCATGCGACCACTCCAACAGTACGCCCTCGACCGCACACGATCATTACCCGGCACCCACCGATGCCACCTGCACCACCAGCAACGCTCCGCACAGCTCTGCAGCGTCCTACCTGGCTTGGCCATCTCGTCTTGCTAGCCATTATCGTTACTATCATTGCTGGCCATGGTTTCTGGAATCGCATGGCTCCTACGCCAACCCCGGCACCAGCCCCAGCTGGCAACACAGAGCAACTTGGTGATTTGCAGACAATGCTTACTGGTTCTACAACCCTGACAACAGCGGCTGGCTCAGTCGGCGGCGCAAGCGGTGTCGACCCACTCTCCGGTTATTTCAGCGTTTCATCCAGTCCGGTCATTCCCAACCAGCTGAACATCCGGATTGTCACTGCTGAAGCGGGACAAACTCTTGCTGACATTGCTCGCCAGACAAAGCGAAGTGTTGATACGCTTCTGTGGGCAAACGGGATGAGTGACCCACTTGCACCCCTCCCCGCTGGCACGCCAATCCGGGTACCGCCAGTCGACGGTATGCTGCACATTGTCCACGATGGTGATACCCTCGCGAGCATCGCTGCACGCTATCAAGTTGATATCAGCGCCATCACCAACTACGCCCCCAATGGTGTGCAGAGCGACGCTGACCTCGCCCCCTACAAGATGATCATGGTGCCCGGGGGGAAGATGCCGGCCCGCACACAAGTGCTGCTCTACACTGTCCGTCCAGGGGATACACTCGCAACGATCGCGCAATACTTTGGATTACGACCAGAGACAATCATTTGGGCAAACAGCCTCCCAGACGGCGACCTTATCTATCCCGGGCAACGTCTTGCCATTCTGCCGACAGACGGCGTGATGGTCCAGGTCAAGGACGGCGACACCGTTGAATCCCTTGCCCAGAAATATGGTGTGACTCCTGACGTGATTCGCAACTACCCGCTGAACGGGCTAGGGAATAATGGCCAGCTCCGTGTCGGCCAACTCGTCATGATTCCAGGTGGCAAACCACCAGCTCCACCTCCGCCCCCACCAACGCCAACGCCAGCACCTGCTCCAGCTGCACCTGCTCCAGCTGCGGCGCCAGCAGCGGACAATACGACGAGCAGCGCGCCAGCGCCAGCTGTCCAGACGCAACCGCAACGCGCTCAGAGGGGCGGCGCAACGGGCCACTTCATTTGGCCAACCCAGGGGACAATTACCCAATACTTTGGCCCAACATCGTTCTGGATGGAGCCACCCTATCAAGGCTACGCTCACTTCCACCAAGGCGTTGATATTGCGAACGCGATGGGGACACCCATCGTTGCGGCTGACGGTGGCCGTGTCATCTTCGCTGGCTGGAGTACGGTTGGATACGGCTATGCGGTGGCGATCGATCACGGCAACGGTTTTGTCACCTGGTACGGTCACATGGCTGGCCCCCCAGCAGTCAGCGTCGGTCAGATTGTCAGCCAAGGGCAGTATCTCGGCCCCATGGGCAGTACTGGCGCATCCACGGGTCCGCATCTCCACTTTGGCATGATGCGCAATGGAGTGTGGGTTAACCCACTCGATTATCTGCCGTAGCACGCAGCGACGGGGCACGACGCGCGTTGCAATCGTCGTGCCCCGTTTGCCTTTCTGCGGCGCACTCGCTATACTCCGATGGTCGTTCAGTTTGGAAAGCGCCACCAGTGGCGTTGGAAAGCAGGAATATCCATGAGTGCAGAAGAAACACGCGTCCTCCTTGAGCGCTTCTTTGAGGACTTCTGGAACGGCGGCGATGAGGATACATGCCTGTCGCTCGTCGCTCCAACGTTTGTTCGTCATGACCCTAACATTGCTGGATTCCCGGAAGGGCCAGAGGGTTTACTGCTGCTTCGGCAGATTTACCTTGAAGCATTCCCGGATTTTCAGGTAACGGTTGAAGATCTCATTGCTGAACCCAATAAGGCAGCTGTCCGTTTAACTATTCGTGGCACCCATCGGGGCGAATTTATGGGTCTTCCAGCGAGCGGCCGTCAGTTTGCCATGGATGGGATCGATATCTTCCACCTGGACAACGGGCAGATTACCGAGAGCTGGACTACCTGGGACACACTTGGGCTTATTCAGCAACTCGCCGGGTAAGGCACGTCACAGGCCCTCAGCGCAATATAAACAGTGGCCAAGCACTGTGTGCTTGGCCACTCGTGCTTTCCACTGTCGCCCCTTGCGCCTTGCCCGCGCATATGCCTCCTGCTATCTTCAGTAGCAAGGAGGAACACAATGCCAGTAATTCACCGACACCTCCCACAGCATACTGTACCTGACCATGCAGTACAGCAGCAGACAGATCCGCGCTTGCAGATTTGCGGGGCGGTACGCCATCAACTCCTCGTAATGCCGAACGACCTGAACGCGTTGCCACGTTCTCGCTATCGCGCCGATTTTGTGTGTCAGCAGGGCTGGGTCGTGCCCCAACAGGAGTGGAGCGGCTTTCGTCTGCAGGATGTGCTCGCGCTTGCCGAGCCATTGCCCGAGGCTCGTGTTATCCACATCGGCGCTGGCGACTACGTGATCGGTCTTCCGCGTGCCGTTGCCGAGAGCGCACTTCTCTGTGATACGCTCAACGGGCAGCCGCTGCCGCTCGAACACGGAGCGCCGTGGCGACTCATCGTCCCTAGCGGCGCATGTACCACAAGTGTTAAATGGGTCGACCGCATTGTCCTGCTCACCGAAGACGTAAAGCAACCGCGCTAACGGATTGGCCAGACGCAGATTGCTCCATCTCCGCCCCATGCCAGGAAGCGCCCATCGCTTGACCACGCTAAGGCGCGCGCAGTGCCAGAGCATCCCTGCAACGTCACGACTGGCGTTTTATTGTTCACATCCCACACACTGTCATCGAACGCTAAGAATTGCCCATCGGGCGACCAGGCGGGATCAGTAATCCCGCCGGTCATCGGCAGCATTTGCAATGGGCCGTGGAGCCGGTCAAGCCGAAGCAAGGCCGTCAGCGAACGGGCTCGAATCGCTAACCACTGGCCATCTGGCGAAAAGGCGATGCCACTCACCATTCCAATGCCCAACGAACGCTCAGCAACGACGGTGCAGTGGGTAAGTTCGTAGAGTGTGAGCACGCCGCTATCGTCGCCAAGCGCAGCAAGCTGTCCATTTGGCGCAATGTCGATGGCATGAACCGGAGTATCGCCAAGAGGAGCAATCCGGCAGCTCGGTTCTTGGTTCGTGCGCCAGACAAGGAAGTCATGTCCCGCACCCGCTACAAGCACCGAGCCATCACGTGACCACCGTAAGGTAAAGGTTACGGTATCAGCCATTTTCCCGGTTTCCCACGTGCTCAACACCTGGCCGTCGACGCGCCAAATTTCGAGCCAGCCCCCCATGTTGAAACGAGGCTCTGGCACAGCAATCGCTCCTGCGGCCAGCATCGATCCATTCGGCGACCAGGCAACGGCAAGGAGGTGTGCTGCAGGATTTGGCATCATGAACGTTCGCCATGGATGGCCATCAGCTGTCCAGAGCTGGATCACACCAGTGGTGTACGCTGCAGCGACCAACCAGCTGTCGGGTGACCAGCTTAACCCGACAAGCCGCGCCCCACGGCCCGGCCCAGCTACTGCCGCCACTAGCCGACCTGTCCGTGTCCAGAGCCGTACGCCATCGCCATCACCGTTTGGACTCGGCGCACCCGTCGCAAAGCGCAAGCCATCAGGTGACCACGCGAACGGTAGATGGGCTGTGGTACTGAGTCGAATGAGCGGTGTCGCGTTCACTGCACTCAGATCGCTGTCTGGCAAGTCCGCAGACTGGACAACCGCGATGCCAGCATCGAGTTCCTCATAGCGATTAGGCCGGTCCTGCGCCATTCCAGCGGGGATAAGGTCATTCGGCGGCGTCGATCGGACTGGGCGCGACATCACCGCATGGACACCACCTCCGACAATGAGGCTGGCAACCACCACCGCCACAACGAGCCTACGCCGCCCAAATCGCATTGTCGTTCCTCGACGGCTCTTGCCAACGCACGATGGAGTACCAGTGCAAGCATACTCAATTCCCGGGCATCATGCACGATACCTGTGCCACTGTGGCATACTTACGTCATGTTGGAGATCGACACACTTGAGGCACCAACGATGATGACAACTGAACGACCAACCACACTCATTCCGCTTGAGGTCTGGTATCGGCTAGCGAAGAAGGCGCGGAAGGAAGGCATTCGCGCATATCGCCTCAATGACGACCCGCGGTACTGGGCAGTCACAAGTGGTACGCGGCCAGGCGTTGCGTATGAAGTTACGGTCCTCGATGGCGATTTGCTCTGTTCCTGCCCTGGCAGCGCCTACTACCCGTATTGCAAGCACCGCGCTCTAGTCCTTACCGAACTCGGTATCTTGCCGGCCATTCCAGCTTGCGCGCCGTCGTATCCTTAAAACAGTGAAAGGCACCTCATCCGGGGCCTTGGCATGATTGCCGATCCAACGCTCGCTACCCGCTAACGAGCATTGTCAGGGTAGCGGGGTACTTTTTCTTCACCACATCGTAGAGGGAGTGGGCAGCGTGTCCATTGATGAGCTACCTGGAGGCGAGACGCCTCCCTCCACGGAGCCAATGGAGTGGTGGGGCTATCGCCCTGTTCCTGAACACACGCTCTCGTTGGTCACTCTCGTGGCCAACCAGACGTTAACTGCCCGGGTCGCAGCCTTTCTCTGGCTTGCGATGGAGCAGCGACCCACCGTTATTGTCGCCGCGCGAGAACCGCAAGCTGGCAAGACGACGCTTCTCACTGCGTTGCTCGACTGTGTCCCACCCGAAATCACCCGCTACTACCTCCGCGGGTGGTATGAGCGCTTTGAGTTCGCCGAAACTGCCGATCCCATCCGGACCTATCTGCTCTGCAACGAAATCAGCAGCCACTTGCCGATCTATCTCTGGGGGCGTGGCGTCCGTCGTGCTTTTGCACTCTTGCGTCAGGGGCATGCTTTGGCAACGACTGTGCATGCAGCGAGTGCTGAGGAAGTACGCGCACTGTTCACACGTTATCCGCTTGAAGTACCCGAAACGGACCTTGCCGCAATCGACTTGATTATCAGCCTCGGCCTTGGATGGGATACACAAGGGCTACTACGCCGGGTCATGCGCGTTGAGACATTCACCTGTCGCGATGGGACGCTTGAACCGACCGTACTCGCTCACCGTGCCACGCTGCGTTCACCATTGCAGAGCGATCCAGCCGCCCTTGTCGATTTCCTCGCCAGCCGTTTCTCGCTTGATCCAACACTGGTGCGTCGAGCCCTCGCTCGGCGCGAGCGGTTGCTCAGTCGCTGGGTAGCGACAGGCCCGTACGACCGCGCAGCAGTTCGCCAGGCTTTTGCGGTCGAACGTGAGGCGTTCGCTCAAACACTTCGGCCGGACGTTGACAATGAGACAGGGCGGAGTAGGATTGAAGGCGAGCTGTCCGGAACCTGACCAAGCCAGCTCGCAGGTCTGCACCGGGGCATGATGCCCCGGTTGCCTGACTCACAATACACGATTGCTTGTGATTGGTAAGGAGTGTTGCCCCATGTCCCAACGACCGCAGACACTCGGTGAGCTACGCGAAAGCGGCTACCAGGTGTTACCTGTCCGCGAAGAAATGCGGCGCAATCTGCTTGCGAAGATTGCGAGTGGCGAGCCGATCTTCCCAGGAATTATTGGCTATGATGACACGGTCATCCCGCAGATCGAGAATGCTATCTTAGCTGGTCAAGACATCATCTTCCTCGGAGAACGCGGCCAGGCAAAGACACGACTTGCCCGTGCCTTAGTGAATCTCCTCGATGAGGAAGTGCCAATTGTTGCTGGTAGCGAAATTAACGATAACCCATTTGCGCCTATCAGCAAATATGCACGCGACCTGATCGCAGAAATGGGCGATAAGACACCAATCGCCTGGATTCGACGCGAGGATCGCTACGCCGAGAAACTTGCCACGCCAGACACAACGATTGCCGATCTCATCGGCGAAGTCGATCCGATTAAGGTGGCTGAGGGACGCTATCTGTCTGATGAGCTGACAATTCACTACGGCCTCATCCCACGGACGAATCGCGGCATCTTCGCCATTAACGAGCTGCCAGACCTCGCCGAACGCATCCAAGTTGGGCTTCTGAACATTATGGAGGAGCGAGACGTCCAGATTCGTGGCTATCGCGTACGGCTGCCGCTCGACGTCTACATCGTCGCAAGCGCCAACCCGGAGGACTACACGAATCGTGGCCGCATCATCACTCCGCTCAAGGACCGCTACGGTGCCCAAATCCGCACGCACTATCCCACTTCGCTCGATGTTGAAATTGCCATTATGGAACAAGAGCGGATGCCGCTCGAAGTTCCAGGCATTGCGATTGTTGTCCCGGCCTTCATGCGTGAAATTGTTGCTGAGTTAACACATCTCGCACGCCGCAGCCACGACATCAGCCAGCGCTCCGGTGTCAGCGTTCGGATGTCAATTGCCAACTACGAGACGCTTATCAGCAATGCAGCGAAGCGCGCTGTTCGGCTCGGCGAGAAACAGGCAGTACCACGCATCAGCGATCTCCCAGCGCTCATGGCATCGACGCTTGGCAAGATTGAGCTCGAGACGCTCGGCGATGTCCAAGAAGAGCGTGTTATCGAGAAGCTCATCAACGGTGCGGTCCTGGCGACATTTAACCGCTACTTTAGCGTTCGTGACTTTGATGATCTTATCCTCGCCTTCGAGAACGGCCTTGAGGTGGAATGCTCCGACCTTCAGCCAGCGATGCGCTATGTTCACCAGGTGGCGCATATCGACAGCCTGCGCAACGCGGTCAGCCGTCTCAACGCAGCTGGCAGCCCGGAGCAGATCGCCGCGGTTGTCGAGTTCGTGCTCGAAGGTCTGCATTTGAGCCGACGACTCAACAAGGATCGCCTGGAAGGGCGGGGAACACGCTATCGCGGATAATCCACCGGCCAGGCAGTAAAAGGAGACGCCAATGTCGAAGACACCGTTCGCATTCCGATACACACGCTGGGATGGCACACAGCAAATCGACTTGCTTGATGCTGACCAGCTCCTCGATGCTATCGCTGACGAAGTCCTTGCTGATGGTGATGTGACTCGTGCGCTACAACGGCTCTTCCGGTGGGGATCAGACAACCCACAGATGCCCCTGACTGGCATGCGTGATCTTCTCGAGCAGCTACGGGCCCAGCGTCAAGAAGCGCTCCGTCGCTATGACCCGAACTCGGTTTTGCGCGATATCGCGCGCCGGCTTGAGGAGATCATTCAAACTGAACGCAGCGGCATTGAGCGACGGCTTGCCGAGAGTCAGCAACGTCTCGCCCAAGCCAGGCAGCAGCCAACGGTGCAGCCACAGACCGACTCAGGGCAATCCAACGAGATGGCTTCTGAGCAAGAAAGCGAAAACACGTTAAGCCCAGAGGAAGCGCATCGGCTACTGGAGCAATTGGCACGCCGCAAGCAAGCATTCCTTGACCAGCTCCCACCGGATCCAGCTGGTCGTATCCAGCAACTCATGCAATATGAATTTATGGATCCACAGGCTCGCCAACAATTCCAAGAACTGCTCGCCTCGCTCCAGCAGCAGATGCTTCAGCAGACCTTCCAAGGACTGCAGCAGGCAATCCAACAGATGACGCCCGAGGATCTCGCAAACCTGCGCCAGGTGCTTCACGAGTTGAACGAGATGCTTGCTGAACGGGCTCGAGGCGGGCAGCCAGACTTCGAGCGTTTTATGCACAAATATGGCCACTATTTCGATCGTAACCTCAAGAATCTCGACGAGTTACTCGACTACCTCGCTCGCCAGATGGCAGCGATGCAGAGCCTGCTCGATTCGATGACGCCGGAGATGCGGCGGCAACTTGCTGACGCACTCGATGCAGCACTGCAAGACCCGGGAATTCGGCAGGAACTTGAGCAACTCGCTCACAACCTTAGTCAGTTGCTCCCCTACAACCCGTATCGGCAGGCCCAACCGTTCACCGGCAGCGAGGAACTCACGCTTGGCCAGGCGCTGCAACTCATGGAGCGCCTCCAGGGGATGCAAGAGGTTGAGGAACAGTTGAGCCATGTGCGCGACTGGCGCGACCTCAATCGAATCGATCTCGAACGCGTTCGCCAGCTTTACGGCGACGAACTTGCCGCTCAGCTTGACCAACTTCGTCAGTTGACACGGATTCTCGAGGAGGCTGGCTACATTCAGCGGACGCGCCGCGGCTACGAATTGACTCCGCGAGGCGTTCGTAAGATTGGGCAGAAAGCCCTGCGCGAGATCTTCCGTCATCTCAAACAGGACCGGATTGGGCAGCATCCGATCCCGCGAGCTGGGCGTGGCGGTGAACCGAGCGACGAGACGAAGACCTACGAGTTTGGTGATCCTTTCTATCTCCACCTGCCCAAGACCGTCATGAACGCGGTCTTCCGCGATGGCCCCGGCAGCCCGGTGCACCTCCATCCCGACGATTTCGAAGTCTTCCGTGCCGAACTCCTGACCCAGTCTGCTACGGTCTTGATGGTCGACATGAGCCGATCAATGCTCTACAACGGCTGCTTCCTCGCAGCCAAGAAAGTGGCGCTCGCACTCGATAGTCTCATCCGAGCCCAGTTCCCCCGTGACCACCTCTACATCGTCGGCTTCTCGTACGTCGCAACTGAGCTTAAGCCCGCAATGCTGCCCCACATCACGTGGGATGAATATAACTACGGCACAAACATGCAGCATGGCTTTATGCTGGCACGCCAACTGCTCTCACGGCACCGGGCTGGAACAAAGCAGATTATTCTCATCACGGACGGCGAGCCGACCGCTTACTTCGACGGCGAGCAGGTGCGCTTCTCCTACCCGCCGACCTATCAGACCTTCCAGGAGACCCTGAAGGAGGTTGCTCGCTGCACGCGTGAGCAAATTGTGATTAACACGTTCATGCTTGAGCGCAGCCCATACATGGCTGGGTTCGTCAGCGAAATGGCCCGCATTAACAAGGGGCGAGCATTCTTCGCCACGCCCGACCATCTTGGGGAATACATCTTGCTTGACTACGTTGCCAACAAACGCACACGCTTGCGCTAGGATTCCATGCCAGGGCAGGCAGCGTCAGAAGGGGCAACGCCAATGAGTAGTTGGCTCTATCGCTACGAAGATATCCTCCGAGCAGTCGGGAAGTTCATTGACACGCACGATCTCCAGGATGTTGTTATCTTACAGACGGAGCAGGGCATTCTGCTCCGTGGCTATCGTCGCCCCTCCGCGCGCGATCCCCGTCCCGACTCTTTTGTCGAGAAGCTTTTCTCGATGGACGAAATCGCCGCTATCCACGAGCAGAGCAAGCGCTTGCGCGGTACTGGCTCCAAACTCTTTCAATAGTTCGTGTGGACCAGAGAGGTGATCGCGAGGATTAGGATGCCTCGCGATCACCTTGATTAAGTAAGTGCCGTGCGAAGAATGCCCCAATCTCCCGGTACGCCTGCAGCCGGTTTGCAAGCTTGACAATTCCATGCCCTTCATCGTCGAACGGCAGAAAGATGACGTCACGCCCACGATCACGCAGTGCAGCGACAAGCTGTTCAGCTTCGCTAAATGGCACCCGAGGATCGTTGCGCCCGTGGATGACCATCAGCGGCGCGGTGATTCGGTCAACCCGAGTTATCGGCGAAATTGCCTCAAGCAATGCTCGATCGCGTTCAAGGCTACCGTACTCTGCTTCGCGCAAACGGCGCCGCCATGGGCCGGTGCGCTCAAGGAAGGTAATGAAGTTCACAATACCAACAATTTCAACACCACACGCCCAAGCCTCGGGAGCCTCAGTCAACGCGGCCAGGGTCATGAATCCGCCATAGCTCGCACCCATGACCGCAATACGATCGCTCCGCACGTCCGGTTGCGCTGCTAACCAATCGCGGGCCGCAAGCAAGTCACGCACCGCATCGGGGCGTTTTTCGACGTCATCCAACGAGAGGTAGGTTTTCCCGTAGCCAGCACTCCCTCGTACATTCGGTGCCAAGACGCCGATTCCCTGGCTCACCAGCCATTGGATCAGCGGGTCAAAGCTTGGTCGAGCTTGTGCTTCTGGTCCGCCATGAACATGCACAACAACAGGAAATGGTTGTTGTGCCGGACGATAGAAAAAGGCAGGGATCTGCCGACCATCGAACGTTGGATAGTGGATGAGCTGGGCAGGAGTAAACGCATCTGCCGGTAACCCCCCGCGACTGCTCCGTGTCAATGGTCGGGCAATCCCCGTCGCAACATCGACACGCCAGATATCGGCCGGCGCGGTTGCACTGCCCCAGCCAACCACAATGGCACGGCCATCTGGCGTCCACGCTGGCCGGACTGGGTCACGTCCACCCGGATCATAGAGCCCTTGCGGAAGCAGTGGGTCGGGCCGATGGACGCCACTCACACGATCAAGGATACGCAAGCGGGAATAGCCGCTTTCGTTGATTGCATAGGCCAGCAAGCGTCCATCTGGACTGAGCGAAGCCGCTTCAATGTCTGCGTCGTCTCGCGTCAGCCGCCAGGTCATTTGGCCATCGTTCAACGATAGTTCGAGAACCCCGAGGAATTCCCGCCCGCGATCACTGAGCGCCACCACTGTTGTACCGTCAGGGGTCAACTGGACATCCTCGAAACGCGCCTCTTCTGTAGGTGGCGTGAGCGGTTCGCTGGTACCAGCTACCAGATCGTAGCGGTACAGGACATGATGACGTGGCGTCACTGTCTGGTGCACGATGAGCGTCTGCCCATCAGGTGTGAATGCAACGGGCGTGTAAGTCCCATCAGCCTGGAGGAGCACACGCCGCTCCCCACTCTCCACATCGAGCAACACGACGTCGAAGTAGGCCGGGTGCCGTGCATTCGTGGCGTAGGCAAGCAGACGGCCGTTTGGATGCCAGGCCCCAAAGGTATGAATAACACCTGGAGCAACCGCAATCGGCCGCACTGTTGTGCCATCAGTGTCAAGGAGGA
The DNA here is from genome assembly GCF_000744775.1 of Thermorudis peleae. Taxonomy (NCBI): domain Bacteria; kingdom Pseudomonadati; phylum Thermomicrobiota; class Thermomicrobia; genus Thermorudis; species Thermorudis peleae. Next base: position 153,654 of record NZ_JQMP01000001.1, on the reverse strand, counting down.
AGAGTTGCCAGCGTTCATCACCGCCATGATCTGCAGCGAAGACTATGCGTCCATCTCGAGGCGCATAGGAACCATGGAGGACGCGGTCAGCTAATACCGTTCGCTGCTCTGGCCAGCCGCCATCGATCGGCATTTCCCAGAGCTGCGGCGAGCCTGTCAGCGTGGTGAGGAAGAGGAGAGCCTGGCCATCTGGGCGAACACGCGGTCCCCACGCCTGCCGGACCTGGAAATAGGCTTCTAGCGGATACCCTGCCACGAGACAACGCTCCCTTCTCGTTCGGCGTTATGATCGCGCGCCCGCCCGGCCCCTGCAACAGGCCCACTCCATAGACATCACTGTCTCCACGCCGGCGATCTGATTAGTCTGCATGCCCACCCCAACGCGCGAGCCAACTCGCCAGTTCAGCCTCCATCGCCCCAACATAGAAGGCATCGGGCAAGGTGAACCGGAACGCTGGACTCGGCTGAGCAAGGAAATCAACATCGATAGCACCAACCTGCTGCGTTCCTGCAATGAACCAGCACCGGCCGGCACCACTCGGCTCAGGCGCAGGAGCATCGGCAGCGAGTGTGCGCGCCAGATCACGGGCAGCAACCTCGGCCTCAGCCTGGGCAAAGACCGCAGCCTTGGGCAACGCAACCCCGTTCGGCAGCGGCACACGGGTCACATCGCCGACGGCCCAGACACCATCGACCGCAGTTCGCATCGTCGCGAGCGCTGCCGTTATCCAGCCGCTCTCATCGACGAGCCCGGCCTCACGTACCACTGCCGGCGGCTGGTGAGGTGGGACAACGACGAGCAGATCAAATGGTTCACGCTTGCCCGAGGCGAAGAGAACTTCTTGGCGATCATAGTCGACAGTCTGCAACTGCTCACCAGTCACCAGGGTCACGCCACGCACAGCCAGTAACTCAGTTAGCTGCTCGCTAATGAGTGGGGGCGCGATGGCTAAGGGCCGCGGCTCGGGAGTAACAATCGTGAGTTCAGCACGCTCACGCAAGCCACGTTCTCGGAGGAGGTCATCGATCAGCAAGATGCCTTCATAAGGCGATGGAGGGCATTTATAGGGAAGGCGAGCGACGACGAGTACAACCCGTCCCCCAGCGAAGCTTGCTAGGCGCTCCCGCAAATGGAGCGCACCGGGTAGTGTGTAGTAGTGGCCAGCGAGGCCATGTTCGACCGCTTCCGCAAGGCCCGGCACGCTGTCGACGCTCACCTCAGCGCCTAACGCCACAACTACCGCATCGTAGGCTAGCTCGCCCTGGCTTGTTTGCACGCGCCGGTTTTCGAGATCGATATGCGTGACTTCCGCCTGATGGAAGACAATACCCTCACCCAGCGCTGGCGCCACATGTGCCGTTACAGCTTCAGGCGTACGCCAGCCACGCATCACGAGCAGGAGCGAGACACCCAACCGCTGTTCGTCTGTCCGATCGACAACAGTGACAAGGTCAGTTGGCGGTAGCCAGTGTCGAATTCCTTGTGCGACCGCTAATCCACCCGGTCCCGCTCCTAATACGACAACATGCCGACTCATTGCTCATGCTCCCTCCCAACTGAATCGCACGCTTTACCACGATTGTAGCTGCCCTTGTTTTCCAGAACAGGGACACGTAGAATCTTCCCGGCAAAAGCATGTGGGAGGTTTGAGCAGATTTGGAATACTTTTGTAAGGTTTTTTCTGATGCTGACACGGTAGGACGTCTGCACCAATGAGGAATGTGCTCCGGGCTGGCACACGCGCCAGCGCCCTTGCGCGCGCCCAAACAGCCATCGTCCTTCATCAACTCCGCACTGTGACGCAGCAGGCAATCGAGGTCGTGCCAATCACAACCCACGGTGATCGCGACCAGCATACGCCCCTCCATGCAATCGGTGGACAAGGGGTCTTCGTCCGAGCCCTCCACGAAGCACTGCTGGAAGGTGCTATCGACTTCGCTGTTCACAGTGCTAAAGATCTGCCAACCGACTTACCCTCGGGCATTGCGCTGGCAGCCGTCCTCATTCGAGATGATCCCCGCGATGCCGTCATCACCCGCAGCGGGCAGCCACTCGCCGCGCTGCCTCCGGGAGCCCGGATCGGCACAAGCTCTTCCCGGCGTATGGCCCTGCTTCGTCATCACCTGCCGCACCTTACTTCCGTGCCACTACGCGGCAACGTTGATACACGACTCCGCAAGCTTGATACCGGCGAGGTCGACGCTGTTATCCTCGCTGTTGCTGGGCTGCATCGATTAGGCTTGCTAGACCGGATTGTCACTGCGTTGCCGCCTGAGGACTTTATTCCTGCTCCTGGCCAGGGCGCGCTAGCCGTGACGTGCCGCATGGATGACGCAGCCCTGCAGTCACTGCTTCGTACGCTCGACGATCCCGCAACGCGTACTGCCGTTGAGGCCGAGCGCGCTTTTCTGCGTGCGCTCGGCAGCGGGTGCTCGTTGCCAGCAGGAGCATACGCAACCGTGGAGGAACAGACGGTTCAGATCGTCGCTTTTCTTGCCAGTCCGGAAGGAGACCGGCTGGTTCGTGCATCGCGCCGCGTTCCTGTTGCCGAGGCTACTACGGCCGCAACTGCGCTAGCAATTGCACTGGCTGAGCGCCTTGAGCAACCGCTGGAGGCACGCCATGCACCCTGAAGCCCTCAGCAACGAGTCAACACGCCCGCTTGCAGGTTGGCGCGTGCTCGTCCCCCGCGCCGAGGACCAGGCTGAAGAAACATGCGCCATGCTTGCTGCGCTTGGCGCTGAGCCAATTCGTTGCCCAGTTATTACCTTTGCCCCACCTGACGACATTGCAGCACTTGACGCCGCGCTGCGCCGGTTGGCGGCCGGCACATATGACTGGGTCGTTTTTACCAGCGTCAATGGCGTTCGCCACGTACACACTCGACTCCACACGCTAGCTTTGCCCGTGACAACGCTTGCGCAAGCCAGGATTGCAGTCATCGGCCCGGCCACAGCTCACGCACTCGAAGAGCTTGGCCTCCATCCAGCGCTCGTACCATCGAGCTACATTGCTGAAGCGGTCGCTGATACGCTCATTGCCCAAGGTATTCGCGACCAACGTGTCCTGATCCTGCGGGCCGCAGAAGCCCGGCCGGTTCTGCCGGAGCGTTTGCGTGCTGCTGGGGCGATAGTTGACGTGGTCGCCGCGTACCGCACGGTTCCGGCACCGCCACCACCGCACGTTCTCACGCTCCTCCGTCGTGGGGACATCAATGCCGTGCTCTTCACCAGCGGCTCAACGGTCCACAACCTGATCGCAGGTCTTGGGCCGGACGCCCCTCGGCTGCTTCAGCGCGTCCGCCTCGCCTGTATCGGCCCAGTTACCGCCGATGTTGTGCGTGGATACGGCTTACCAGTAGCCGTGGTTGCCGAAACGCATACCGTGCCAGGACTGCTCGCGGCACTTGTCGCCGCCTCTGTCACAGAAAGGAGCCAGGGATGAGTTTCCAGCTCGACGATAGCCAAGGGCTTGGCACACGAAGCGGAACGCCATTCCAGCGCTTCCGCCGATTGCGCCGTACCGAGGGCTTGCGTCGTCTTGTCCGCGAGACTCGGCTTTCGCTGGACGACCTCATTTATCCGCTCTTCGTGACGTATGGTGTGGGCATCCGACGCGAGGTGCCGTCTATGCCGGGTGTCTATCAGCTCAGCGTTGACCAGCTTGCAAGCGAAGCAGAGGAACTCGCGACACTTGGTATCGGCGCTGTCCTGCTGTTCGGCATTCCGGAGCACAAAGACGAGCGAGCATCGGGCGCGTATGACGAGAACGGCATTGTCCAGCAAGCAGTGCGCGAACTGAAACGATGTGCGCCTGAACTTGTAGTGATTACCGATGTCTGCAACTGCGAGTACATGTCCCACGGCCACTGCGGCATTGTTAGTCCAACAGGAGAAATTCTCAACGATCCCACGCTCGAACTCCTCGCCAAGACAGCGGTTTCTCATGTGCGTGCTGGAGCGGATATGGTTGCGCCGTCTGACATGATGGATGGGCGGGTCTGGGCTATCCGTCAGGCGCTTGATGCCGCTGGCTTTGTTGAGACGCCGATCCTCTCCTATGCCGCGAAGTTTGCCTCAGCGTTCTACGGTCCCTTCCGCGACGCAGCAGAGTCAGCGCCAGCCTTCGGTGATCGGCGCTCCCACCAGATGGATCCCGGGAACCAGCGTGAAGCACTTCGCGAGATTGCTGCTGACCTTGAGGAGGGCGCCGACGCCATCATTATCAAGCCCGCGCTGGCATACCTCGACATCGTCGCACTAGCACGTCAACGCTTTGATGTACCGATCGCGGCTTACAACGTGAGCGGTGAGTACGCAATGGTCAAAGCTGCGGCACGCAACGGCTGGATCGACGAACGCCGCGTTGTTCTTGAGTTGCTTACTGGAATCAAGCGAGCCGGCGCTGGCATGATCATCACCTACCACGCGAAGGACGTTGCCCGATGGCTCCGTGAGGAAACTGGCACAACGTCACTCGCCCGCCCGCTTGCGGTGTAAGGCTGGAAGGAGGCGGAGCGATGCTGGCGTTGACTCGTTCAACGAAGCTCTGGGAGCGGGCCCAGCAGGTTCTCCCGGGTGGTGTCAACAGCCCTGTGCGAGCATTCCGTGCAGTTGGTGGCACCCCGCCGTTCATTGTCCGCGGACAAGGTGCGATCCTCGAAGACGCTGATGGCAATCACTATCTCGATTACATCTGCTCGTGGGGTGCACTCATCGCGGGGCACGCTCACCCAGCAGTTGTTGACGCAGTGTGCTCGGCCGCTGCCCATGGCACCAGCTTCGGTGCTCCGACGCCTGCTGAAGTTGAACTGGCAGAGCTTGTCTGCTCGCTTGTGCCTTCTATCGAGCAAGTGCGCTTCGTCAACTCAGGTACCGAGGCGACCATGAGCGCCATTCGCCTCGCCCGCGCTGCGACCGGTCGCTCCAAGATCGTCAAGTTTAGCGGCTGCTACCACGGCCATGCTGATGCACTCCTTGCCACCGCCGGTTCAGGCGTGTTGACACTTGGTCTGCCTGGCACACCAGGCGTCCCATCGGCCGTCGTCGCCGACACCATCTCCCTCCCGTATAACCTACTCGACCCCGTCAGGCAGGTATTCGCTGAAGTCGGCGAGCAGATCGCGGCGGTTATCGTCGAGCCTGTCGCTGGCAACATAGGTGTTGTGCCGCCCGAGCCCGGGTTTCTTGAGGGGCTGCGCGAGCTTACCGCTCAGCATGGTGCGCTCTTGATCTTCGATGAAGTGATCACCGGTTTTCGGCTGGCCCCTGGCGGTGCCCAGGAACGCTATGGCATTATGCCTGACCTCACATGCCTCGGAAAGATCGTCGGCGGTGGGCTTCCAGTCGGCGCATATGGTGGCCGACGTGACCTGATGAGCCTGGTGGCACCAAGCGGGCCGGTCTATCAAGCTGGGACGCTCTCCGGCAATCCGCTTGCAATGGCAGCTGGGCTAGCAACACTCCGCCTCCTCCAGGAGCCCGGTCTTTACGAACGACTCGACACGCTGAGCCAGAGATTAGCTGAAGGGCTCCGCGCTGCCGCAGCCGCTGCGAGCCTGCCAATTACAGTGAACCAGATAGGCTCAATGCTGACCGTGTTCTTTACCCCTGGGCCGGTTGTCGACGAGGCGAGTGCGAAACGAAGTGACACAGCGGCCTTCGCTCGGTTCCACCGGATCATGCTCGAGTCTGGCATTATGCTGCCACCCTCGCAATTCGAAGCATGGTTCGTCTCGCTCGCTCACACCGAGGCTGATATCGAACGGACAATCGAGGCTGCTGGAGCAGCATTTCGCGCTTGTATGGCATGAAGGGGATGATCATGGCGGTTTGGTGCCTGACAATTAGCCATCGAACCGCACCGCTCGTCCAACGAGAGTCCCTGGCGCTCACGCCCGAGCAACAGGCAACACTCACAGCGACGCTTGCTGGCAACGGCGGCGAAAGTGCCATCTTGGCAACCTGTAACCGCCTAGAACTCTACTGGCTTGCTCCACCTGGTCCTGATGTCGCTACTGTTCATACTGTCCTTGCCAACATCACCGGCGTAAACACTCTTCTGATTCCGCAGATTGCGCGTGTCGCGAGCGGCGAAGCAGCTGCTCGTCATCTCTGCCGGGTCGCTGCAGGGCTCGAATCACAAGTTCTTGGCGAGCCGGAAATCCTCGGCCAAGTGCGCCAGGCACAAGAGGCTGCTCGCGCCGCAGGAACACTTGGGCCGGTGCTCGACCGGCTTTTCACCCTTGCGATCACCGCCGGCAAGCGGGCACGCGCGGAAACCGCGATTAGCCGTGGCCCAGGTTCCGTCGCCCACGCCGCTGTTCAGCTTGCCGCCAAGCGTCTCGGCGGGCTCTCAGGCCGCCGTGTATTCATCCTTGGGGCTGGCAGTACTGGTCGGCTGGTCGCGCACATTGTCCGTTCCTATCATCCCGCCTGGCTCGGCATTGCCAACCGCACACGGGCTCGCGCCGAAGCCGTCGCCTCCGCAGTCGGCGCCGTTGTCGTGCCGTGGGAAGCCCTGCTGCAGCCTCTCATTGATGCCGACGTCCTGTTTGTCGCCACTGGTGCATCCACGCCAGTTATCACTGCAGCAGATCTTGCTCCGATTCTTGCGCAGCGTCACGACCATCCGCTCGTTATCATTGACCTTGCACTGCCGCGTAACGTTGAACCAGCAATTGCGCTGCTCCCTCACGTTTATCTCGCTGATCTCGATGCCCTGCACAGCGTCTGTCACGAAGGGCTCGCGGCACGCGTTGCAGCAATCCCCCAAGTTGAAGCGTTCGTGGAAGAAGCCGTTGCGGCATTCCAGGAATGGGAGCGCACACGGGCTGTTTCCGCCCAGATCGCTGCCCTCTGCGCATGGGCTGAGCAAGTACGCGACGCGGAGGTTCAGAAAGCGCTCCGCAAGCTTCAGCATCTCAGTGAGCGTGATCGCGACGTCGTGCTTGGTCTTAGCCAAGGGCTTGTCCACAAGCTGCTCCATCGGCCCATCGCGGCCTTACGCGCACACAGCGACGATCCAACCCTATCAGAAGCCGTCAAGCTACTGTTTGCTTTAGACCAGATCTCCCTTACGTCCTAAGAACAATGTACTGGACGATTCCCCCGAAAGGGTTGGCCAAATCAGTTGTCTGGTAGATCTGGCCCTGGTATCCCTCATGCTAACGCGTACTCCGCTGAGGGGTGCCAGATGCGGTGGACAACCGTACCGGAAGAAGATCGAGAGTGGCTTGAGCGCCTCACGTGGTTGGCTGAACAGCGGGCAGTTGATCAGTCTACCCGGGAAGGAACGATGTCCGCTGCATGGTGGAGGCACGCGATGCACGCGCAGGCAACGGTGCAGCACACCACGTCGTCGCCACCAGCTAGTTCATCATCGCCTCCCAGCCCACCATCGCCGCCTACTGCCGGGACAGAGCCTTCGCAGCGCCTCGGTGAAGCGCTTGTCGCCTGTGGGCTCATCACGGCTGAACAACTCGAGCACGCGCTCGCCATTCAGCAACGGACAGGCGACCGCCTTGGACGCATTCTGATTGCACTCGGTGTTGTCAAGCGCCAACAACTTTACCAAGTCCTGGCAGAGCAATGGGGATGCCCGTTCATTGATCTGGTCAAAGAGCCTGTGGATGAAGCATTGGCTCGACAGTTTCCCCCCGATGTCCTGCTCGCACGCGGCTGCTTCCCCGTCCGGCGCGAGGACAACCGCGTGCTCGTTGCAACGGCTGAGCGGCCTTCTCCTGAACTCGTTCAGTTCATCCACGAGCATCTTGGGACAGTCGAGGTCGTCCCCCTCGCAACGACTGACTGGGACATTGCGTACGCTGTCCGAACGGTATTCCGTGCTTTCCTGCTCGACCACGCTACTTCAACTCTGCTCCAGCGAAGCCCAGACGAAAGTGCCCACCGCGTCCTGACCACGTGGCAGAAACTCGCCAGCGTGCTCTGCCTCGTTGTCTTTGGTATCGGGCTCTGGTGGGCAACGGTTCCAACGCTTATCCTCCTCTCAGCCGTTATCAATGTGTGCTTTATGGCAAACGTCCTCTTCCGCTTTGCTGTGGCGATGGCTGGCGCGGAATTTGAGCACATACAAGCGGTCAGCGAAGAGGAGGTGGCAGCACTCCGCGATGATGAATTGCCGATGTATACCGTCCTCGTCCCCGTCTACCGCGAAGCACGCGTGATCCCCCAGCTCATCGAGCATCTTGCTCAGCTCGATTACCCGGCGAGCAAACTCGAAGTGCTGCTGCTCTTGGAAGAAGACGATACGGAAACAATCGCAGCAGCACAGGCCGCTCACCCACCTGAGACGGTCACCTTCGTGATCGTGCCAAACGGGCAGCCGAAGACAAAACCCAAAGCGTGCAACGTCGGGCTCTTCTTTGCCCGAGGTGACTACCTTGTCATCTATGACGCTGAAGATCGTCCAGAGCCTGACCAACTCAAGAAAGCCGTCGTCGCATTCCGCAAGGGTGGCGACGATCTCGTCTGTGTTCAAGCGGCGCTCCAGTACTTCAATGCAGAAGAGAATCTCTTAACCCGGATGTTTGCACTAGAATACGCTTACTGGTTCGACTACATGTTGCCTGGACTCGACCACCTACGCCTTCCGATCCCCCTTGGGGGAACAAGCAACCACTTCCGCACAGATCGACTCCGCGAACTTGGCGGCTGGGATCCTTTTAATGTTACTGAGGATGCCGACCTTGGTCTCCGGGCTGCTGCTCGCGGCTACCGTGTCGGAGTTATTCCAAGCACGACATATGAGGAAGCCGTGAGTCGCTATCGCGGATGGGTTCGACAGCGATCTCGCTGGGTCAAGGGGTACATGCAGACAGCGCTCGTCCACTTACGGCACCCGCTTCGTCTGCTGCGACATGCCGGCTGGCGCACGTTGCTCGGTTTCCTTTTCTTAGTTGCTGGCACCCCACTCACGTTCCTGGCCAATCCAGTCATGTGGCTCCTCTATGTTGGCTGGCTCATGTTTCGAGCGCACGGTATCGATCAGCTCTTCCCACCGCCGGTGCTCTACGTTAGCCTCTTTGACTTGCTCATCGGCAACGGGCTGATGATCTACCTCAGCATGCTTGCGGTCTTCAAACGCCGGCGGTACCGCTTGATTCCTTTCGCGCTACTGAACCCGCTCTATTGGATTCTCCACTCGATCGCTGCCTATAAGGCGCTCTGGCAACTCATTTGGCGGCCGTTCTATTGGGAGAAGACGGAACATGGTGTCAGTCGCCTCGTCACCTCCGCTGCCGAGTCAAAGGCAACCTGATGCCCTGCGTCTCGTCGATCGCCGATGGTATGAACACCTGCTCCGAGCTATCGGATTCGGAATACCAGTCATTGCACTGGGACTGGCGAGCGCGAGCCTCGGGTTGTTGAGTAACCAACACGCGCATATCCTTGACAAGGCCTTCCTGGCCCACGACACTGGCCGATTGGAATCAATCGGATTTCTCTATCCGCCACTTCCCTTTTTACTGGCAGTGATCCTGCCGTCGCCGTGGGCGCTCGCTGTTATCGGCGGCTTAGCCGCTGGAGCAACTGCCTGGCTGCTATGGTACGGCCTTCAGCGTACTACACTTGACCCCATCACCCGCAGTCTGCTTTTAGCAGGTACCATCGCCACGCCCTCGCTACTCTTTCTGGCAAGTCAACAGATTAGCGACATGCTGCAGCTCCATCTCTTCCTGGTGTCCTGGTTTTACTACTTGAACTTCATCCGCTTGCGCCATACCTGGAGTGGCTTTACTGCTGGCCTCATCTTGGGCCTAGCGTTCTTCGCTGGCTTCTCCGCACTGATCGCCGCACTCGCCCTGGCATTCCTTACGCCGCTCTTTTCCCCGCCAGAAGATCAGCGCGTCGAAGCTCGCGTTGCTCAAGCACTCGTGATTCTGTTCCCAGCACTGTGGGCTGCTTTCAGCTGGGGCTACACGTCATGGACGTTCACCGGCCACTGGCTCGATTACCTCACTGACCCCACTGCTCCCGTGACGCTGCCGCATTCACTCGCTGAGCTCAGTGTGCGGGCATGGGATGTGACGCAACAGATGGTCCATGAATTGCCGCACGCTCCGCTTTTCCTTGGCATTTTTCTCCTGGTCTTACGATACCAGCCACGGGGAGCGATCGGACTGGGCACGCTCATCCCCGTGATCTGGCTTATCCGGGTGCTCGGATTCCCCTTTGGCACAGCCCTTACCATTGCGACATTGACCGTGATCGCTGTTGCAGGGATTTCTCGGCGTATTTCACGCCGCTGGGGACCAGTGCTCGTTGCCCTCGTCGTCCTGCAGATTCTCGTCAATACGCTTGTCTCACCACCAGCAACAGAACTTCGTGCATGGATTCAAGCACTCGTTCACTGGCAGCAACCCCCAACAGCCCAAGCAGAGCGCCAATTTGCTCGGTCCCTTGTCGATACCATGCCGCCACACCATATCCTCGCCGACGACCGTAGCGCGTATCGTCTCGTCGCGCAAGCAGGGACAGCGCAGCCGTTCCTCCTCCCCGCCGATCAGGGCTTCGACCAAGTGCTTGCTCAGCCCTGTGGGCGAGTTCACATTGTTCTCGTTTCCCGTATGCCAGCTCCTGGGGATCGTGTGAGCGCGCGCTATGCCATCACGCCACCCCCAGGTTTCACGCTTCGCACAACATGGGGCGAGTGGCTGGTCTATGCTCACGACCCCGCAATGCCATGCCCATCGACCAGTTAGCCAGCGTTGCGCAGCCCCGCAGCAATCCCGAGAATCGAGAGTAACAGAGGCCGTTCGAGCGCCGCACGCTCAGGTGCGTCAGGTGGAAGCGTGCGATAGCGCGCAAGCAGTGCCACCTGGATAGCGCTCAGTGGGTCGACGTACGGATTGCGCAGGTTGATTTGCCGCGCAAGAACAGGATGGTGAGCAAGGAGTGGAGCACCACGCGTCTCTTCGAGCAAGGAACAGGTCTCTGTAAACGCCTGTGCAATTATCGGGAAGAAACGCTCAGCAAGATCGGCCGGGACAAGCCGCAAGTAGGTGCGCGCAACGCCGAGGTCAGCCTTGGCGAGAGCCAGCGCTGCACCGTCGAGCACGGTGGCAAAGAACGGCCACGATTGCGCCATCTCCCGCCGGAGCGCTGGCGGGATTGCTCGTAAGCCCTCAGCAAGGCCATACCAACCTGGCAAGAGTAGCCGCACCTGCGTCCACGCCATCACCCATGGAATTGCCCGTAGTTCACGGATATTGCGGATCATGGTGCTGCGGGCAATCGGGCGGGAAGCAATCTTGAGCGCGCCGATCTCACGCAGCGGTGTCAAGGCTAGGAAGAAGTCGAGGAAGCCAGGTGCATCAACGAGTTGCCGATAAGCTTCCTCCGAACGCGCCGCTGCTTCCGCTAATGCCTGTCGCCATACGTCTGGAACTGGCAGACCCGCTCCTCGATGATCACGTGCAGCAGCGAGACCGAGATGGTAGACCAGTTGCTCGAGGTTGCGCAAGGCCAGTTCTGGATGACTGTACCGATCAGCCAGCGCCTCACCTTGCTCAGTTAAGCGCAACTGACAGCCGACGGTCCCTGGCGGCAAGCTCGCAATTGCACGCCCAGCCGTACCACCCCCGCCACGAGCCGTTGACGTGCCGCGGCCATGGAAGAACCGAACCGGCACCCGAAACTCACGAGCAACGGCGCTGAGGGCTTCTTGTGCTTGGTAGAGGGCCCAATTTGCTGCCAAGTAGCCGACATCTTTATTGGAATCAGAGTAGCCGATCATGATCTCGAGGCCGCCACGCTTGTGGACGTGGGTGAGGAAGAGTGGCAGCGCGAGGAGCTGCCGCAGTGTTTCAGGCGCAGCCGCAAGATCGGCCGCTGTCTCGAAGAGCGGGACAACATCGAAGGGCAAGCCATCGCCAGGACGATAGAGGCCAACCTCTCGCGCGAGGAGGAACACCTCTAGGACATCCGATGGCGCACGACAGCCGCTAATGATGTAGGCTCCGCGCTCGCGCCAGGCACGCAATGCGCCGAGTGCCACCGCCAGCGCGCGAGTGCGTGGCTGGTAGCCGACCGGGGCAAGCGGGCGTGCCGTAGCAAGCTCGCGGGTTAGCAATGATGCACGCGCCGGCAGAGAAAGCGAGAGATAGTCTGAACATACGCCCCCGGCAGCCAACAACTCGGCCACTGCTTCAGCATGCGCTGTAACATGTTCACGGAGATCAAGTGGGACAAACGCAAGCCCGAACGTTTCAGCGCAGATACGCAGCGGGGTGACAAGCACCCGTGCAACCGGCTCAAGACGAGCTTGTATCAGGCTGGCCTCGGTTTCAGCTAGAATCCGCACGACGTGCGCGGGGTCTATGCTTGATGCCCCAGGATGGGCAAGTAACTGCTGAAGCTGACGGCGTAGCGGCTCGAGACGTCGGCGGAACGGTTCACCAGGAAAGCGCTCGGCCACCTCTGGGTCAGCCTCGTCTCCAGCTTGGACACCTTCAGGCAAACGTTCAGCAGCCAGGGAGAGATCACGGATAAGCGCATCGAGCGCGACTACATAATTCCGTGCTGCTTCGGCCTGCGCATAGTCCTGTGCCCATGCTGTGACATCTGGAGTGACATGAGGGTTACCATCGCGGTCACCGCCAATCCAACTCCGAAAACGGATCGGACTGGGCAACTGCGGGCGGACACCGTAGATCGCTTCAACCGCATGCTCGAGGCCAGCAACTACCCGCGGTAAGGCATCCCACAAGGTCGTCGGCAGGTAGCTGAGGCCGCCGCGCACTTCGTCAGCAACCGTGGGCGCGCGCACCCGTAACTCACGCGTCATCCACAGGAGATCAACGCGCGCCTGGAGCGCTTCCTCAACCACTTCGCCACGCTCAAGTGCATCAAGCAACGCGTTGAGGACTTGAAGATGGTGACGCAAGGTACGGCGCCGTGTCTCCGTAGGATGGGCAGTCAACGTAAGCTCAAGGCGCAGGCTTGTCAGCAGCGCAATCGTTTCATCGGCTGACCAACCAGCAGCTTTGAGCGCGGCGACCAGCGCGAGCAGTGACTCGGGGCGCGGCGCCTCAGGCGTACTTTGCCGCTCGCGAGCACGGTTGACCCGAACACGGTGACGTTCTTCGGCGAGATTGACGAGGTGGAAATAGGCGGTGAACGCGCGCACTAACCCTTCGGCTTCTTCGGGAGTTAGGCTCGCAACGCGCGCCATGAGGGCCTCTCGCGCAGTGGGATCGTCTGGCTGACTACGAAGCTGCTTGGCCAGGGCTCGCACGTCTTCTTCTAGCTGGAAGAGCGCTTCGCCGGAGAGGCGGCGAATTGCGTTGCCGAGGAGCCGTCCAAGCAGGTCAACTTCCCGCCTGAGGGCAGCATAGAGCACATCGTCGCTGGCTGAGAGCGTCATGGACAAAGCCTCCCTCGTTGGAGGAACCAGGCAAGCGCCGTTGCATGCCTGGCACCAATACTGTTCCGCTCGCTCAACGATAGCGCGGCACAGTCCTGCTCGCTAGGACGCGTTGCCTTCGTCTTTGTAGGTCAGCACACGTGCCCACGTGCTCGTTGTGCCCCAGATGCCAGAGCGAAGACATTCAAGTTGCACAATCTGGCTGTGATCGACGAAGAGATTGACTTCAGGTCCGTAATTCTTGATGTACCACTCAAAGACAGGCGGATCGGCCGCCTCGAACATGATTCGCTCCAGCCCGAGTGCGTCGATGATCTTGGCTGGGACGTCTGTGCGCCAGGTACGGACATTCTCCGTAATTCCTTCAGACTCGATCATGATCATCCATGCACCAGCGTCGAGATAGCGGCGGGCACGAGCAATCGCCCATTCCACTGCCTGTGTTCCCTCAGCCTCAAGCGCTTCCGTCGCGCTCGCGCCGCCAGCGCCAAACTGGATGCCAACTTCTGGCTTGGGCTTGAGACCAGCACGTTGGACCTTGTCGATGAGCCGAAGCACGTCATCGACCGGGATCGAGATGAAGCCCGCTGAAATCTCGATGATATCGAATCCAACAGCCTTGCACTCTTGGATGTAGCGATCGACGACATCTGGTCCCTGCAGCAATACTCGCTCAACGAAGCCGCCAGTTGACACCTGCACATCATAGCGGTGACAGAGGTCGAGTAGTTCCACCAACTGATCGCGGGGCATGAGGGTGAATGAGCCTCCCGCGAATTTGAGCGTGTCAATCCACCAGCCGAAATTCTCAAGAATATCCTCTAGGTAGCGCTTGCCCATCGGCGTGTAGTATGGACCACGGATTTCCGTTAAGCCGCGGCGGCGTGGCTTAGGATCACGAGGATTCAAGCGGATGAATGGGAACGCACGGTGTTGCTCGTTGCTCATGGAGTACTCCTCCCTTGCTCAACTTCTATCGCGCGGTGCTGCGGTTGCAGCCGGCCGCACCATGAGCGTTGCGGTGGTCACACGTGCCACTGCCTCATCACTCCATGCCAGTGGCACGCCTCGGTTGGTGTACCAGGCCGCGAGCTGGTCATCATACTGTGGTGAGAGCGGGTCGCCAGATTGTCCGCCAGGAAGCGCAACTCGCGTGGCATCCCAATCACCAACATCGATGACGAGCCGAAGCGAGGGGAAGAAAGTCACTGGTCCAAGCGGATCAAGCGGATTGACCCCGCCAGCCGCGATCGTGTTCTGGTCGCCACCCCATGGCAGCGGCCCTCGGTTCAGCAACCGGCGGAGCAGTGGCACGACACCGAGCGGGTGCTGGAGGACAAGCGGACGAACACGGCCCCAGCGCCAGCGCCACGGATCAGGACCATAACGCTCTTCGAGCTGGCGGACAACTGTGGCAAGCGCATCGGCCATTTCACTCGGCCATGAACGTTCAAACCAGCCGGCGGGCTGCTCGCGCAGCAGGTGAACGAGGTGAGCAACACGACGGTCAGCCCAACTTGTGGTGCTGGTGAACGGCGAGACACTCTGACCAAGCACCCAGCGAGCGGTGTGTGGCGCTTTCGCCTCCGCAACCCTCCTGGCTAACTCAGCCCAGAACATGGTGAAGACTGTAGCAGCCGGCGAATCAGGCGAGAGGACACCATCCCACGCACGGAGTAGCGTAAGGCCGCGCGCTGCCGCTGGATCAGTAGCTGGGATCGCCAGGACGACATCACGCACGTCACGCCACGGCAACGAGTACTGATCAAGCTGGAGGAGTTGCAAACCCGTGACGTCCCAGTCAGTGCGGCGAGCGAGGATTTCGCGGATACGGGCGACACGATAGCCATCGAGGAAATCGACACCGAGAAATGGTTCAGCATCCCACGGTTGTGGGGGATTATTCGCCGTAGCGAGGAAACCTTCCGGTGGATTGACAACCCAAGGCAATGCGTCGGCAGGCAGTAAGGCATCCCACCCAGCGCCAGATTCCCAGCCAGGACGAGGCAGTAGCCCATCGCCGGGACGACGTTGTGGGACCTGCCCAGCAAGGAGCCAGCCAATCACACCAGTCACATCGGCATAGACCACATTCAAAGGAAGGTGCGGCCAGGCAGCGAAAGCAGCACGGAATTCGTCGAAACTCCGTACCTTCGCCAGGCGGAGAAGCCCATCAATGGGTAACGGATCAAGCCAGACTGCACGCAGCGACAATGCCCACGGGATCCCCGGTAGGGCAGGGCTGATCACCGGCCCACGCGGCGTCTCAAGGACAACATCGTCAACCGGTGCTGCTCCCCGAACGGCAATGCGCTCAACTCGCACTGAACATGGCACAAATTTGTCACCCTGGCGCACTGAGCGGCCATCTGGCCCGATCTCTTCGATGAAGAGGTCGGTATTGTCGCTGAGCCCTGCGGTGACTCCCCACGCGGCAAATCCATTGTGACCAGCGGCAAACGCTGGTGTGCCAATCAACGCCGCGCCAGCAACAGCCCAGTCTGGCGTCTTGAGATGACCAAGATACCAGTACGACGGGATAACTGGATCGAGATGGGGGTCATTCGCGAGGAGCGGACGGCCGCTTGCCGTGCGACTCCCCGCGACAACCCAATTGTTGGAACCGCCACGACCAAGCAAACTCATGGCGGGGATCTGGCGCGTAAGCGCTGTCAGCCATTCTGGCGGCTGACCAGCGAGCGCCCCGGGCGGCCGCGTCACTGGCACGGTCGCGTCTCCCGCCGGATCGAGCGCTGCGAGTGCCTCAGGGCCATCACCAGCGAGGATCAAGAGCCGGACGAGCTCCGACGTCCAATTTGAGGCAAGGACAAAGGAAAAGAGCTTCACCATCGCCAGGACATCGGCCGGCGTCCAGAGGCCGGGCCGCGTTCTGAGTAAACGGAACTCGAGCGTTGGGCGAAGGCCAGCGTTCAGCCCGGCAACAAACGCCTCAGCCTGGGCACGAACATCAGCCGAGAGAGCAGCCAGGTGACGTTCGGCGCTGTGGATAAAGCCAACACGTCGAGCAATGCGATCAATCGGTAAGGCCCGCGGACCAACGATCTCAGCGAGGCGGCCATGCACAATCCGCCGCACACACTCAAGCTGAAAGGCGCGGTCTTGTCCTTGACAGAAGCCGAACGCGAACCAGGCGTCATGATCATTTTGCGCGGTTATGTGGGGAATGCCCCACTGATCACGACGAATAATCACAGGAGCAATGAGACCAGGCAGCGCAAGTTCACCATTGAGAGAGGGGGGTGACAAACGGAGCAGTCGCTGCGCTACCCACGCCAACACCCGGCGAGCACGCATTCCTGCCCCCTTTCCTACCATTTGAGTGTACTGCGTTTGACAACTGCTACGGCAGCACGGGATCAGCACGTAACCATGCGAGTGGAAACGCTCGGCCGTGTGGAATCGTCCGCTCACCAGCCTGCGTTAGCAGTGTGACCTGGCCAAGCCCATGGACCGTGACCTGTTCGTTCTGCGGATCGATGATGCAGGCTGTCTGTTCGTCAATGCCAAGAATGACCGTATCTGGCGGCAACATGCGACGGAGATAACGGAAGCGCTCAACCCCCATAAAGCAGTGACTGGTATCGAGTTCAGCTCCTCCCTCGCGGTTGTTCCAATGCGGCATGATGGCGAGACGCAGACCAAGAGCACCAAGCATATCCAGGCCATCAGCCCAGTACAGATCAGCGCCAACCTTGTAGATTTCGTAGACTGGCAAAGCATAGCGGCCAACGGCAATCGCTGCGGCACTGGCAAATGCGAGCGTTGCACCAGCAGCCCAGCGTTCGCGGAGCCGGGCGAGGGTTTGCGTTCCAGTCAAGCAGCGGATCATATAGGTTGGGCTCCCTGGCCCAGCAAACAGGTAATCGGCCCAGTCGATCGGCTCAACAACGAGCGGTGCATCTGGGTTGTAGACACCGTCACGCCTGCGCGCGGGGACAAAGCGCACGACGGGATGGTAGTTCTGCAAGTGCTCGACAAGAAAATCACGAATCTTCGCAGCGACAAGACCGGCATTTGGTTGAAAGCCAGCAGGGGTTTCGAGAATAGCGACGCGAACAGGCTGAGGTAAGCGTTGGAAGAGCCGCTCGTGAACTTGGCGCCCAGCGCGCGACGTCTCGCCTGAGCCGAAGAGTGCTACCGGGCCAAAGGGCATCGCCCGCTACTCCACTACGCCGTCAGTGCTCAGCGTAACACGGGATAGAGCAATCTACCAGGGGGTTACGCCGCTTAACGCGAGAACGGGACTGTAGTAGCAAGGGAGCACAAAAGGGCAGCGATCTCGTCCTACGCCTATCCACCCGATGCGTTAGCGCGAAGCCACGGGGCGCTGTAGAGCATGCACTGCGACCGTCACGTGAGCATCTCCAGCATCAGGCCACGGCCCGTTCCACGTCTCAACTGCGTCATTCCATCCGCGATTGTGTAGTTCCGCAACGAAGGCCGCAGCGGTTGTCCGGCCTGGCTCGGCCAACCAGAGCAACCCGCCAGGCAGGACGAGTCGCTCGACGAGGGCGAGGAGTGGGGCAACATCGCGCGCTTCATAGAGCACATCAGCAGCGAGAACCACTGGAAAGCCTTCACCAATGAATGCAAAGAACGATGCCGGAGGATGACGCCAGTTGAGTTGAAAACAGGTCGGAAGCCACTTGGCATTGACCGCACAGGTGTAGCGCGTTAGGGCAAGGGCTTCAGCTGCGTAGTCAGTGACAACGAGGTCAGCTCCGACCAGCAGCGCTGCAGCAGCGGTGACGCCAAGTCCGCATCCAAGTTCAAGAACCCGCTGTCCACACACACGCTCGGGATTCAGCAAAACAGCATCAGCAAGTGCAATGCCGCTCGGCCAAAGCTCAGCCCAATAGGGCAACTGCTCCTCGGGGTCTGTTGCAGCCGCGTCGAGTAGCCGGTCAATGTCCATTGGGCGCAAGAGACGAATAATCCGCCCAGTGCGCGGCAAACGAAGCGTAACTGGTTGCAACGGAGCCAGCGGCGCAAGGGCGGCCTCAAGCGCCGCAAGATCAACAGCGCTCGAGCCGCCCATCGGCGTCATCGCGAGTTGGTCACGCTGCCCGCCCAAATCGGGCCCCTTCTCAGCCCTCTGGATCAGCCACGGCTTTAGCCAGCCGGCCAACCCGGCGCAAGCTGATCGTCAGGGGCTGCTTATCAATCATCACCGTCGTAACGTACGTCGCATCAGACAGTGAGCCCGCCTCGACCTGCTCGGCGAGCGTCTCAGCCTTAATATAGTCGCTGAACCGAGCGAACGCCTCAGCTAACTCACCTTCGGCCTGGTACGTCAGGACGATGGTATCGCTCACCTCAAGACCGGCTTGCTTACGAGCCTCTTGCACGTGGCGAACAATGTCACGTGCCAGCCCCTCAAGCCGCAACTCTGGTGTGACGGTCAAATCGACAGCGACGAGCAGGTCACGATCGGCAAAGGCGGCAAAGCCGTCGCGGTCGAGTACATCGACCAGCACTTCGTCGGGAGCAAGCGTCAGCTCGTCACCATCGACCAACAGTGTAATTGGCCGACTTGTCCGAGCCAGGTAAGCGATTTCAGCGGGATCGCGTTGCGCAATTGCGGCTTGCACCTTGGGAACGAGCGGGCCAAGCTTCGGACCGAGGACTGGCAGATTGAGGCGGATGCGATAGGTCTGGTAGTCCTCAGGCCGATCGCTCAGTTCGAGCGCCTTCACGTTCAGCTCGTCAAGCAACTGATCTTGCAGCAACTCGATCGCCGCACGTGCCTGTGCACTGCGGGTGGCAACGACGACGCGCGGCAGAGGCTGGCGGACCTTGACATTGGCCTTGCTCCGGGCCGCGCGGCCCAGCTCAACCGCCCGGAGCAACCACGCCATCGCGTCATCGAGGGCAGGGTCACGCAGCGCAGAATCGGCCTCAGGATAATCGGTGAGATGCACTGAAACCGGAGCCGTGGGATCAACGCTGCGCACGAGGTTCTGGTACATCGTCTCAGCTAAGAAGGGGATGAACGGCGCAAGCAGTTTTGTCAATGTCACAAGGACAGTATACAGCGTCTGGTAGGCAGCTACCTTGTCTTCGTCATGCTCGCTCTTCCAGAAGCGACGGCGATTGCGCCGGATGTACCAACCGGAAAGCTCATCAACGACGAATTCCTGCAAGACACGGGCAGCGGTCGCAGCATCGTAGTCAGCAATCCGTTCGCGGACGGTGGCAATGACGTCTTGCAAGCGCGAGAGAATCCAGCGGTCAAGCAGCGGGCGTGCACTCACCGGAACCTGTGGTGCCAGCGTGGGGTTAAAGCCGTCGAGCCGCGCATAGTTGGCAAAGAAGGCGTAGGAGTTCCAGAGTGGCAAGATGAACTGGCGACGCACTTCATCGAGGAGACGCCAGCCGAAGTTGAGGTTCTGAGCTGGATTTTGCCGCAGGTAGAGCCAGCGCATGACATCGACACCGGCGCGCTCGGCAGCTTCATCGAACCAGATCGCGTTCCCCTTACTCTTGTGCATCTCTTCGCCCTTCTCGTCACGGAGGAGGGCGAAGCCAAGACAGGTCTTCATTGGCGCCTGGTTCACCAGCACAGTGCTCTGAGCGAGCAACGAGTAGAACCAGTTGCGGAACTGGCCCGGGAAGGATTCTGTAATGAAATCGGCTGGGAACCATTCCTGCCAGTAGGCCCGATCGTGTCGATAGTTCAGCGTCGAGAAAGGCACAATGCCAGCATCGAGCCAGGGATTGCCGACATCTGGAATGCGGCTTGCGACACCACCACAGCGCTCGCAACGAATCTTGACCTTGTCAACCCAGGGTCGATGCGGCGAGTGCCCCTTGAATTCATCCCAGCCGGCAATCGCGCGCTGCCCAAGCTCGACTTCACTGCCGATCACATCGAACCAGCCACACTCCGGACACTGCCAAATTGGCAATGCAAGACCCCAATAGCGCTTCTTAGAAATCATCCAGTCATCCATGTTGCGGAGCCAGTCCAGCTCACGCTCGAGGCCGAAGTCGGGAATCCAGCGCACGGTCTTCGCGGCTTCCATAACACGCTCACGCCAGGGGTCAACGGCGATGAACCACTCATCGACAAGCCGGAAGAGCAGCTCCGTGCCACAGCGCCAGCACGTGGGATAACGGTGGGTATACCGCTCAGCCCGTTCGAGCCGCCCCTTGGCTTCGAGGTCGCGTGCGATCAGCTCAGCTACCTCTTGCGCCGAGCGGCCGGTGAGCCAGCCATAGCCATCGACATAGACGCCTTCTTCATCAATCGGGGCGAGGGTAGCAAGGCCGTGCTCCTTACCAAGCTGATAGTCTTCGCGGCCAGCACCCGGCGCGATATGGACAATGCCCGTTCCTTCGGCCGGATCGACAGCATCCCAGGGAATCACCCGGTGCTCAACGCCCTGTTGCGCCGGCAACTCGTCGAAGGGGCCGTGATAGCGCAGACCGATCAGCGCCTGTCCTGGCAGTTCTTCAAGCACCTCACCTTGCCCGTGGAAGAGGCGCGCATAGGCATCCTTAGCGAGGATCAGCACCTCATCACCACGGCGGACACGGACGTACGGCAGGTCAGGGTGAACGGCTGCCGCAACGTTGGCTGCGAGTGTCCACGGCGTCGTCGTCCATACCAGCAGCGACTCGCCTGGCCGGTCCACCAGCGGGAAACGGACGATGAGACTCAAGTGCGTGATGTCTTTGTAGCCCTCAGCCACTTCCATTTCTGAAAGGCCGGTAGCACAACGCGGGCACCAGGGCATGACGTCGTAGCCATGATAGATCCAGCCGTTCTGGTGACAAACTTTGAGAAAGTGCCAGATCATGTAGTTGTTTTCGTCCGAGAGCGTATAGTAGGAGTTGTCCCAGTCCATGAAGTAGCCGAGGCGCTTGGACTGCTCGGTCTGGATAGCGGCGTACTTGAAGACACGCTCCTTACACTTCTCGACGAAGCGGTCAATGCCGTAGGCTTCAATCTCACGCTTGGAGCGGAAGCCAAGCTCACGCTCGACTTCGACCTCGACCCACAACCCCTGGCAGTCAAAGCCGTTCTGATAGCGCTGGCGATAGCCAAGCATCGTGTAGAAGCGCTGGTAGAAGTCCTTGTAGGTACGCCCCCAGGCATGGTGCACACCCATCGGGTTATTGGCCGTGATTGGACCGTCGAGGAACGACCAGCGCTTCGGGCTCTGCGCATTCTTACGCAGGTACTGCTGGACAATACCACCCTCATACCACCAACGGAGCAGTTCTCGCTCCATTGCGGGGAAATCGACGTCTTTGGTCGGCACCGGCTTGAACATCGCTGGCAACACCTCCCGGTTCCTCGCTGATGATGCTGATGACAGCACCTGAACAAAAATCCCGTCCCCAATCGAGGACGGGGTTACCCGCGGTACCACCTCGCTTGGCCTGCGACGTTGCAGACCCGCTCAGTAGGCCAGAGCACGGGCCACATCGATGCTCGTGGTGCTATGGCCCTGCCGCAATAACGGGCGGCTCCCGACTGCGCCTACTACTCCCTTGCCGGAGGTTCGGGCAGCGGCTCAGGAACGATCTCCTGCCACATCAGAGGCACCTGGCTTCCACCATCCCAGGCTCGCTTCTGGCATGACATGGCAGGCACTGGTTCCGTCATCGCCTTTGCAAGCCAACAAGCGAATACGGGAGACATCCGCATCCGCCTCCCATTCATTGCTAACCGTAGCATGCTCGCTTGCCGATCGGCAAGCCCTCCAGCCACCCCGCCTGCTCTCTTATGCAGCACCGCGCGCAGCCACCGTGCTCAACGTGAAGTCACCAGTTGCTACGGTAGTGCCGCCGTCCACGCTTCGGTGCCGAACTTCGTGCGCACGAGCTCTTCGGCTTCGGCAATTTCATCGGGCAGCAGTTCGCCGGGCTCAAGGCCGTACCGTTCGCGGAAGACCGCGACGAGATGGTCGATGATCACCTCACGCGGCAGATGGGTCTGTTGCCGGAGCGGTGCGACGCGCTTTGCTGCGCTTGGAATGCCCTTATCGCTGAGCTTCTCCTGACCAATACGCAAGACTTCGGCGACTTTCTGCGGGCTGACATCATAGGCCATCGTCACATGGTGGAGGACTGCTCCGAAACGGCGAGCCTGGGCTGCGCCGCCAATCTTGCCAGCCGCTGAGGTAATGTCATTGATCGGCTCGTACCAGGCGTCGATGCCGAGCGCTCGCAGGCCAGCGATGACCCAGTTATCGAGGTAGGCATAGGAATCAACAAAAGACAGGCCTTCGACATGCTCTGGCAACGTGTAAATGGAATACGTGATAACTCGGCCAGGCTCGGTCAGCATCGCACCGCCACCCGTAATCCGGCGTACGACGGTGATGCCATACTGACGGGCCAGGTCAAGGTTCACTTCATTGCGCAGCGATTGAAAGCGCCCAAGGACGACAGCCGGCGCACTCCATTCCCAGAACCGCAGCGTCGGCGGACGACGCCCCTGGCCAACACGGCGGGTCAGAACTTCGTCTAACGCCATCTGCATCGGCGGATCAAAGGCTGGGCCGATGAGAAGCTGCCAGCGGTAGCGTCGCCAGCGCTGGCGCTCCTCAGGCGTCTCTTCACGGATGATGGCGGGCTTACTGGTTGGGGTGCTCATGCGAACGCTCTCCTTACAGCACGGGCCACAGCTTCCGGTGAAAAGCCAATGAGGGCGGCATCGGGCGGCAAGGCTTGGCGCACACGAGCCGCGATGGCATCCTCATCCAGCTCCGCAGCGGGCAGACCTTCAAGCGCCTGCGCAATCTGATCGATCGCATCTTCAGGTTCAAGGAAGAAATCACCACTGACGACGACGTGCGTTAACCGGCCATCGTGCAAGTCAAAGTCGACGACGACCAGCTTGCCGCCAGGCGTCTTGTATTCACCATGAGGCATCGGCAACCTCACTTTCTCCTTACCGATGATAATTCTACGCCCGCGGCTGCTCGTGCGCCGTCCCCTTCCTTATCCAGGGCTCACTGAAGTCCTGCGTCAGATGCTACCGTCTTCGCATGTTCCCGCAGGAACCATAACAACGCAGTTGACCCCACAAGGTACGGCCTTCAGCCGACGGCGCTTGTTCTAGACGAAACAACCGGAACCGTCGTGGTGGGGACAGCCGATGGGCATCTGGTCGCTCAATCGCGCCGCTGCCAGTGATGACAGGCGACTGTCCCGTTCATCTCTTGTTTACGTTGTCCCTTGACAGGGCAGCGACGACCATCGACACTTCCAACGACTTACTCCTGGAGAGATAGGCACATGTTCTTCGCTCCGTACGTGCAGTCAAGTACAAGAGAAGGAGAACAACGATGATGCAGGGATCGCTTATTGAACGAGCAATTGGCGCAGCGAAGCTCGACCCGAACGCATATGAAGCCGTCGAGCACGACACTGACGCGACAACTGCAGCACTGACGATCGTCGTGCTCGCGGCTCTGGCTGAAGGGGTGAGCAACGTTGGACGTAACGGCATCGTTGGCTTAGTCAGTGGAGTCGTCGGCGGAGTCATCGGTTGGGCAGTGTTTGCTGCTTTTACCTATCTCATTGGCGTCAAGCTCTTCGCTACCCCACAGACCGAGGCGACATGGGGCCAGCTTCTTCGCACGACTGGCTTTGCTCACGCTCCGGCTATTCTCAACATTCTCGGCATCATTCCCGTGCCGGGGCTCGATCTCTTTGTCGCGCTCATAACGGCAATCTGGGTGCTGCTTGCGACCATCGTCGCGATTCGGCAAGCGCTCGACTTCACCACGCTGCGGGCAATCGGGACGGCTGTCGTGGCTACGCTGGCAGAAGTGTTCACCATTTTTATTATCGGTAGTCTTTTTGTCGGTCTGGCCTCGCTGTTCCGCTAGGAGACACGCGGTGGACATCCATGGCGGTGGATTGACAGCAGCCGTCGCTACGTGGGTGGCAGGACTCCGGCTTGATGCTATCCCTGAACAGGTTCAGGAACTTGGCATCCGCCACTTACTCGACACCGTTGGGGTAACGCTGGCTGGCGCGACCGAGCCGCTTAGCCTCATCCTGCAGGCTGATGCTCAGCTGCAGGGTGGCGCTGCGCAGGCGAACGTACTTGGCACACGCTTGCGGTTGCCACTGGCGCTCGCAGCCCGGCTCAACGGCGCCGCAGCCCACGCGCTGGACTATGACGATACGCAGCTGGCTGAACGTCCAGACCGCGTTTCAGGGCTCTTAATGCATCCCTCGGCGCCAGTCTATCCAGCCGCGTTAGCCATGGCGGAGCACACAGGTGCAAGCGGCGAGGCCTTCCTGACGGCCTATTTGGCTGGTGTCGAGGTCGCGTGCAAGCTGGCTGAGGCAGCCAACCCACGACTCTATGCGGCCGGCTTTCATACGACCGGCGTGGTCGGCTGTCTTGGGGCAGCGGTGGCTGCGGCGAAGTTACTCTGGGCAGCACCAGACGTCATCGCCCGAGCGCTCTCTTTGGCCGCGGCCATGGCTGGGGGGTTACGTGAACAGTTCGGAACCATGACCAAGCCCTGGCACGCTGGGCGTGCTGCCGAAAATGGCGTCACCGCGGCACTTCTTGCAGCGCGGGGCTATACCGCTGCACCGAATATTCTCGAAGCCGAACGCGGCTTCTTCCACGCCTACGCCGATGGATACGACCCAGCGGCTGTGCACGAGCGGCTTGGCAACCCTTGGACGTTCGAACGTCCAGGGATTGCCCTGAAGCCCGCGCCCTCCGGCTCGCTCACACATCCAGCGCTTGATGCAATGCTTGACCTCGTCCACAAATACGACCTACGGCCAGAGCAGGTTGTGCGCATCGACGTGGGCGTAAGCCGTTACATGACCAGCGCTCTCCTGCACCCTCGCCCCCAGACAGCGCTCGAGGCCAAGTTCAGCTTGCCATATGCGATTGCTATCGCCCTGCTTGACCGCGCGAGTGGACTGGCCCAGTATAGCGAAGAGCGAGTACACCAACCAGATATAGCGGCAGTGCTGGAGCGGATCACTGTTGCCATCGATCCCGCTGTCGAGGCTAGCGGCTTCCACCAGATGACTACCCGGGTCCGCGTAACACTGCACGACGGCAGGACTCTTGAAACGACGGCATCCTCAGCTCGTGGACATCCACAGCACCCGTTCAGCCGCGAGATGCTGCTAACGAAGTTCCGCGACTGTGCGGGGCGTGTTTTGCCAGCGGAGCAGATCGATCGGTTGATTGCCGCGATTGAAGCGATTCGCACAGCACCAACAGTGCGACACCTTGTCACTGAGGCAACACCTGAGGAACGCCCAATCACCTAATGTCTCCGCTCCTGTTCCCTTTGGCCATTCAGCCATGCCAGCAGGAGTGTTTGCACTCGCTTTTTGCAACGCATTCGCTGAGCGAGCTGTGGCACTCGCGAACTGAACCCGCTAGCCCGCTACGTGAGTATCACGCATGGCGTATCCTTGGCAGTGTGACAGCTCTACTAGCGGAAATCCCTTAAATCGCCAAAGATTTCCTGACGGTTATCGCTGGACGTTTCCCGACAGGAGTGCAACGCTGGTTGGCCTACGCTTACAGCGGAGATTGCGGCAAGAGCCGCAAAGCGGTCGACTGACAGGGGGCTAACCGATGAGTGATCTCCTTGCCGCCCGTTCGACCATGGCCTTATCACTCGCATTCCATATCATCTTCGCTGCAATCGGTATTGCGATGCCCTGGCTGATGGCAATCGCTGAGTATCTCTGGCTACGGCGCGGCGACCGGCTGTACCTTTCGCTTGCCCGCCGTTGGGCGCGGGGCACTGCGATTTTCTTCGCTGTTGGAGCCGTCTCCGGCACCGTGCTCTCGTTTGAACTCGGCTTGCTCTGGCCGACCTTCATGCGCTATGCAGGCGGCATTATCGGCATGCCGTTCTCGCTCGAGGGGTTCGCCTTCTTCACCGAGGCTATCTTTCTCGGGATTTACCTCTACGGTTGGGAACGCGTGCCGCCACGCATGCATCTCCTTGCGGGCATCCTCGTCGGACTTAGCGGCGTGTTCTCAGGGCTATTCGTAATTATGGCTAACTCGTGGATGAACACACCGACTGGCTTCCGCCTTGAGAACGGTCAGCCGGTTGATATTAACCCGATCGCAGCAATGTTCAACCCAGCCTGGCCCCATGAAGCTTTGCATATGACTATCGCCGCATTTCTGGCAACCGGCTTTGGGGTCGCCGGGTTGCACGCGCTGATGCTTTTGCGACGTCCCACTGACCGGTTCCATCGTGCAGCTTTGGGCATCGCGCTGAGCGTTGGAGTCATTGCTGCACTGATCATGCCAATAAGCGGCGACTACGCTGGGCGTCAGGTCTACCGGCTTCAGCCAGCGAAGCTCGCGGCCATGGAGGGTGAGTTTGAGACCCAACGCTGCGCCCCGCTGCGCATTGGCGGTATCCCCATCCCAAGCGAAGGCACAACCCGCTTCGCTCTTGAGATTCCCTGCGGGCTGAGCTTGCTCGCCGCCCACAACCCGAATGCCGAAGTCAAGGGGCTAAACGCATTTCCGCCATCCGATCGCCCGAACCCGATCATCCCTCACCTTGCATTCCAAATCATGGTCGGCATCGGTGTCTTTCTCTTCCTGCTTGGCCTATGGGCCACGTGGTCGTACGTGCGCCGACGGACATTGCCAGCCTCACGCTGGTTTCTGCGGCTACTGATCATTGCCGCACCACTTGGATTCCTCGGAATCGAAACGGGCTGGTTCGTGACAGAAGTCGGCCGCCAACCGT
The DNA here is from genome assembly GCF_000744775.1 of Thermorudis peleae. Lineage (NCBI taxonomy): Bacteria > Pseudomonadati > Thermomicrobiota > Thermomicrobia > Thermorudis > Thermorudis peleae. The sequence continues at coordinate 126,519 of NZ_JQMP01000001.1, read as the reverse complement.
GGATCATCTACGGTGTGATGCGGACAAAAGACGCTGTGACACCGATGACTGGGTTAACAGTACCCTTCGCGCTCTTCACGCTACTCTACTTCTTGCTCGCGATTGTCGTTGCCGTCGTCTTTTGGCGACAGGTTGTCCAGCGACCCGACATACCGCCGTTGCCCGGGCAGACACCAGCCGTTGCCACGGAAGGAGACTGAGAATGGTGCTGGGTCTCCCTGACATCATTGCGGCCATCGCGCTCATTGCCCTCATCGCCTATGCGCTGCTAGGCGGTGCCGACTTTGGCGGAGGAGTCTGGGATCTGCTGGCGAGTGGGCCACGAGCCCAGGCTCAACGCGAGACAATTGCTCATGCCATTGGCCCGATCTGGGAAGCGAACCATGTCTGGCTCATTCTCGTGGTTGTCATCCTCTTCACTGCCTTCCCGCCAGCATTTGCTGCGATTATGACTGCACTTTCGATCCCGCTGCATGTGCTGCTGGTGGGAATCGTCTTGCGTGGAGTATCGTTCGTCTTACGGGCCTATGCTGCTGATGACGACCGTACCCAGAGGCGTTGGGGACGAGTGTTTGCAGTCAGCAGCACAATCGCGCCGGTGTTGCTCGGTATCGTGATTGGAACTATCTCGACGTCGGCTATTCGGCTGGAGAACGGCATAGTTGTAAGCGGCTTCTTCAGCTGGCTCCAGCCATTTGCCTTCGCTGTCGGCTTCTTTGCGCTGGCCCAGTTCGCGTTCCTTGCAGCTGTCTACTTGACGCTTGACACGACGGATCCAGCCCTCCGCGAAGACTTCCGACGACGAGCACTTGGGGCAGCGGTTGCAGTCGGCATCATGGCGGCTACCGTCCTCCTCTTGGCAGGCGCAGCCGCCCCGACGATCCGCAACGGCTTACTCCACCGCTGGTGGTCGCTACCGCTGCACGTCCTAACGGGTGCAATGGCCATCGGGGCCATTGTCGCGCTGTGGCAGCGCTGGTACCCACTTGCACGAATCCTGGCAGCAGGGCAGATTGCACTGATCCTACTGGGATGGGGATTGGCAATGTACCCCTACCTGATCGCTGGACAGCTGACAATCCAGCAAGCGGCTGCACCCGCAATCACCTTGCGCCTCCTGCTGATCGGGCTTGCTGCTGGTGCTGTCATCCTGCTGCCGTCGCTTGCCTACCTGTTCCGGACATTCAAAGGCGGCCTGCTCTTTGGCCCGCTACAGACAAGTGAATCGACCGATGAGCACCACTGATGAAGCGAATCGACCGCTTGTGCTGCTCGTCGAACCAGAGTGGCCAACCCGAGCCTATTTGAACGCCGCGCTCGCTGAGGCGGGCTTCCAGGTCCATCCCACCGAGTCAGCACGGGATGCAGTACGCTGGGAGCTCACAGTCGGCGACGTTCCACGCGTGATTGTGCTTGACGTCGGCACTCTGCACGCCGACGACCTGCTAGCCGCGCGCCAGCTCGTACAACTGGTTCCGTCGGCCGCACTGCTGCTTTTGGCACGGCCAACCGTCGCCGTCGACCCGATCCTGGCCAGTCGCGCACGAGAGATTGTGCGTCGGCCTTTCAGCATCGGCTACATCGTCGCTCGGACGCAAGCGCTCGCTAGCGCGGAAAGCGGTCAGGGCTGAAGGGCGCAAGGAGTGGATCACGTTCACCAGACAGGATTTCACGTGCCAACAAGCGGCCGATGAGCGGGCCGAGAGTGACGCCGCTGTGGGTAACTGCTTCGTAGTAGCCAGGTAGAGCAGTAACAGCTCCAGCACAGGTCCGACCATCACGCGGAATTGGCCGGACGCCGACGCGGGCTGCGACCACGCGAGCCTCCTCGAGACCAGCCAGCACGTCGCGAGCGCGGCTCAGCAGGGCAGCACACCGCGGGTCGTCTGGACTGACAATACGAGCCTCGCCAAGCTCATCGTCGATCGACTCATGGTGCACCAGGAGGAAGCCTGAGCCATCGGGACGCACGTTAACAATCGGCGTATGCACGACGTGGCGCAGCTGGCACTCGGGCGCGGCGACGCGCACGACGAGGCCAGGCTCGCGCCGCAGTGGTAATGGCAGTCCAGCTAGCTCGGCAACTTGGGCAGCTGCCGGCCCAGCCGCGTTCACCACGGCAAGGGCAGGGAAGGTAATCCCGCTGGCCGTCACCACCCCGACCACCTGACCTTGCTTCTGCTGAATCTGCTTCACGGGGTCACCGCAGTGAAGGCGCGCACCACGTGCCTGCGCGCGTTCAAGGAGAGCATGGACAAGCAGTGGCACATCGACCCAGGCTTCTTCGGGGTAGAAGGCTAGGCCGGGAGCCGCCTCGAGGCCACGCAGCGCTGGCTCACGCTCAGCAGCTTCCTGCGGTTTTAGCCACTGCACACAATAGCCCCACTGTTCGAGTTCGCTAACACGGTCGCGGAAAGCACGCAGGGCTTCCGTGTCAGGCCAGACGAGATTTCCGCCAGTGTGGAGCCAGGATGCTTCTCCAAACGTCTCAGCTAAGCGCCTGTGCTCGACTACGCCGGCAGCATTCAGCGCGTAGTAATCGTAGGGAGATTTCGCACTGGCATTGATCCAGGCAAAGCTAGCACTGCTCGTGCCAAGTCCAGGCCCAGGTAGCGCCTCAACTACTGTAACGAGAGCCCCTGCTTCAGCAAGATGATAGGCAATGCTCGCCCCGATCACGCCGGCGCCAATGACAACAACCTGTGTTTGCGCGTTCCTCACACGTATCCCTTTCCATCACATGGCCCCGCCTTTTCAGCAGGATGGTGACACGGGACAGTGTCGAGCGCAAGAGCTGGCTAGTGTGTCGGGAGTGCCGCGAGCAGCCCTTGATAGGCAGCAGGACGCCGGTTGGCGAGCGCGGGCAGCTCACGCCGTACCTGCTGGAGGTAGGCAAAATCGATGGTGGCAACAGCAATCGCCTCGCGTTGGTTCGGCGCTTCTGCCACCACTGTTCCCCATGGATCAACGATCACGGCATGGCCGTAGCACTGGCCACCATCGTGCGGGCCGATCTGAGCTGGAGCAGCGATGTAGCACTGGTTCTCGATCGCCCGCGCCCGCAGGAGTACATGCCAGTGATCTTTACCGGTGTACAGTGTGAAAGCAGCAGGGACGAAGATGAGCTCGGCCCCAGCCAGAGCAAGCAGCCGGTAGAGTTCAGGGAAGCGGAGATCGTAACAGATCGTCAAGCCAACGGAATGCCCAGCGATCTGCGCTGTGACGATTTGCTCACCCGGCAACGTGGTCTCCGACTCACTCGTGCTGACATTGCCGGTTAAGTCAACGTCGAACAAGTGGATTTTGCGGTAGACAGCTAGGATTGCGCCATCGGGGCCAAAGAGGACGCTCGTGTTGTAATGCTTGCCGGGAACCGGACTCTGCTCGAGGATTGAGCCACCGAGGAGGTAGATACCATGCTGCCGCGCTTTGGCAGCAAAGCGTTCGGTGGTTGGGCCGGGGATCGGCTCGGCAAGGTCGGCTTGCATCACATGTGGGCCGAGGAAATCAACACACTCCGGGAGCGCCACAACCTGTGCCCCGGCCGCGACAGCCTGGTCGATAAGACGCTCGGCAGTGGCCACATTCGCTGCCTTGTCAGACTGGGAGTTCATCTGTACGACGGCAACCCGCAGCGTATCCATCGACATCCGTCCTTCCGTGCTCTGTGCGTTCGATTGTCGCTGGGCAGGAATATCTCGTCAAGCAGGAAACGCTCGCGCTCCAGCGGCCAATAGCAGGCTCACTGCAAGCAACGCGAGTCCATCGACCAGCAGTACGAGTCGGCTGATGAACGGATCACGGTCAGCTGGATCGAGCAAAGAGAGCACGAGGCTTACCCGAGGCGGTGACGCCATCGTCAGCAGAGCAGCGCCGACGTTCTGGCCAGCGACCATAAGCAACGGCGAATAGCCCAGAGCGCTTGCAGCCTGCGCCTGTGCTGCAGCGAACATGGCGTTGGCACCGGTGTTGGAGCCGGTCAGAAATCCGCCCACACCGCCAACCCACGGAACCGTCAAGACGTAGGCTGGACCGAGCGCACTGACAAGGTGCGCAAGCGCAACCGTCATACCTGAGGCAATCATCACACCACCAAGCAAGACAAAGAGGAGCGTCGTCACAGCAACCGGCAACCAGCGCTGCCATACCACCCGTGGCCAGCCTGCATGCTCACGGCCAGCGCGCCGCTCGAGCATGGCGAAACCAGCGCAGGTGAGCGTAAGCGCAGCAACCGGGTGAGCAATAACAGTTGCAGCTCGGGTGCTGACTGAAGTGAGAAGCAACGCAGCCAGACGTCCCAACAGGAGGAGACCAACCAGTGCAAGATAGGGAGCAAACGCCCGTAGTACGAGCGGCGTACCGACAGAGCGGGCCGAACGTGGGAGTGGGACAACCAGCGCGACAATGGCAAGGAGACTACCGAGCATACCAGCTAGCGGTGTGCCAAGCACGGCGTTGACAAGGGTGATCCCGATCCAAAGGCTAAGGGCTCCGCGTAGCAGCAAGGGCCAGCGTGCCAGAGCAGCGTGGCGTCCCACTGCAAGCATGAGTGCCGCCGCACCAGCAACGAGGAAGACTGGCAACGAGAGCATCCCGCTGAGGGTGCCAAGCCAGCGATAGGACACCCCAGCAAGTCGAGCCGCGACCAATGTTCCCGGGGCAAGTGCCCCCCACGGGACAGCAACTAACCCTAGCAATGCGAGCATGGCACGTTTCGGCCCCGCGACACCGACAGCGGCAAGCAGTGATAATGCGATCACCGCACCAATACCAAAACCGGTGATCGATTCGAAGAACGGCGTCAGTCCAAGCGTAATGAGAAGGACAGCATGAGGGACATCGCGAGTGACCGTGCGAAGCCAGGAGCCGACTGCCGCCATTGTGCCAGCATGGCGGGCAAGCTCATCCAGTGTGATCCCACCAAGAATGATCACGCACACCTCAGCTGCGGTAACAGCCGCCCGCTGCTCGGCCTGGAGGAGTGTGGCAAGTGAGGTTGGAAAGACGAGTAATGCACTAAGGCCAACGGCATACGCAATGAGCGCAGCCAGTGTCGGTCGTAGGCCACGGAGCAGCAAAACTGCTGCAACCGCTGGCGGTAAAAGCGCAAGCACACTCGCCATCACCCAGCCCCTTGGTCGTACTTAACGTAATCCGGAACCGGTGCACGTCCTCGGAAACAACGTAAACAGCATCGCCGCCCGCTCTCTCCTCACAGCACGACTGCGTCCTCGACCGCTTGTCATCGGGCCAAGGTTGCATTCTGCTCTCGCAATCCTATCGCAGCGCCACTGGTTGGCAGTGCGGCGCAAGCCTCGCTTCATCTGCGCCGTGTACCAGGGCACAGCGACGAGGCAGCGCGTGATTGAGGGTGATGGGAGACAAGCCGTTACTGGACGGCGACGAGGGCCTTGCCTCGAGTTTCAGGCAGGAAGAGCAACGCGATGAGGCAGAGCGCATAGGCGAGCGCGCCAAAGCCAATGGCACCGGCAAGCCCTACCTGCGCCGAGAGGAAGCCAATGAGTGTCGGGAAGAAGGCGCCCGTTGCTCGCCCGACATTGTAGGCGAAGCCTTGTCCAGCTCCACGCGCTCGGCTCGGGAAGAGTTCGGCAAGATAACTCCCAAAGCCACTGAAGATGCCCGAGGCGCAGAAGCCAAGCGGCCCGCCAAGTACTAACAGCAAGCTATTTGCCCCGGCTGGAATATTGACATAAAGAACGATCAGGATAGCGCTGAGCACAGCATAGAGCGCGAAAGTGCGCTTCCGGCCAAGCCAGTCATTCAAGTAGCCACTGATAACGTAGCCAAGGAACGAACCGACAATGACGACACCGGTATAGGCGCCAGTGCCAACGACGCTCAAATGTCGCTCGGTTTTCAGATACGTCGGCAACCAGGTGAAAATACTGTAGTAGCCGCCCTGAGCACCAACAGCCAAGACCGACGCGGCGATCGTGGTACCGATGAGATCACGACGGAAGAGTTGGCGCAGTGGGTTAGCGGTTGCACCACTCTGGATGGCCTCACGCGAACGCGCCTGCTTGGCGCGTCGGGTCTCGATGAAAACCTCCGGCTCAGGCACATACGCACGGATATAGAGGGCAAGCAAGGCAGGGATAATGCCGAGCCAGAACAGGATGCGCCACCCCAACGATGGGTCGACTAGGCTAAAGACGACGGTGTAGGCAATTGCCGCAAGTCCCCAGCCAACCGCCCACGCGCTCTGCACCGCTCCGAGCGCCCGACCGCGGTGCTCGGGATTGGCGATCTCGGCCATCAGGATAGCCCCGGCTGCCCACTCGCCACCGAAGCCAAGCCCCTGGAGCGCGCGGAAGAGCAAGAGTTGCTCGTAGCTCTGAGCAAGACCAGAGAGAAACGTAAACAAAGAGTAGACTGCAACAGTAATCATGAGCGTGCGCACGCGGCCAATCATGTCGGCGAGCATGCCGGCGAGCATGCCGCCAAACGCCGAAACGACGAGTGTTACCGTTGCAATCAACCCAGACTGGCCTTTATTGAGGCTGAAGGTTGCCGCAATCGCGCCGAGCGCAAAGGAGAAGACCATATAGTCAAACGCGTCGAGCGCCCAACCGAGAAAGGAAGCCCAAAAGGCATGCCGGGCGTTGCTGCCGAGCATGCGATACCAATCGAGCGTGAAGAGCCCCGCTTCCGTTGAACGTGTTGCACTGTGTTCTGCCATCGGCAATGCTCCTCCGTCAATCGGTCGTTCTCGGAGCGGCAGCATAGCAGTGACTCAACAGGACGGCAAGTCCCGCTTGTCATCCCGGCCGAACTACGGCATCCTGTTCACGAGTGTGCGCGAAGAGGGAGGGCGCGACACGGATGCTGATTGTCGGAGTCGATACCGGAGGAACGTTTACGGATTTTGTCGTCTTTACTGATGGCCAACTCCGCGTCTACAAAACACTCTCAACACCCGATGACCCCGCCCGCGCCATTCTGAGCGGACTCGAGGCGCTCGGGCTACGAGAGCACGTTGATGTGGTGGTGCATGGCTCGACGGTGGCCACGAACGCAGTGCTGGAGCAGAAAGGCGCACGAACCGGGCTGATTACGACAGCCGGTTTCCGCGACGTGCTGGAGATTGGGCGTCAGAATCGGCCGCGTATCTACGACCTGCGGCAAGTCAAACCACCGCCATTGGTGCCACGCGAGCTTCGACTCGAAGTCGTCGAGCGCCTGGACGAGCGCGGCAATGTCCTGATCCCGCTCGACCACGCCAGCGCCGAGGCGGCGATCGCTCAGCTGAAAGCGGCCGGCGTCGAGTCGGTCGCCGTGTGCTTCCTCTTCAGCTTCGCCAACCCAGCCCACGAGCAGGCGGTGGCAGCGATGGTCGAAGCAGCCGGGCTACCAGTCTCGGCCTCACACATCGTTTTACCAGAGTTTCGCGAGTATGAGCGCACAAGCACCGTGGTTCTCAACGCCTACGTCGCGCCGTTGATGGCGCGCTACCTGCGGCGGCTGGCGAGCGCACTGCCGACACAGACGGTGCTGCGCATCATGCAGTCGAACGGCGGCACCATTTCTGCCGAGACAGCAGCTCGCGAAGCTGCGCGCACGTTGCTGTCTGGCCCGGCGGCTGGCGTCGTTGGGGCCGCAGGCATCGCGCGGATGGCAGGCTTCCCGCGGGCAATTAGCTTCGACATGGGCGGCACCTCGACAGACGTCTCGCTCATCGACGGGCAACCAACACCGACGGCTGAAGGAAAGATCGGGCCATATCCGATGCGGCTGCCGATGCTTGACATCCATACGGTCGGCGCGGGGGGAGGATCGATCGCCTGGTTCGACACTGGCGGAGCGCTGCGTGTCGGACCACGCTCAGCCGGCGCTGACCCGGGCCCGGCAGCCTACGGCCGTGGTGGCAGCGAACCCACCGTGAGCGATGCCAACGTCGTCCTCGGCCGCTTGCTGCCGGACGCCTTCCTCGGCGGCACCATGCGGCTCGACGTCGACCGGGCGCGGGCAGCCCTGACGCCGGTTGCTGAGCAGCTCAACGTATCACTCGAAGCTGCGGCACTTGGCATCACCCAGATCGCCAATGCCAACATGGAAGGAGCGATCCGCGTCATCTCAGTCGAGCGCGGCTATGACCCGCGCGATTTCACGCTCGTCGCCTTTGGAGGGGCAGGGCCACTGCACGCTTGCGAACTCGCCGAACGGCTGCGCATCCCGCGTGTGCTCGTGCCAACCGCACCCGGCGTGCTCTCGGCTCTCGGCATGCTGATGGCCGATATTCTCAAGGACTACGTGCAGACGGTAATGCGGCCGATCGAGGACGCGGCCGATGCACTCGATGCTGCTTTTACCGCCCTGGAAGCCCGCGCCCGCACCGAGCTTGCTGCTGAAGGTGTCCCCCCAGAGGGGCAGACGCTCGTGCGGCTGCTCGACCTGCGCTATCGCGGCCAGTCATACGAGCTGGCAGTGCCCTACACCGGCGACCTCGCATCAACTGCCGCCGCCTTCCATGCCGCCCACGAGCGGCGTTACGGCTACGCCGACCCCAACGAGCCGGTGCAGGTCGTCAACGCACGCTTGCAGGCGATCGGCCAAGCGCCACATCCCGTATTCACCGCCCAGGCAGTGCCGGAGCCGTGGGAACCGACGCCACAGGACTATCGGCCAGTCGGCTTTGCCGGCACTGGCGGACTGGAAACCCTTAAGGCAGCTATTTACGATCGGGCAACGCTAACGCCGGGGGCACGACTCCGTGGGCCAGCGATTGTCACTCAGTACGACGCGACCACCGTGCTGCCCCCACGTTGGGTCGCCTACATTGACGGATATGGGAACCTCATCGCCGAGCGAGAGGAGTAATTCGGTGCACGTCGAGACGTCGGTCGTCGATCCAGTGACACTCGAAATCTTCCGTAGTGCGATGACCGCCATCGCCGAGGAGATGGGAGCCGCACTCCAGCGTTCGAGCTATTCCCCGAATATTAAGGAACGACTCGACTTCTCCTGCGCGCTCTTCGACGCGGCAGGGCGAATGGTTGCCCAAGCAGCGCACATTCCAGCGCACCTCGGCTCGATGCCAGACTCAGTAGCAACGGCCATCAAGGTCTTCCGCGAATTCGCTCCGGGCGACACAGTAGTAGTGAATGACCCGTTCCTTGGTGGCAACCACTTACCAGACATCACGATGGTCTCGCCGATCTTCATCGAGCGCGACGGCACGCCGATATTAGTCGGCTTCGCGGCGAACCGTGCCCACCACGCAGACGTTGGTGGAATATCGCCGGGATCGATGCCGATTGCGACCGAGATCTATCAGGAAGGCATCATTATCCCGCCGATTAAGCTGTGGGAGGGCGGCAAACTCAACGAGGCAGCCTTCGCACTGATTCTCCGCAACGTTCGTACCCCAGAGGAGCGCCGCGGCGACCTGACGGCACAGTTAGCTGCCAACCGCACCGGCATCCGTCGCGTACAGGAACTTATCGCGCGGTATGGGCTCGAGCAGTACCAAGCCTGCTGCCAGGCCCTGCTGGCCTATGCCGAACGAATCACTCGCGCGACGATCGCCGCTATCCCTGACGGTGTCTACCGCTTCACCGACTACCTCGATGATGATGGCGTCGGCACCGAGCCCGTGCCAATTACCGCAACGGTGACCATTGCCGGGACAGAGATGACCGTCGACTTCACCGGCAGCGCGCCAGAGCAGCCGGGCAGCATCAATACGGTAGAGACAGTAACGAAGTCTGGTGTCTACTACGTCGTACGCTGCCTCATGCCCGACGATGCGCCGATGAACCACGGTGCATTCGTCCCGATCCACATCATCGCTCCCCTTGGCACTGTCGTGAACGCACGACCGCCGCGGCCGGTCGCTGGTGGGAACGTCGAGACGTCGCAGCGGATCGTTGACGTCGTCTTTGGGGCCCTAGCCCAGGCTTTGCCCCAGGTGATTCCCGCAGCCAGCCAGGGAACGATGAACAATCTAACAGCTGGGGGCATCGACCCACGAACCGGCCAACCATTCGCCTACTACGAGACTATGGGTGGGGGCATGGGTGCACGTCCGGGCCTCGATGGCATTTCCGGCGTGCACGTCCACATGAGCAACACGATGAACACACCGGTTGAAGCTTTCGAATTCGCCTACCCAATGCGCATCACCCGCTACGCCCTGCGTGATGGGTCAGGCGGCAGCGGTGCGTTCCGTGGCGGTGATGGCCTCATCCGTGAAGTTGAGTTCCTGACCGAGGCCGATGTCACGCTGCTGACCGAACGGCGCCGCCTCGCACCCTGGGGCTTGCATGGGGGTAAACCGGGAGCAGTGGGCATTAACGAGCTGCACCGCGCGAACGGTGAGGTCATTCGCCTGAGTGGCAAAGCGCGGCTACGGGTTGGTCCAGGTGACCGGCTGGTTGTGCAGACGCCAGGCGGCGGCGGGTGGGGTACGCCCACTGCGGAGGCCAGCACAGTCGAATCAGCCTAGTCAATCGTCCCGCGGCAAATTCCGACCAGGGTACTCTTCCGCCCTGTCCTTCTATCGCGTACATCTCAGGTGAGGAACACGGGCGGGAAGGGCAGGGGAACAATGTGGGACGAGCCAGAAATGCTGGCATGCCCATTCTTCCGACTCGCAAATGATCCCGAAGTGCGGGCGGTGACGCTCGGGCAAGCACGCCAGTGTGTGGCCGGGTCAAAACGAGTGCCAGACATTTCCTGGCAGGCACAGTACTGCCTGGGGAACCATCAGGCTTGTCCCCATTTCCAGCAATTGCAGCGCCGGCGACAGGCAAACCGCGCCGCTCAGCGAACAGCGACGCTGCCGCTAAGCGGGCCGGCCGCCGCTGTAACGCTGCACAGCCATGCACCGCGGTCGCGGCCAGTATCCCAACAACCCCCAAGCGCGGGCTGGATTGGACAGGTGCGCGGGTGGCTACCACGCTGGCTCCATCGCCCGGCGAGCGCAGTTGTCATCGCTGTTTGTGCCACGCTTGGGCTCTGGGTCGGCATTGCCCTTGCAGGCGGCATCCCCGGCGTGCTCGTTCGCCCTGGTGGAGAGAATGCCAGCGGCAATGTGCGCACCACGCAGGCATATACCTTGACAACTGAGCGCGTGACACCAACGCCGACACCGATCCCCCCAGCCCCAGCCCAACCCAGCCACCTCACGCTCAGCGCGCGGACCCCAGTAGTGATCATCCAGCAGCCAGCCCAAGCTGCGACCAGACCAGCAGCATCACCGGTCACTGCAACGGCGACTGCGCCAAACAGCACCTCCCCAGCCGGGGCCGCTACTCCGGCGCCAGTCATCGCGAATGGACCAGCCACCAGTGCACCAGTGTCAGCCCCTGTGGTCACACAACCTGTTGCAAGCAACGCCGCTGTGCCAGCAAGCCAACCAACGCCTGTCGCCACACCAGTGAACGCGACACCGACACCGCTCCCGCCGACGCCGACACCTGTTCCGCCGACCCCAACTCCGCAGCCCACACCAACTCCCACACCTTCGCCAACGCCAACCCCAACACCTGACCCGTGGACACAGATCCCAGCTCAGGCGCAAGCCGGCCAGCCGGTTGCCGCAGCAGTCGTCGCCCCACTGGTGCAAGGGATGCGGGCGGCCAGTGTCAACGGGGCGAACCTGGTTGGGCCCTACCGCCCTGCGCAGGATGGCCCATTCCCTGGCGGCCCACAGAATGGCGGTGTGCTCTTTGGCCAAGGCAGCGGCTACAACAGCGTAACGATGACGTTACAACCTGGCACACCCCCTCGGCGGCTGGTGATTGAGATCAACGGCATGGCTGGCAGTGGGATAACACCGATACTGCGGCTTGCTGTCAACGGCCTGACAATCTGGGAAGGCATCAGCCCGTTTCCAACCGGGAGCTGGCAGACGATCGCGTGGGTGGTGAATGATCCATCGATCCTGATCAGCCCAGCAGTGCACATCACTGTCACAATGGTCACACCAGGGACGGTTGGTACCACCCCGTGGGTAGCGATCTCCAGCATGACCGTCTTCGCGAACTAGCCCCAGTCCCTTGACCGACGAGCGAGGGGGCTTGAATTGGACACTTTTGCCCCGCTGGTTCCCTTACTCCCTCGGGGAGAAGCGGATAGGAGGATAAGCGGCAATCTTAGCCGAGGCGACTGGCGAGTACAGAGAGCAAGGGGGCTAAGAACAAACCGGGGAGGAACGAGGCAACACGTATCCGTCGAAGCTCCAAGAGGTTAATGCCGATACCAAGAATCATCACTCCTCCGACGCCAGTGATCAGGGCGATGCGGACATCATTGGCTGGGTCCGGGATAACGCTCGCGAGCAACCCCGCTGCCAGCGAGACGCCCCCCTGGTAGACCAGGATAACCAGGATTGCAAAGCCAACCCCCACTCCAAAGACGCTCGAGAGTGCAATCGAGGAGAGCCCATCTAACGTAGCCTTGATCACCAGCAGCGTGGCATCACCGCTTAGCCCGTTGTTGAGCGCGCCAATCAGCGTCAGAGGGCCAACGCAGAAGAGTAGACTGGCCGCCAGGAAGCCTTCAGTGAACCGACCGCCACCCCGAACAGCTCGCTTGAGGCGTTCTCCCACCGCCTCTAATCCATCCTCAATCCGCCACCACTCTCCAAGTACACCGCCAATGACCAGGGCGAGCAACCCTAGGACAACTCCGTCGATCCGCCCAGCTTTGGCCTTGCCCAGGCTGGCTGCCATCGAGATACCGATGAAGAGCGTCATCAGCCCGACACCCTGCACCATAATTTGCTGGATGCGTTCTGGCAGCCGGCCACGAAGCAACAAACCAACGACGGTGCCGATCAGCACCGTCGCCGCATTGATCCACGTCCCGCTCGTCCGCAACCACAACTCCGCCACCACTCCCCCAATCACCTTGCACGACCTGCACAGTTGCCACTACGATCGTAGCGCATGCCCCAATCAGGCACCAGCTCCAAAGAGGCTCGCGCTCGCCTGCGCCTCGCTTGAGACACTGGATAGGAGGAGGAAGTGCTCGCACATGACCAGTGCAGCCATCCGGATATCTGCCTTCTCTTCGATAGTAGAGTTTGCGGCAGTAAGATAGCGGCTCCCACCAGGCAAACCACCCGCGAAAACCTGCTTGCGCCACAGTGCTTACTGAAACGGCGCTCCGCTGGTCCGGCATCGAGCGTTATAAGCCACTGGCGCTCATGTCGTTATCCCTTACTGTCTCCGGAGGTGACGCTTGTCGCAGCAGCTGCCTCTTCGCTAGCGAATCGCTTCGCCGACCTGATCTGCCTCTTTCTCGCCCCACAGATTGGCTATCACTGAAGGGGCCACGAGGGGGATGGCACAAGCAGGCAGCATAACCGCCTCCATTGCCCTCACGGACAGCGTGGCAGTACTGTGCGAATTGCAGCTGGGCTGCCGTTTATCAGCCTCGGGATTCAGTTGCCTATGACAGCATAGGGAAAGATAGCCTCAAATTGTCGCTCGTATCCCGCTCAAGCACGGTTGATACATGTCTTCTCCAAGTTCACTCTCTTCCTGAGACAAAGCGTTCACTTCATCGGTAAGACGCACGGCGATGTGAAGAAGCCATACTCCCAGTATCTGAAGCTATGCCTCAAGCAGATCGCTTCGTACTCGTCATTGAGACAGGATGCCAGTATATTGCTGACGGTTGGGTCAACATCTCTTGTCAGTTGCAGGGTATCAGGAGGATGGTGAACATGCAGCAAGACGAACGCATACGTAACTACCTTGCTAATCTTCGCGCAGAATGTGAGAGCGCGGCACTCTATGCCGCATTGGCAGAACGCGAACAGCAGCCTGAACTCCGCGAAGTCTTTTCGCGGCTCGGGCAGATGGAACAAGCGCATGCCCAGTACTGGCAAGCACTTTTACGTGCCCAGGGTTATACTGCCGACTGCCCCCGTCTTGGATGGCGCGCACACGTCCTTATCTGGCTCGGTCAGCGTTTTGGCCCCGGGATTGTCCTCCCAACAGTCATGGCGCGTGAAGTGCGTGATCATCAGCAGTATGCAACACAACCCGAAGCGATCGCAGCACGCTTACCAGCACTTGAGCACGGACATGCGCGGATTCTGCAGCTACTGATGCGAGATCGTCCGGGTGGGTTACCCGGGAGCATGCTTGCGACTCTCGAAGGTCGGCACCGTGCCATTGGCGGGAACGCCCTGCGAGCTGCTGTTCTCGGAGCTAACGACGGACTCGTCTCAAACGTTAGTCTCGTCATGGGTGTTGCTGGCGCCGACCTAAGCGCGAAGGCTATTCTGCTAACAGGTCTTGCCGGATTGCTTGCTGGATCACTCTCAATGGCCCTTGGCGAGTGGCTCTCGGTGCAAAGCGCCCGTGAACTCTATGCCGCCCAGGTCGAACGAGAACGGCAAGAACTTGAGGCATTTCCGGCTGAAGAGCAACTCGAACTCGAGCTTATCTACCGAGCCAAAGGCCTTCCGCCTGACCAAGCTCATGCCCTCGCTACCCAACTTGTCAGCGAAGCTGGCACGGCACTAGACACCCTGCTCCGCGAAGAACTCGCTATCGACCCCGAAGAGCTTGGCGGCTCCGCCTGGGAAGCCGCAGGGACATCGTTTTTGCTTTTCTCCATCGGCGCAATTATTCCGGTCTTCCCGTACTTTTTTGTATCTGGGACGCTCGCTGTCAGCATCAGCATCGGGCTGAGCGCCCTTGCGCTATTCCTCCTCGGAGTTGCCAGCACCCTCTTGACGGGCCAGTCCGCCTGGCGAACAGGATTACGCCAAGTCCTGATCGGCACTGCAGCTGCCCTCCTCACTTTTGGAGCTGGGCGCATCGTGAATATGCTCTTTGGGCTTTCGCCAGCCCCTTGAACAGCCACAACAGCCTAGGATTCCGTGAGCGGAACGTGTAGGCGAGGGCGCTCCTCTGGCTCGTCCATCTCGACAGTCTGGACAACGTAGGTTGCGTCGGAGGCTGTTGAGGCTGCGGCAACATTGCCCCACCGATCCATCGCGACAATGTTCATCACGTTCGCCCGCTCGGCAAACGGGTCTTCAAGCGCCCGCAGGTCAAGCATCACTTGGCAAAGCGCTTCCTCGAGCGACAGCCCCTGACGTAGGTACATAACAACGCTATGGGCTGAGGCACAGCGGATCGCCATCTCGCCACGGCCGGTACATGCCGCCGCACCGTAACGGTTGTCGGCATAGTTCCCTGCGCCGATGATCGGCGAATCGCCCAGCCGCCCCGGCCACTTGAAGCCCCAGCCACTTGTTGAGACCGCACAGGCGATGTTGCCCGCGAGATCCCGCACGATCACGTTCGTCGTGCCGAAGATCTCCTTATGTAGCAACTTTACCCAGTCGCGCACTGCATGCATATACAACTGGTAGGCGTCCTCGTAGACGCTGGATTGGGTCTCGGCCTCTCCATAGACGACGCGGCGCCACGCGGCCTCGGACTCAGGCGTAAGGAGATTTGCTGGCTCGAAGCCATGCAGCCGGGCGAAGAGTTCCGCCCCCTCACCAACAAGCATGACGTGCGGCGTCGTCTCCATCACCTTGCGGGCGATTTCGATCGGATGCGGATAATGCTTGACCGCTCCAACCGCGCCCGCCGCCAGCGTGCGGCCATCCATGATACTTGCATCAAGTTCGACATGGCCAAGAATATTTGGAATACCGCCGATACCAACGCTCTGGTCAGCGACGTTGGCTTCAACTTCCTTGACCGCTGCCACTGCTGCATCAAGGGCACTCCCTCCAGCGCGCAGGATTGCAATCGCTGCGGGAAAACCAACACGCGCATTCCGGCTACCAACGATAATTCCGCGCACGTCACCCATGACTCGCTCGCCTTTCCTCTGCTCAACCTGTTCCCCAGCACCACGGCACACCGCCAGTGCACCGGCAGTGTACGCGAACCTGGCAGCCAGCGGTAGAAAGTGTGTTGCCGACTGCTTACTCTGCTGCAGAGGAGGACTGGGCTGTACGCGCGGCACGGACGCTCGTTGCGATCGAGAGGACAAAGAGCAACAAGGCGACCGCGTTACCCATGCCGCCCCACTGGCGGAGCCGTGGCAGATCAGCCAGGTCACCAGCGAGGCGAACGACCAGCGTCACTGCCAAGAGGGCAGGGGGAAGGTATGCAAACGGCAGGTAACGATAGCGCAATCCAGTCACAGCTGGGAAGATAATCGGCGCATGGGCGAAGACGAGCGAGAAGACAAAGCCGAGAGTCAGGGCGTGGACTTCGGCATCATAGCGCAGGCCAACTGTCTGTGGGCCAAACACGAGGAGAAAGAAGCCTGCAATAGCCAGCCAGGCATAGCCGGCGAGCAAGCAGACCGCGCTGAAGCGGTGGACGCCTCGCTGACGAATCGCTCGGCGAGCCAAGTCATAGCGGAACAGCCAAATGGCAAGACCGATGAGAGCCACCCCAAAGAGACGCGCTGCGATTCCTGGCCAAATCAGCCACAGCGGGAGCGAAAGAAGCAATGCCCCTGCGAGACCGAGGAACTGGTCACGTGCCGATCGACGCAGGGCAAGAAAGCGGCCAAGTTCCAACCGTTCACCCGCAATGACGAGGACGAAGCCTGCGAGCCACCACGGCGTCGCACGGAAGACAGGCTGGTAGGCCAGCACAAGTACCGTCCCGCCGAACCAGGCGAGTGTGCCACCGAACATCACGACAAGGTGCGGCATCCGTCCAGTCAATGCGAGGAAACCAAACGTAAGAGCAACACCAGCTGTCCCCAGCGTAAGCACTGCTGATGGCACTGGCCAGGGAACATCGACAACGACCAGAACTGCCCCAAGGACCGCTAGCGCCGGGCCTATATAGGTCCAACGCTTGCCGAGTGCGACCGCGCGCTCTAAGCCAATCAGGCTAGCGAAGAACCCTAGAACCATGAGGGCACCATGACCAGCAATCATCGTGCTGCGTGCCGCTGGTAGTGCCCATCCCATACGCGCTAACCCGCCCCAGACGCCGAGGACAAGCATGATCGCTCCCCCTGCAAGGATCAGCCGACGGAGTAGCAAGCGGGCAACGCGAAGTTGACCTAGTTCAGCTGCAGGCTGGCCTGAATGACGCGCTGACGGGTATGCCACGGTCACACTCCCCTGTGCGGAAGCGCCGCCAAGGGGTCGAAGCTCCTTGGCGGCGCACTGCCCTTAGCGTCGCCCAATGCGGACGCGCCAAACGACCGGGCCTTGCTCGAGATAGTCCCAGGTAAACTCGCCAGTATGTTCAGCCTGGAACTGGTAGTACAGTGGCCGAGGATCGTGGTCATTAACCAGGATGAACGCCTGCCCCGGCTGTAGCTGTTCGTACGTCTCAAAGATCAACTCATGACGGCGTACTGGTGGGATCTCACGGACATCAAGGATGGTCTCAGCCGACTCCGAATCTGCACCGCCAGCCACGGCCAACTGAGCGAGGAGCGGCAAGTAGGCCGTCTCTTCTTTTTGCAGGTGCAAGCGAATGACTGCGCCTAACCGGTCGGCCTCACGCCAGAATCGTGCTGCAAGCGCTTCCTGTTCAGTTTGTGGCGCTTGGGCAAGTTGTCCTGCCAAAGCTACGAGGCGTTCGGTCATCTGCTGAATGTACGCGTGGTCAAGCCGCATCGTCTCCGTGACACGGAACGACGCCTTGACTTGCGCATCAATGACATCATAGACCTCTCGCTCTTCCTCATGAGCGTGAGGCAGAAGCTCATCACGGAGAAAATGGACGACCGCAGCTGGATCAGCGTTCATCCAATCTCTTGGCGGATCAACCGGCAGCAACCGATCGAGTTCCGCAACAAGATCCCCATGGTGCGCGCGGATCATCTCCGGCGTAAGCGTCATCTGAACAATCCTCCCTTCATCCTCAACGCAATACCTCAGACAACGTCGTTGTGGCTGGCGGCCATCGCCCGCTCAACGGCCAGCAGTGGCTCGTCGGCGGAGGTCAGCAGATCAGCAAGGGTAGTGGTCTCAAAGAACTGCCGGGCTTGTTCAACGATCGGCACCCAGAGTGCATGAGCGGCACAAGGCCGACCATCGGGGCAGGTATCGCGGCCCAGGAGACAGCGCGAGAAGAACTGCGCATCCTCAAATGCATCGATGATTTCAATTAACCGAATCGCCTGCGGCGGACGTGCTAGCTGAAACCCTCCACCAACCCCTCGTGAGGAGGACAAAATCTGCCGGCGCGTTAAGGTGTGGAGGATCTTGCTGAGGTAGTTCGCTGGAATACCCGCACGTTCGGCAATCTCGCGAGCGTTCGCCTGACCGCCCGATTGAGCCATCAAGATCAAGGCATGAAAGGCATACCGCGAGGTTTGGCTGAGCATGACCGCCCTCCTTTCTTAATTCGGATAATATCATGAGGTTATTCTGATTTCCAGAGGACGAAGTCTGGTCGTTTTCCAGCGCGTGACACAGAGAGCAGCAGGATGCTGGAAGCACAGCACTCGCAAGGCAGTTAATGCTCAGCGCTTGCTCCGTGGGACGGTAGCTGCGCACACCCAGCCGGGCAATTCATGCCAATTGACCAGTGGTCATTGAATGGAGAGGACGCGTCTCATGAGGTTTGCTAGCTGGTAGGGTAAAGATCACTTGGCCAAGCCGTATACAGCCTTACTCGGCCGCTTTCCTCCGGCCTTGCCCCCTTCAACTGGCGAGAAATCCTGTCACGGGTCTCTGACAGTCGATGACAGGGCTACGTACGGCGGCGTGGTTCCTCAAACCATGACATCGTGCGCGATTCTGTGAAAGGTTACTTGACACCCTCTTCAGCATTCAGCTGATCGAGTAATGCCAGCAGCGGCTCATTGAGCGGGATATCACGCATCGAACCGCCATAGTGGACGTAACGGATAATACCCGTACAGTCGACGAGGACGAGTGCGGGTAAGCGCCCCAGCCGGAGCACTTTGGATTCCTGGCCATACACACGAGCCACTTGATGTTCTGGATCAGGCAAGCCAGGGAAGGGAAGGTCACGCTCACGCCAGAAGCGTTGAAAGGCTTCCGGAGAATCAGGACCAATCGCAAGAATCTCGGCATGACGAGCCTGAAACTGTGGGTAATCCTGACGCAACTGCGTCAGATGCCGGCGGCAGTATGGTCAAGCGAACCCGCGAAGGAAGACAAGCAAAACATGCACCCGGCCACGGTAGTCACTCAGCCGCACGAGGCGGCCGGTGACATCAGGCAAGGCGAAGTCAGGCGCTGGCATCCCGACCTGGAGTTGTGGCATAGCACCCCCTTGCAATGCCCAGTAGAGAGGATACCCCACTGGACAGTTAGGGAGTAAGGGTTGCCAGGAAAGCATTCATCGCATCCTCAGTTGCATCAGGACACTCGAGATGAGGTATATGGCCGCAGCCCGGTAACGTCGTCAGCCGCACATGTGAGCCCAGCTGCCGCACAGCCGCAGCAACCTGGTGCGGCGGCACGACGCGATCATAGTCACCAACGAGCACCGCGACGGGGAGCGTTGGTGGCAGCGAGAACGCAACCGGTAACGGTGCTCGTAGTGTCGCCTTTGTCACGCGCCAGAGTCCAACATCCCAGTCGGCAACCGTGAAGCCAAGGCGGGTTTCCTCCAGGAAATGCGGTGGAGCAGCATCCGGCTTAGCCCAGAGCCCGCGCAACGCCTCCGGTCGCTCGAGCAGTCGCGGGAAGAGCCGGAGCAGCAGCGGGCCAAGCCAGTCGACAAGCGGAACAGCCAGTAGCCAGCCAATTACCCCTGGCATGGCTAGTGCCTCAAACGCTGGTGCGATTAAGACAAGTCCTCGCACGCGTGCCGGGTCACGCTGGGCTGTAGCGAGCGCAATTGGCCCACCGGCAGAATGCCCAATCAGCACCGCGTGCGTGACCTCAAGACGTTCGAGCACAGCGGCTGCAATTGCTGGTTGCACCACCGGCGCATAGGGATCCTGCCCGTGCCAGGGCACGGTTGGACGCGGCGTGAGACCAAAGCCTGGACGATCAAAGGCAATAACGCGATGTCGCCGGGCAAGACGCGTCAAGAACGGCAGGTCAAGCCGTACTGAAGCACCAAAGCCATGAAACCAGACGAGCGTGGGATCACCCTGACCAAGCACCACAGTATGCAGCCGCAACCCACTGCCAACATCGATCCAGCGACTTTCCGGCAAGGCAAGCTGTTCAGGTGGGATTGTCCCATGCACACGCGGACGTGGTAACCAGCGCGGCACAACCAGCGCGCCAACGAATCCAGCGCCGATACCTACCCATCGCCACAAACGCCGTCGCATTGCCCATCCTCCCATGTTGTGGGCAGTAGCGTACCATGAAAGACGACGCTGCGGCCGAGGGAATAGCGCAGCAGCTATCGGTGTTAGAGCCTCAGCAGGAACAAGGTGGTCCTGCTGAAACAACGGAAGAGAAAGGAGGGAAAGCACGATGCAATTGCCGCCAGACGTACGGGAATTTTTGGCTGCGCCGCGCTTTGCCGTACTCGCGACGCTCCGGCCCGACGGGCTGCCGCGGCAGTCAGCAATGTGGTACGACCTCGAAGGTGACCAGATTCTGCTCAATACCGCAGAGGGACGCAAGAAGCTCGACGACATCCGCCGCGATCCGCGCGTGTCTCTCTGTATTGTCGACGGCTATCGCTATGTGACCATCATCGGCCGGGCAAAACTGATCGACGACCCCGAGCGTGGCCAAGCCGATATCGCACGGCTTGCTGTCCGCTATCATGGGCCGGAGGAAGCGAAGGCATACATTCCGCAGTACCAGCAGCAGCGGCGGGTGACGATCCTGGTCGAGCCGGAGCAGGTGTACCGGCACGGCGTCTAACCCGCGGACGATCGGGGGCATGGGCGTGAGCAACGAGGTTCGGCTGATTGGGCTCAGTGGCATTCCGGAAGCGGAGCCGGGCGACGACGTCGGTGCATTAATTGCGCAGGGGATTGAACATACCGGGCTGCGACTTGAGCCGCACGACGTTATCGTTGTCACTCATAAGCTCGTCTCTAAGGCAGAAGGACGACTGGTTGATCTGGCCTCGGTCACGCCCTCGCCATTCGCTGAGACAATCGCGCGCCGGTATGGCAAAGACCCACGCCATGTCGAAGTCGTTCTGCAGGAAAGTGTGCGGATTGTCCGCATGGATCGCGGCGTGCTCATCTGCGAGACTCGCCATGGCTTCATCTGCGCCAACGCTGGCGTTGATGCCTCAAACGTTCCGCCAGGCTGGGTTTCGCTGCTTCCACTCGATCCCGACGCCTCAGCTGCCCGTATCCGCGCCACGCTGCTCGCGCGCTACGGTGTCGAGCATGCCGTCATTATCACCGATTCCTTCGGTCGGCCATGGCGCAACGGCATCGTCAACGTGGCGATTGGCGTGGCTGGCATGCTGCCATTGATCGACTATCGTGGGCAGGCTGATACCTTTGGTAACGAACTCCGCGTCACCATGATGGCGGTAGCCGACGAGCTCGCGGCAGCCGCTGAACTCGTCACGGGCAAAACGCGGCGGTGCCCCGTTGTGCTCGTTCGGGGCTACACCTACCTACGCGGCGAGGGCTATGCTCGCGACCTGGTCATGCCCGCAGAACGTGACCTCTTCCGCTAGTTTGCAGAGCAGAATTCTGGTCAGTTACACTCCAGGCAACGAGATCGTTTCATTCATAGAGAAAGGGAGGGAGACCATGCCAGTACGAACAGCAACGGCGGTTTGGCAGGGGGCAGTACCTGGCGGCACGGGCCAGATGGAAGCTGGCAGCAGGGCATTCAGTGTGCCGTTCAGCTTTGGCACCCGTTTTGGCAACGACCCAGGGACAAATCCTGAAGAGTTGATTGGCGCGGCCCATGCCGGCTGTTTCAGTATGGCCTTGGCTTTTGCACTGACGCAGGCCGGACATACCCCCGAGCGGATTCAGACGACTGCCCAGGTACAGATTGACCAGGTCGAAGGCGGCTTCCGTATCACCCGCATTGCTCTCGAGACCGAAGGTAAGGTGCCGGGCATCGATGAGGCAACCTTCCAGCGCTTCGCTGAGCAGGCCAAGAACGGCTGCCCTGTTTCACAAGCTCTTCGTGGTGTCAGTGAAGTAACCCTGAACGCGCGCTTGGTCAACTAAGTCTGTGCACAATACCGACGCCCCGCGCGAGTCTACGCTCAAGCGCGGGGCGTCATGCTTATCAATAACCGGTATTATCCAACGAAGATGTCCAAGGGCAACAGCGCCGTCACAATGAAGTTTGGCACATCGACAACTTGGCTCACCCGCAGGTCAACCGCGACACTACAGAGCGCGTAGGCTTGCTGCCGAGTAAACCCGCGATGCTCAAGATAGTCAATCATTCGCAGCAAGGCATCCCGTGCGGCGAGTGACAAGTCTTCAGATTCGTTTCGGCCGTCTTCGCGCACACAGATTCCGGTCGTGGCATAACAGCGTCGAGGCACGGCCAACTCCGGGTCCGTGAAATAGGTATCACGGACAAAGCGGAGGGTGCGAATGCCCTGGCGCTCAGCCTCGCCCTTATGGATGCGGAACTCGACGTGTACCACCGAGCGGATCTCAATTGCCGTTCCGCATGCCTCACAATCTCCTTGCGCAAAGTGAGCACAAAGTGTTGCTTAGCACGGTGCTCGATCTCCGTGACTGCGCCGCATAAGGAGCACCTCGTCGCACTCACGGTTGGTACCCAAGCGGCGTAGCTTTACCATCGCATTGCGCTGTACTAGAATAGGCACAGCTGAACGTACTCAACCGGAGAAATTGGCAGTGCCTTTGGTGCTCGAGAACGAGCGACAGCGAGGAGCGTGAGGCATGACCTTTTCGTTTCCCAGCACGACTCAGAGCGCACGGCAGAAGCACCGCTGGCGTGTCGGAGACCGCGAGTTTGTCGAGTATGCCTGCTGGCGGTGCGGTTACCGTCTCGGCGAAGCCGCTTCCGACGAACTGTGGCCGGGATATACACCTCGCTGGTGGTTCGCCGTCCCGCCAGGCTTTAAGCCGGTCGTCGCTGACCCGACGAATCCGAACGCGCCGGCGGTTCTCCGGCCGACGAAGAAACGGCGACAGGCATGGTTGAAGGAACGGCACAAGGCGGACAAACCGTCACCCTCGCGACTCACGCTCAGGGAAGGGTCGAACGCCTGGCTTCCGTTCCGAGACCCCGAGCTGTCTGACCACCGGGGAGACTCCATGCGCGTGCTCTTACCGCACCTCATGGAATGCGAGCGTTGTGGCGCGGTGAACAGACTCGAGGCGCCGACGGCACCTTGACACCGCCGCGCGGTGTCCGTACACTGTAGTTAGTCGGATACGGCGAGCGCCCATCGGGGGCCGGACGATCCCCTCCCGCGCGAAGCTCGAGGGGGTGGGACGGAGGTTTGCCCCATGGGCGACCAGTTTCTGACCCCCAATCAGCGCCGCACCCTCGCGGCGCGCGAGGCGTACCGCCGGAAGTACGCAGCAACCCCCGAGCAGGCACGGGAGCACTTCGCGCAACTCGCCCGGAAGCGCGCAGGGCGGGTTGACCTCACCCCCCAAGAGGCGGAAGCACTCATCGCCGCCTACGACATCTTGCGCGGCGCCGCTGAGCGCGCGCGAAAGAAGCTCGCCGCAACACGCGACGAGCTGGCAGGCCGCCTCACCGAGCGCGAGGAGGGCCGCAATGACTGAACGCGTCGATGTGCGCCGCATCCTCAACGCGCTCACGTGCGACAAGGCGCATTGCCGGTGCCAGCGGAGTGCGCGCGACGGTCAAGGTCTCGTCCACTGCCCGTGTCACTCCGACGACCGTCCGAGTTTGAACGTCACGGTTGGCAATGACGGCACGATCTTGTTGCGGTGTCACGCCGGCTGCCCCAACCACGCGGTGATTCGCGCGTTGCAAGACCGCGATCTCTGGCCGCGCCGCGAACGCCGTGAGCGGCCGCCAGTGCGCGAGACGCGTTACGAACTGCGTGACCTCGACGGCACGCTGGTCGCGATCCACATTCGCCGCGACAAGCCCGGCGGCTCCAAGGAGTTGTTCTGGCAGCTGCCGGACGGCCGCTGGGAACTCAACGGCAAGCGCGTCGAGGAGCTGCCGCTGTACGGCGTGGAGAAGCTCGGCGACGCGCCTGAGGTGATCATCGTCGAAGGCGAGAAGGCCGCCGGCGCGCTGCTTCAGCTCGGGCTTTCGGCTGTTGGCACTGTCTGCGGCGCGAGTGTGACCCCGAGCGACGACGTCCTGCGGCCGCTTGCCAGCCGGCGCGTCTTCCTGTGGCCAGACAACGACGCCGCCGGCATGCGGCACATGCAGCGGATCGCCGAGCGACTGACAGCACTCGGCTGTGGCGACGTGCGCTGGGTTGATTGGCCGGACGCACCAGAGAAAGGCGATGCAGCCGATTTCGTGGCGCGCGGCGGCACGGCTGAGGACGTGCGGCGGCTCCTCGAGCGCGCGCGGCCATGGACGCCAGACGAGGCACCGGCGAGCGCCAACGCGGAACATGGCTCGGCTGCACACCATGTCAGCACGGAGCGTGACGAGCGGCGCTCGCAGGCCACCCGGGTGCTGGAACTCGTCGAGTCACGCGGCCTTGAACTCTGGCACACGCCTGACGATGAGCCATGGGCCACGATTCCGGTCGGCGAGGAGCGTGAGCACTGGCCACTCGCCTCGCGCGCCTTCCGCACCTGGCTGCAGCGTGCGTTCTATGAACGATACGGCGAGCTGGCACATCACCAGGCCGTTGCCGACGCGATTGACGCGCTGAGCGGCCGCGCGCTCTTCGACGGTGCGGAACATCCTGTCTTCGTCCGCATCGCTGAGCACGCGGGCGCGCTCTACCTTGATCTCGCGGACGAGCAGTGGCGCGCCGTCGAGATCACGGCTGACGGCTGGCGGGTGGTGACCAATCCGCCGGTGCGGTTCCGCCGCCCGCGCGGCTTGCAACCGTTGCCGGTGCCAGAACGGGGCGGCTCGCTCGCGCGGCTCTGGCGCTTCATCCGCGTGGCCCCCGAAGATCGGCCGCTCGTCGCGGGCTGGCTCGTGATGACCTTCCGGCCACGCGGGCCCTACCCCGTCCTGGCCCTGGGCGGCGAGCAGGGCGCCGGCAAGAGCACCACGGCCCGCGTGCTGCGGCGGCTCGTTGACCCCAACGACGCCGATCTGCGCGCTGAACCCCGCGAAGAACGGGATCTGTGGGTGGCGGCCGTGAACAGCTGGCTCCTTGCGCTCGACAACGTGTCGCGGCTGTCGAACTGGCTGTCGGACGCGCTCTGCCGGATTGCCACCGGCGCCGGCTTTGCGGCGCGCACCTTGTACGAGAACCGCGAGGAAACCATTCTCGCGGCGCAGCGGCCGGTGCTGCTTACCGCAATTGCCGACGTGATTGCGCAGCCGGACTTGCTCGACCGCGCCCTCGTGTTGACGCTGCCGCGCCTTGGCGACGAGGAACGGGAACCAGAGTCGGCGTTCTGGACGGCGTTCGAGGCCGAGCGGTCAGCCCTGCTCGGGGCCGTGCTCGACGGCGTGGTACAGGCACTCCAGCGCGAGCCGCAGGTGCACCTGACGGCGTACCCGCGCATGGCCGATTTTGCCCGTTGGGCGGTCGCTGCGCTTGGTGAGGAGCTGGGCGCGCAGTTTCTCGCGCGCTATTGCGAGAACCGGCGAGAAACGGGGACGACGGTGCTCGACGCCTCACCGCTTGCGGCCGCGATCCTGGCGATGCTCGAGACAGGTGGCGACTGGCGGGGCACCGCGCAGGAACTCCTCGATGACCTCGAGGCGCAGGCTGATGAGGAGACGCGCCGCAAGCGGGAGCGGATGCGGAGTTGGCCGAAGACGGCGCGCGGGCTGGCGGGTGAGGTGCGGCGACTTGCGCCGGCGCTGCGCCAGCACGGCGTTGCCGTCGAATTTGTGCGGGAGGGACACGACCGGCGACGGCTCATTGTGCTGGCGCGCGCAAAAGCTGGGGCACAACCGTCCGCATCGTCCGCATCGTCCGCGCACGCAGCAAACCCGCATCCCGACGCGGATCTTGCTGCGGACGGTGTGCGGACGGTTGCGGACGATTGCGAGCAATCGGTCTTTGGTAACCGTCCGCAGCGATTTGGGCGTGCTGATGGGGAATTTCCGGAGCTGCGGACGGTTGCGGACGGTGCGGACGGTCACTTCGCTGGCTTTCGCGCGGATGGTGCACCTGGAGAAGCCGCGCTTGCCGAGCAGGTGCGTGAGCGGTTGCGCTGGCTTGCTCCGGTCTATGCGAGCCGGTTGGCAGAAGCGGTGGGGGTGCCGTTCGCGCAACTCCAGCCAGTGCTGCAGGACCTCGTTGAGCGTGGGCAGCTGGCCGTGGCCCATGGCGAGGCGCGCGTGATGCAGCATTCGGTGTTGGTGTTGCCAGAACAGGCCGGGAGGCTGGTGCGCCAGCCACCGCGCACGCTCTGGCGGCAGCGGGAGGAGCGATAGCGATGACCGCCTTCCCCTTCGGCCGTCACCAGCTCGATGCTGCGGTCACCGAGAAGGCCTTCACCCAGCAGGTGATCGAGCTGGCGCGTCTGCTCGGCTGGACCGTCTACCATACGTGGCTCTCGGTGCGCTCACCGGCGGGCTTCCCGGATCTGGTGCTCGCCAAGCCAGGCCGGCCGTTGATCCTGGCCGAGCTCAAGAGCGAGCGCGGCCGGCTCTCACCGGCACAGGAACAGTGGCTCGCCGTGCTCCGACAGGTGCCGGGGATTTGCGTCGAGGTCTGGCGGCCGAGCGAATGGGACAGGATCGTCGCCGTCCTCCAAGGAGAGGGGTTGCTGTGACGGACGCACGCTTCGCCGAGCTCGTCGCGACCCAGCAACAAATCAACCATTTGTCGCGAGAACTCTTGTCACTCCGATCGGCGTTGTGCCGGCGGCAACCAACCGAGCAGGACCGCAGGACCGTGAGCACGCTCGAAATCAAACTCACGAAGCTCTATCACAGGAAACGCGCCCTGCTCGCAACGATCAACGCGCGCTCTCTGCTCCCCGATCCGGAGGCACTCTGGTCGGTCGAAGAGCGTGCGATTTGGACGCTCGCGCGGCGCGTCACGCCGAACAGTCACGGGAAAGGACAGCCCGCATGCAGTTGCCACTGAGAGAGGGTGAGCGCCTGAACATCCACGGCACGCGGTACTACCGCATCGATGGGAAGCTGTACCTCAGCGTCACGAGCGTGCTCGCCGTCGTGGCCAAGCCCGCGATCGCCCCGTGGGCGGCCCGGGTCGCGCTCGACGCTGTTGCCGCCTACCTGTCCGGTCGCGAGCCGATCACACAAGGGGAACTCGCGGCCGCACTGGCCTACGCACAGAGCGAACCAGAGCGGCTCCGCGACCGCGCGGCAGCGCGTGGTTCCGCGCGGCACGGCCGCATCGCGTCGCCGGCACGCGATCCGGTTGCCACCGCCGTGCTCGACACGTTCGGCCTCGAGCCACTGGCACACGAGTACCTCATCCTGTCCGACACGGACGGCTATGCCGGCACCTGTGACCTCGTGGCGAGGACGCCGGACGGGGCGCTCGCCGTACTCGACTGGAAGACCGGTGGGGTCTGGCCAGAGCACGCGCTCCAGCTCGGCGCCTACGCCAGGGCGGTCGAGGAGATGACCGGCGAGACGGTCGAGCATGGCGTAGTCGTCCAGCTCCGAGACGACACCTACCGTGCGTACCGCGTGGATCTCGAGCGCGCACGCTACGGGTTCCGTGCCGCGCTCGCTCTCTACCGCGCCCTCCACGCTGAGCAGCTCCTGCAGCCGCTGCCGTGCGCCGACGACGATCCGGTTGGCCAGGTGGACGCGCGCGGTCGCGGCCCGCCTGTCTCGCCCGAGAACCAGTGCCGTGCCACACGATGCGTCGAATGGAGGTGACCGATGGAACGCTATGCAGTCGTACCAGACAAGGACGTGCCGGTCTGGCTCCGGCGAACCGCGTGGCAGCTTTGCGACGACCTTGCCGAACTGCTTGGCCTCGCTGTCGTCGTCGAGTTCGTGCGCAAGACTCCGTCAGCGGGAGATTATGTCTCCCCTGTCCCACTCCGCGGTGGCGCAGACCCGACCCGGTCCACGATCGTCCTGCGAGCCGATCTCCCTTGGGACGCCGCGCAGATCGAGAACACGGTCTGTCACGAGTTCGGGCATCTGGCAATTGCCCGGCTCGGGTACCGGCAGAGCGAGCAGCGCGCTGACCTGCTCGGTGAGTATCTCGCGCGGCAGCTGTGGCGGTTCCGGCTCGCGAAGCTGCGTGCGCGCCGGAAGCGGCCGCTCGTGACGGTGGGACGGACGCAGGACAGCGGACGGCCACGCTCTGTGCCGGCGTGGGCGCAACACAGACCGACGATCGAGTTCCGGATGGTGAAAGGACGGTAGACCGATGGCGAAGCTCAAGCGTGCCGAGACCTTCGTATACGAAGACCTTCCTGAACTCATCGCCGTACGGCGCCGGCTGGGCGAGATCGAGAGCGAGATCTTCGCGGCCGGCGAGACACGGCACCGGCTCGTCGAGCAGCGCGATGCGCTCAGCCAGCGCACCACGGCACTCGAGGTGCGCCAACTCGCCGGTGAGGACGTCGCAGAGGAACTCGCCGCCGCCCGAGCCGAGCTCGAGCAGGCCGAGCGCACGCTCGCGGAGTTCCCGAGTCGGCTGGAGCGACTCAGTCAAGCGAAGCGCTACCTCGAAGAGGAGGCCCGACGACTCGAGAGGGAAAACCGCCGGCGGAAATGGGCAGCGCTGGCACCGCACTATGCTGAGGCCGTGCGTGAACTCGCCGACGCGCTCCAGCGCGCCAAAGAAGCGAATGACCGTCTCGTGCGCCTGCTCGCCGAGGTCGGCTGGGACGTCCCGACGGACTGGCCGCAGCACTGGCACGAGTTTGTCACCGAGCGTGGTCACGGGTACATCAACCCGTCAAAGCTCGACCGCTGGCTGCAGGAGCTCGAAGAATTCCTTGCGAAGTGGACGTAATCTTGGCGGGGCGGCTCGATGTGGCCGCTCCGCTTTCTGTTAGGAACGGGGGGATTGTGAGACCGTCGGACGTCGAGGCGCTGCTTGAACGATATGAGGAACTCGACGCACGTGGCCGTTCACTCGACCGGCCAGTGCGCCGGCGGGGACGCGGCAGCCGGTTCGAGCCGCTCGCCTTGCGTGCTGCCGTACAGCGTGCTGACATCGATCGCGCACTCGCCGCACTGCGCCAGTACGACCAGGCGCTCTACGAGACCGTGGCGCTCGTCCACCTGTTCCCGTGGGCGACTGAGTATGCTGATCGTCGATGGCGGTTGCGCCACAGTCTCACGACACGGCGGCAGCTCGCCGCGATGGATCTCGGTTGCTCGTACGGGACGGTTTACCATCGGTGCCATCAGGCCTACCGCTTTCTCGCTCCGCTTCTCTCGTCCGACTCGCCACTCTCTGATCACCACTCGAGTGGTGCGTGATCGTTGGGATAACGTGGCGCTGTCTCGAGCACGCTGCTTGCTGACTGCTCGTATCTCCTGGACGGCGGCCATAGACGGGGAAGGGGGATAGGGGGTCGAAATCTTCACGGCTGGCCGTCTGAGACCCGCGCCCCCACCTCGGAAATTTTCCGTTCAAAATTGGCAATTTTTTGGGAAAACCGATTTTTTCGACGAAAACCTTTTGCTGGGGGCTAGTGAGGCTTGTTTGGCGATGGGGAAGCCGTGGGTGGGGTGAGAGTTCCCCCGCCAGCACCCGCGCATGCAGGTCAGGCCGCGCACGGCGAAGCCGTCGCAGCGCATAGGCGGCGGCGGTGCCGTTTGATCGCGTGTGTCGGCTCCGGCTCGCGCTCAACGTCACCCGGCGTCAGCTGACCACCGATGAGCAACGCGACCTTGTCCGCCGGCTGCGGCGCGAGTTCGGGTGGAGCTACCCCATGATCGAACGCGCGATGGGGATCGACCAATGGACAATCGCTCGCTGGTGTGAGGAGGAACAGCAGTGTTCAGGTGTCTCAAATGAGACACCTGAACACGCCACCCCGCCACCGAAGGTGCTCGGTCTCGACGGCAAGCGCTACCCGGCCGAGCGACGTGACGAGGACGAGCGTGCGACGCTGGTCGAGCGCGCGACGGGGATTGATGAAGTCACCGCCATGCGCTGGTGTGGTGACAACAAAGCCATGTGTCCAGGTTCTTCACATGAAGAACCTGGGCACGCCACTACCGCACCGCCAGCGAAGACACTCGGGGGTTACCGTTCAGTCTCGGCATGCGCGGCAGCGGTGTCCAACACGGGCTCCGCGCGTGGAACGAGCTCCTCATCAAAGGTGAGGGGGACCGGATCAAGGACGCGCCCGGCCCGCAAGGCTGACAGCGACAGCCGTGCGGCCTTTGCGGGGTGACAGAGGCTGGAGGCACCAGCAGCGAGGGCGGCGGCCTCGAGGCAGCTGCGGGCGGTTGTCAGCCAGAGGCTGGTGTTGGCATCGCCGGCCTTGAGCTCGGCTGCCCGCAAGGCCATGGCCAAGCAGAATGCGTCCTCTGGGGCGAGACACAACGTGATCAGGCGGTCGCGGATCTCGACCACGTCCATCGCTGGTTTCTCCCTTCAGCCCTCACGCCAGGCTACCACGTGCTCGGTCGAGTGCCTGTGCAAGTGCACGAAGCGGCGCAGCCTCATCTTCCGTGAGCGCATGCCGCTCCTGGAACAGCTCCAGCGCAACCCGGGCCATGCGACCGGTTGGGTCGTCCTCGGCGGCCAGGTGAGCGGCGAAAAACACGGTGACATCGTCGTAGCCGCGCCAGGCGTAGTACGTCGCAACATCCATGAGCAGCCGCTTTCGTTCACGCACGTCCATGGTTCCCACTCCGTTTCAGACCGACCGCCAGGACACGTCCCCAGCGGCTTCGGTGTCTTCCGACCAACTCGGCGGGGTATGAGTTGCGGCGAAATGCTGGTGGAGAGCGGATCATGATCGGTTCCGATCAGTTTGTTTCTGTCATTCTCTTCCTGTATCATATCATTTGTGTATGTTTTTGTCAACGCATCTCTGGCGGTCTCTCGTCGTGCTATGATCGGAGCGATGGTGATGATGACAGTCATTGAGAGGCGAGCAGTGGAAGAGCGACTCATCACCGTCAAGCAAGCAGCGGCGATGCTACAGCTCAAGCCGGCGACAATCCGCACCTGGATCCGGCAAGGGAAGATCCGCGCCGTCTATCTCGGCTCGGACGCTGCTGGCTACCGTATCCCGCTGTCGGAGATCGAGCGGTTTCTCAAGCAGGGTGAAACACGAGACGGACAGCAGTGAAGGACAACGCCCCGCGCCGTGCGTGCGAGGCAACGCGGGGCGTCAAAAGGTAAAGGAGGTTTCAATGACTAGTCTATCACTTCATTCCCCTGTGGTGTGCGCTACCTACGAGCGCGTTTCCCGGCAGTTCCAGGCCCAGCGCGGATTCTCCCTCTACGCACAAGCGCAGAGCCTCGAAGAGTACGCGGCGCAGCACGGGTGGCTCTTGCCCGATGATCTGCGCTTTCGTGACGGCGCCGACGCCGATGCCTCTGGCGCTGACTGGAATCTTCCCGGGTTGCAAGCGATGCTCGAAGCTGCCCGCCAGCGGCGCTTCCAGGTGCTCCTCGTCTGGGATCTCGACCGCTTTGCGCGCTCGCTCACTAAGGCGCTCGTGCTCGAAGAGCAACTCAAGCGGTACGGTGTCCGTGTCCATTACGTGCGGGTGCCTGTCGACGACACGCCGGAAGGACGGCTCCTCAAGCACCAGCTCTTCAGCTTCGCCGAGTACGAGCGGGAGAAGATCCGATTGCGGTCGGTCATGGGCCAGCGCGCGAAGGCCGAGCGTGGCGGCATCCTCTCCGGCGGACGCCCGGCATACGGCTACCGCTACATTCCGGGCGAATCACGCTACGAGATCGAGCCGCAGGAAGCAGCCGTGGTCGAGCGCATCTTCCGGTTGATTGGGATTGAGCGCCGCTCGACCCATGCCGTTGCGCGTCTCCTCACCGAGGAGGGTGTCCCGACGCCCAGTCAACGGCGGCAGTTGAACTACACAACCTTTGCGGTGAACGGCGTCTGGCACGATACGACGATCCGGCAGATGATCCGCAACCCCCTCTATAAGGGGCAGTGGGTGTTCGGCCGGACGAAACGGGTGAAAACCGAAGCGGAGACGATCACGACGCGGCCAGTCGCCCCCGAGCACTGGATCGTTGCCCCCGCTCCCGCAATCGTGACGCCCGAGCTCTGGCAGATCGCGAACGAGGCGCTGGATATGGGCAAGGCACGCGCTCAACGCAACAGCAAACGGTTCGACTACCTGCTTCGCGGGCTGATCACCTGCGCCTGCGGGCGCATTCTCGTCGGCTCCTTCAACCAGAGCCACAAGCGGTACTACCGGTGCCCAACACGCTCCGGTTCCGCGTGGTTCGACACCTGCCCCGTTGCCCCGTGGTACCCCGCTGACTGGCTGGAAGAAGCCGTGTGGCAGGCCGTTACTGCGCCGCTCCACGATCGTGACCTGTTGCGTGCGGCGATTGCCGACCAACGTGCCCGCGTCGCTGCCGAGCGGGAACGAATCACCGATCGGCTCCAGGCCGTCGAGGCGGCACTCGCGGACGTGCAGCGGCGGCTGAGCCAGCTCCTTGATCAGGCCTTGGACGGCTTCCCTGCCGAGGTGATTGCGGCCAAACGGAGAGAACTCGGCCACCAGTATCAGGCGCTGACGACCGAGCGCGAACGACTGCTCGGGGAACTGGGGACACTCGACGTCCCAGACGAGGAGACACTCATCGAGGCCCTGACGCACGACGTCGCCCTTGGCGTGAACGCGGCGACGCCGGATGAGCGGCGCGCACTCCTGGAACTATTGCGAGTGCGGGTAACGGTGCTGGACAACGAGCGGGTGCAGCTCGACTGGCTGCTGAGCAGCACTGTGCTCACTTCCCTTGCGCAAAGTGGACGTCACCGGTGGAGAAGAGAGCGCCCTCGACCCAGACGGGGAAAAAGACGCTCGCGCCTGGAGTCAGCTGCTTAATATCGAGATTGCCAGCATTCTCCCGTGGCGCGATCGTCCGCAGCCCCTCCGTCGCAACTGATCCGCTCGCCGGTACAGCATCCGTTGGATCCGGCAGGAGCGCAAAGCCGCCGCGTTGTGCGAGCTCAGCTTCGCGGGCCGTGATGCGCTCCCGCAACTCGCGCGATGGCGCAACTCCCATAATTCCAGGAAACGGTGCCCGTCGAATGCGTACCCCAGGCAACTGCGGCGACTCAGCGTAGTCACCAACAAGGTGCCAGTGGACAATGTAGGGGTCGGGGAAGACATCCCGCAAGAACCCGAATCCCGGCACTTCGACAGTATAGCCCCAGTGTTGCCAAGGATCGCACTCGATCGCCAAGAGCTTGACCTCAAGAAGATCGCCCGGCTGTGCCCCTTTGACATAAATCGGCCCAGTGAGAGGGTGGACGGGTCCAAGCCGCAGTTGACCAACGTCGGCGTCCGTTGATTGGGGCGTGAGCTGGGCATCGAACGCATCGCGCGTTTCGATGGCGACTGGAACACCAGGCTCGACCTCAAGTACTGGCGTCAGGGCTTCATGCCAGCGGTTATGACCAGTGTGTGGCTCAGCCGCCAGCGGCTTCAATGGATCAATGTGCACCCGCTGCTCCTGCACGACCATCCTGCCTCCACCTTTCTTGTTCCTCGCGATGCCGCTCACGCCGATTCTAGTAGTCCTGTGCAGGCAAGACAATCCCAGTGGTTCTCAGAGAATTCTCAGGATTGTTCCGTATACTGAGGTAGCAATACGATATTGCGACGTCACGGTGGAGGCCATTGCAGCTATGCGCATCCTCGTCGTCGAAGACGATCCTCGAGTTGCTCGGCTCGTCTCACGCGCATTGACAGAGGCAGGCCATCAGGTCGAACTCGCCGACGATGGACTCGCTGGACTCCAGCGCGCTGAAACTGGCCTGTTCGACGTCATTGTGCTCGATATCATGCTGCCGAAGCTTGATGGGCTATCCGTTAGTCGCCAGTTGCGTCGTCAGCGCGTGCGTACACCAATCCTTATGCTCACGGCGCGCGACGCTGTGGCCGACCGAGTCGAGGGGCTAGACGCTGGTGCCGACGATTATCTAGTTAAACCATTCGCACTCGAAGAATTGCTTGCCCGCATCCGGGCCCTCGGCCGCCGTTTCGCTGACCAATCCGAGTCTGACACGCTGGTTGTCGGCGACTTGGCTATCGATCTCGACCGGCATGAAGTACGACGGGGAGAACGTACCATTGAGCTGACACCACGAGAGTTCGAACTGCTCGTTTACCTGGCACGTCATCAACAGCGCGTGCTGACGAAGGAGCAAATTCTTGAGCATATTTGGGGCTACGACAGTAGTGCCACAACCAACGTCGTCGAAACCTACATTCACTATCTACGGGAGAAAATTGATCGTGGCTCAACTCGGCCATTGATTCGTACGATTCGTGGCGTTGGCTACTCGTTGCGCCCATAATGCATTGTATGAAGGAGCACACCTTGTTCCGTCGCATTCGCTGGCATCTGGTTGGATGGAACATCCTTGTCCTCACGCTGATCCTAGGATTTGTTGGCGCCGGCGTCTATGTGCTGACCGCGCACCAGCTCATGGCCCAGGTCGACCACGACCTCGTTACCCAGAGCATGACGCTACACGACCCTGGGCATCGTGAACACGATGATGTGGGCAGCGAGTCGCATGGCCTGAACAGTGGCTTTTTTCTGTTGATCATTGGGCCTAATGGCAGTGTGTTGGCAAATCCGCAGGGGATTGAACTTACTCGTGTGCCGCAAACGCTCTCTCCACCACAGTTCCTTACTATGACGGTGAACAATCAGCCTGTTCGCCTATTCATTTCACCGCAACCTCCCGGAAACAGCGAACAGGGCCTGTTGCTTGTCGTCGGCAAAAGCCTTACGCCTGTGCAACAAGCGCTCCATCGCCTGCTCATCGGCCTATTGCTTGGCGGGGCCGGCGGCCTCGGACTGTCTTTCATTGGTGCGTGGTTTTTGGCTGGTCGCGCGCTGATCCCGATTGAACAAGCCTTTCGCCGCCAGCTCGAGTTTGTTGCTGATGCTTCGCACGAACTGCGGACCCCGCTCACTGTCCTACGTGCCACGGCCGATCTTCTTGACCAGCATCGTCAGGAGCCTCTTTCAGCAAATCTCCAACTCTGGGAAGACTTCCGCCACGATCTCGCTCGACTCGAACGCTTAGCCAACGATCTGCTCCTCCTGGCTCGGGCTGATCTCAACGAACTTGACCTTGCGGTCGCGCCAGTCGACCTCGCGCTCATTACCGAGGACGTTATTCGCCGCGTTACCCCATTGGCAATCCAGCATGGCCTCCAGCTGCAATTTCAGCCGTCCGATGAGCACCTCGAAGTTGAAGTTGATCCAGACCGCTATCAGCAGTTGCTGCTCATCCTGCTCGATAACGCGCTCAAATATACGCCGCCGCCTGGTACTATTACGGTCACACTCCAGCGTCATGGTCGTATGGCCCAAATCCGCGTACGTGACACCGGTGAAGGTATTGCTCCCGAGCACCTACCTCGGCTCTTTGATCGGTTTTATCGCGTCGACCGGGCTCGCACGCGCCAACAGGGCGGCGCCGGCTTGGGACTTGCCATCGCCTGGTCGATCGTGCACGCGCATCGCGGGACGATCCGGCTCGAGAGCACACTCGGCCAGGGCACGACGGCAATCGTTGAACTACCACTCACGTCTTCGGCAGTGTCCAGCCATGCCTTTGGTCGAGTCAAGGCACGGGCCGGGAATCAAGCCCAACAGGCCTAACCCTCTGCAAGCCAATCTTGCGCCCTTGGCAACGTGAATGTGCTGAACTCCTGGTGACACACCTGCTTTCCATACAATGGGCGATGCCCCCTGCCAAGAGAGCATCGCCTACGGAATATCTTCAGCGCTTGCTTATAACGACGGCACTTCCCGTCAGTCAGCGGCTCGTCACGCGGCTGGTGGCAAACGAGAGCCGCGGCCATGGCAGCAGCCGCCAGATCGTTGCACCGAGCACAGCGATGGCTGAAGCGACATAGATCACCGTCATCCAGCGCGTGCCAGTATCCGTGCCCGTGCCGAGGCCATGGGCAAGGGAAGCAAGGAAGACGGGATAGGAAAGAGCATGAAGCACGTGCCACGCCCGATACCCAATGTGCTCACGCACCCAGACGCTTGCACCGATTGCAAGCGCAAGTTCAGCGCCAAGAATCCCAAGCCCCAACCAGAACGTCCGGTAGTTGCTAGCAAACGGCACCAGCACGTCAGTGAGCGAGAAGTGAACATAGGGATCAATGGCCACAGTCAGGATATGAATGCCGAGAAAGCAATAGAACACTAGGGTGGCCCAGCGATGCATCTCGTGGACAACGAAGCGTGGCCAACTTGGGCGATGCCAGCGCCGGCTCAGCGCAATGCCAAGGACGACCGACAGCGTCAGCAACAGGTATGCGACAACCCCACTCCCACGAGCAACGTACCAGAGCACAGGACTATTCATCGGATGTCTCCTTTCTGTTCGGGCCAGGGGCCAACGGTGATGACCGAGCCGTCTTTGGCTGCAAAGCGCCCAGCTAACCCGAGGTCCTCTAGCCACGCTGGGCCTTCCTCGCCTTTCAGCCAGGCCACTTTGGCAGCGACCTCTGCGACGGCACAGCTGCGCGCCGCCACGGTGACAATCCGCCAGGGGCTCACTCCCGGCAACCCTGTACGGGGATCGATGAGGTGATGCAGGCGTTCGCCGTTCCTCGTCCACTGCCGCCGACCCAGCCCCGACGTTGCGAGTGCGCCCTCGAACACTACGACGTGCGCCTCCGGCGGCGACGACACATCGACAGCAATATCACAGAGCCAACCACCCGGCGGCGTTGGTCCACGGACAGCAAGGTCACCGCCAGCGTTCAGCAGTACGCCAACGTCGTTCACGGGCAATGTTCGCAGCGCGTAGTCGACCGCAAATCCTTTGCCGATTCCACCGAAATCGAGACGCACACCTCTGGGGATGCAAACCCAGCCAAGCGCGCGATTGTAGCGAATGCGCAGCCACTGACCAGCTGGCAGTGCGGGCCGGTTTGGTCCCGGCCCCACTGCCTCAAGCTGCTCAATACTCCGGTCATAACCAGCCGCTTCAAGGGCGTCGCGAATTGTCGGGTCAAACCATCCCTCCGTATCACGCGCTGCTCGAAGCGCAAGTTCCAGTGCCTCTAAGAACAACGGCGAGGCTGGCTGGGGAAGGTCAACGATGCGTTCCAGCCGGGCGAGTTCGCTATCAGGACGGAAACGGCTGAGGGTACGGTCAATGACGTCAATACATTGCCGGACATGCTGCACGATTGGCCAAAGTTGCACTGGATCGGTAACCAGGACGGTTACCTCAGTGCCAAGCGCCGGAAACGCCGCTCCGTTGAGGGCAATACGTACGGTATCGGTGCTAGGCATGGCACGCATCGCGTCTTTATGTTGCACAGTGCGCCCCCTACGAGGATCGGCTCGTCGAACGATTCGAGAAGAACGACGGACCAGATGAGCCAGATGAGGAGAAGAACCATGCGCCATTGCCTGTCGTGCTCTGGCTCCAGCGTGGATGCTCGTCGTCTGATTCCTGCTCATTCTCTGATTCATGGGACCTCTTCGTGGCCACACCTGGTGCCGTTGTCTGACCGGCGAAGAAATGCCTGCTTGCCGATCGACTCTCTGTCGTCGTGACAATCGATGCCGGCGTTGTCGGCCCATTTGTCTCGGTATGGTGCGCGGCCGCAGCAGTGAATACGACTGTTCCGACAAGGCTCCCAGCAATCAGCCAGGAACGGAGTGTGCGAATGCGTGCCGCAAGCGCACGACGCTGTTGATCACCGGCATTCCAGAACGGCGACACCGGTGGGGTTGCCATTGGCTCACGCATGGCTTCCCTCCTTGATTTGCGTGTTCATGACTGGTTGGTCGATGTCTTCGGGGTCGGGCACTTCTTCAATGAGGATGGCCCGGCGCGGGCAGCATGCAGCAACCTGACGTACAAGCGCGGCTGCTTCAACATCCACTTCAGCTGCTTTCAGCCAGGCATATCCCCATTCATCGAGGTCGAAGAGTTCTGGACAAAGCTCGGCACAAAAGCCGAACGCCGTGCATCGAATCGGGTCAATGCGCAGACGGAGCCGCTTCGTCATGGCTAGTCCTCCAATCCTGGCAACACGCTGCGCAGCGGTCGGCCACACGTGCCATAGCGCAGGTGCCGCGCAAGATCATCTTGAAAGACCTGCAATGCTGTTCGAACGGCGATCGTCGCGCCGTCAAGATGGCCGCACGCACCACGCTTTGGCAGGACGTGCTCGGCATAGTGGCGCAGGCGCTCAACGTCGTCCGATCGACCTTCTCCACGTGCAAGGCGCTCCATGAGGTCAGCCATAGCAGCCGTTCCAAACGTACATGGCCCGCATTGCCGTGCAGATTCATCGGCAAAGAAGCGCAGCAGGCGCGCTGCCTGCCAGAGCCCACATACCGTCTCTGGCACGACGGTAATCGCGGCACAGCCCAGATCGCTACCCCACGCACCTAGGCTGCTTGGTGTGAGAGCAACACCCTGGTGCAACGCCTCTGCAGGGAGCCACCCGCTAAAGTACCCGCCTGGTAACACAGCCTGAACACCGTGTGGCATGCCACAACCAAGCATCTCGAGCACATCACGGAGGGCTACTCCACTTGGTACCTCCACAACTCCTGTGCGCCGCAGCGCTCCGTTCAGGGTCAGCAGGATTGTCCCTGGCAACTCATCCGTCCCAACGGATCGGAACCAGGCTGGTCCGTTACGCACAATAAGCGCAGCATGGGCGAAGGTCTCAACGTTCTGGACGAGCGTTGGCCGACCATTCACACCGCGCTCGTGAGGCCGAGGAGGCTTGCTCGTCGGTTTGGCAGCATGGCCATTGATGAAGTTCACCGCCGCACTCGCCTCCCCAGCGACATAGCGTGCTGGGCCGACGATTGTCCGCCAGGTCGGCAACTTCGCACCAGACTGCTTTAACTCATGCCAGGCTGCGTCGGCTGTCTGCGCTATCGCAGGGTCATGTGTGTAGAACATCAGCGTGTCAGCGCCGACTGCATACGCCGCGAGAAGCGCGCCTTCGAGTACCAGATGTGGGCGTGTGAGGAGCAGCGTGCGATCCTTGCGACTCGCTGGCTCTGACTCCGCCGCGTTTATCAGCACAACCTTGCGACCTGGCTGAAGGGCGACAGTGCGCCATTTGGTCCCTGTGGGGAAGCCTGATCCACTCCGACCGCGCAGCCCGCTTGCTGTGATAAGCGTGATAATCTCGTCTGGCGAGCGGCTCCACGCCTCGAGTGTATAGCCACCAGACTGGAGGTACTGTTCAAGAGATTCTGTCTCCTGAAGGTGTGGTCGCAGCACTCGCGGCATAACGAGTGGTCGTTCATGCTCGGATACTGCTGTCATTGAGTGAAGTGATACTGTCGTAACCATCCCGTATGCTCGTCTCCTTTCGCTTCCGAGCTGGGCTACTCCAGCCCAGCTACACTCCAGCGTAGGAGCATGAGCTTGGGACATGCTGAGAGCACCATAAGAATTTGCTGAGAACAGGGTGGTTATCCTAGTCCAGAGGAGAATACACCCAGTGCGCGAGCGAAGCCGTACTGCACGGTAGAACTAACACAAGCTACACGGCGGCACAGTATGCGACAGGAGGCCAGCTGGTACCGCGGGCCTCCTGTCGCAAGAGGCAAGCGCAACACTCTACCAGTGGACGAGATGGGTAGGGCGGACGCGAATGAGCGTGCTATAGGTAGTAGCGAACGAATCCGGTGTCATGCCAATCCGCATAATGCCATCGTGATACTTCGCTAAGTACTCTGACACAGACGTCGCCAGGGGTGGATTTTCGACGAGCTCTGCCATGCCATCCAGACGCGTCACTTGATTCGCCCAAGGATCACTATTGAAGTGCACTGAGACGCGTGGATTTTGACGGATATTTCGCACCTTCTGACTATTCGGCAACGAATAGATCAAGATGTGCTGCCCATCCCAGAGGAACCAGACTGGCACGACCTGAGGCTGGCCATCAGCACGCACCGTCGCCAGCCAAATGACCGGCTCCTCGGCAAGCTGTCGAAGCACTACTGGAGGATAGTGGGTCACCATACACCCTCCCCTTCCGATCAGAGTCAGAGAGTCTAGCACACGCGCAACATGCTGGCAAGCATCTAGACAGAAGCGGTACGGTGGCTCACTGTCGGCAATGCCGTTGCAAGCAGCGTACGGGCACGTACGAGCGCTGCTCGATCGATGCCGTGAGTGCAGCCTGCTGCATCGAGTTCATCTAAGACTGCCTCAGTTGCAACGTTGCCGGGCGCGCCTGGGGCAAAGGGGCAGCCACCCAGCCCACCAACTGAACCGTCGAATACCCGGATACCATAGGTGAGACCAACGCGAATATTTGCCCGCGCCAGCCCATTCGTATCATGGAAATGCAAAGCGAGTCGCTCGGCCGGAACCTCACGCAGCACAACATCGAGCAATTGCGCAACCTCATCTGGTGAGGCACGCCCAATGGTGTCGGCCAGGGCGACCTCCGCGCAGCCAAGTTCAAACAGCCGCAGGACAACCGGCATCACCTGCTCGGGCAGGACGCGTCCGGCATAGGGACACCAAAATGCTGTCGAGACATACCCGCGCATCCAGAGGCCGAGTTGCTGGGCCCGGGTAGCAACCGGCTGAAATCGGGTGAACGTCTCGGCAATCGAGGCATGAACGTTAGCCTCTGAAAACGCCTCGGACGCCGCGGTAAAGAGCGCAATGGCATCACAGCCGACAGCCAACGCCCGATCGAGCCCTCGCTCATTCGGCACCAGTACCAGATAGCGCGTCCCCGGACGGCGACGAAGCTGCCGCATAACATCCTCTGCATCGGCCAACTGCGGTACAGCTTTTGGACTGACAAAGCTTGTGCACTCAATCACTGGGAAACCAGCATCACTCAGTGCGTTGATGAAGGCCACTTTGATGTCAGTTGGCACGACTGCCGCCTCGTTCTGCAGCCCATCTCGCGGTCCCACCTCAACCACCGTGACCGCGCACGGCTCACGAAGTCCTGACATCGTTGCCTCCTTTCCCTCGTGCGGCATGCACTGTAACGATAGCGCGCGATCCCCCTTGACAACCAGACAGCGGATACGTAGACTATGAGCTTGCGCGGCGCGAGAGCGGGCGCCGCAAGCGAGCGAGTTGCAAGCCAGCACACCACTTGACGCGCACATGAACACGCACTATACTGTGCGAGTGAGCTGGCGTGTGACACGAAGTCGCCGCTTCATGCACTTTGACAACTGAGGTGTGGTTTGCCTGTCGGTGCCTGGGCCTGCCAGACCAGCGCGGTGATGCGGTGGACTGGCATGGCGAATCTGTGAAGAAAGCAAAACGCCAGAGTCTTCTGGCGTTCTGGTTGAGGTGGTGGAGAGTTTGATCCTGGCTCAGGGACAACGCTGGCGGCGTGCCTAATGCATGCAAGTCGGACGGGAGCCGCGGAAGCGGTCGACCGTGGCGGACGGGTGCGGAACACGTGGGGAACCTGCCCTGGCGTGGGGGACAACCCTGGGAAACTGGGGCTAATCCCGCATACGCTCCTCTGGTGGTAGGCTGGGGGAGGAAAGGCCGGACGGTCGCGCTGGGAGGGCCCTGCGGCCTATCAGCTCGACGGTGTGGTAACGGCGCACCGTGGCGATGACGGGTCGCTGGTCTGAGAGGACGGCCAGCCACACGGGGACTGGGACACGGCCCCGACTCCTACGGGAGGCAGCAGCAGGGAATCTTCCGCAATGGGGGCAACCCTGACGGAGCGACGCCGCGTGGAGGACGACGCCCTGCGGGGTGTAAACTCCTGTTCGGGGGGGCGAAGGCAGTGACGGTACCCTCGGAGCAAGCCCCGGCTAACTCCGTGCCAGCAGCCGCGGTAAGACGGAGGGGGCGAGCGTTGCCCGGAGTCACTGGGCGTAAAGGGCGCGTAGGCGGCTGGGCGCGCCGCGCGTGAAAGCCCCCGGCTCAACCGGGGAGGGTCGCGCGGGACGGTCTGGCTCGAGGGCGGGAGAGGCGGGTGGAATTCCCGGTGTAGCGGTGAAATGCGTAGAGCTCGGGAGGAACACCGGTGGCGAAGGCGGCCCGCTGGCCCGTACCTGACGCTGAGGCGCGAAGGCGTGGGGAGCGAACCGGATTAGATACCCGGGTAGTCCACGCAGTCAACGATGCGGGCGAGGTGTGGGGCGTGTTGACCCGCTCTGTGCCGGCGCTCACGCAGTAAGCCCGCCGCCTGGGGAGTACGGCCGCAAGGCTAAAACTCAAAGGAATTGACGGGGGCCCGCACAAGCAGCGGAGCGTGTGGTTTAATTCGACGCAACGCGCAGAACCTTACCAGGGCTTGACATGGCCTCGGACCTGGCGGAAACGCTGGGGTGCCCTGCTTGCAGGGAGCGAGGTCACAGGTGCTGCATGGCTGTCGTCAGCTCGTGCCGTGAGGTGTTGGGTTAAGTCCCGCAACGAGCGCAACCCTCGGGGCCAGTTACGCGGGTGTCTGGCCCGACTGCCGGGCGCAACCCGGAGGAAGGAGGGGATGACGTCAAGTCCGCATGGCCCTGACGCCCTGGGCGACACACACGCTACAGTGGTCGGGACAATGGGCGGCCAAGGGGCGACCTGGAGCCAATCCCGCAAACCCGGCCGTGGTGGGGATCGCAGGCTGCAACCCGCCTGCGTGAACGCGGAGTTGCTAGTAACCGCCGGTCAGCCATACGGCGGTGAATACGTTCCCGGGCCTTGTACACACCGCCCGTCACGTCACGAAAGCCGGCTCCACCTGAAGCCGGTGGGCTAACCCACGGAAGTGGGGGGCAGCCGTCGAGGGTGGGGCGGGTGATTGGGACGAAGTCGTAACAAGGTAGCCGTACCGGAAGGTGCGGCTGGATCACCTCCTTTCTAGGGAGCTGGGTGGATGCTCAGCTTCTGGGTCAACCGGTGTGGCGCAGGTGCGGGCTGCACTGGGACGGGGTGGCGGTGGTCGCGTGGGGGCCTGAAGAAGCCGGCGGGGATGCCGGTGGAGGGTCTGCCCTAGGACCACTCACACACCGGAGTCGTCACACCGTCGTGCCAACACAGTGGGCACCGCAGGCAAATCACACCCCAGGGGTCAAGGTCGCATGATGGGCGACGTTGGCACCTTACCAAACGAGGAACGTCGTTGTACGCATCTGCACCTACTGTCCCGTGTCGTGCTGGCTCTTCCGGTGCGGAGGATGTCAGGCGTCCAGGGACTGGGTGAGGAGGGCGCGTGGTGGATGCCTTGGCGGCTGGGGCCGAGGAAGGACGCGGCCGAGCGGCGAAACGCCCCGGGGAGCTGCGGGCGAGCGGAGATCCGGGGGTATCCGAATGGGGCAACCTGCCCAGGCGAGGAGTCTGGGCGCCTCCACGGTGGTGGAGGAGGGCACCGGGGGAAGTGAAACATCTCAGTACCCCGAGGAAGCGAGAGGCAGGCCCGGAGTAGTGGCGAGCGAAACGGGCAGAGCCCAAACCGCACGAGCTAGGTGGCCCGCTGGCCGGAAGCTGGTGCGGGGTTGTGCGGCCCATCGGGCTTGGGCAGCGGACCGAGCACGGAGTGAGCAACCGCTGGGCTAGCCGAACGCGGCTGGAAGGCGCGACCGGAGAGGGTGAGAGTCCCGTAGGCGGTGGCGCAGCGGCTCCGGGATGGGTGCGCGAGTACTGCCGGGCACGAGGACCCCGGCAGGAAGCAGGGGAGACCACTCTCCAAGGCTCAGCACCCCAGCCGACCGATAGTGGACGAGTACCGTGAGGGACCGGTGAAAAGGACCCCGGCGAGGGGGGTGAAAGAGCGCCTGAAACCACGCGCCCCCAGGCGGTCGGAGCCTGTGGTGAGCAGGTGA
Organism: Thermorudis peleae; assembly: GCF_000744775.1. NCBI lineage: Bacteria > Pseudomonadati > Thermomicrobiota > Thermomicrobia > Thermorudis > Thermorudis peleae. Next base: position 82,609 of record NZ_JQMP01000001.1, on the reverse strand, counting down.
CGGCGTGCCTATTGGAGCATGAGCCGGCGAGTGGCCGTTCGTGGCGAGGCGAAGGGAGGGGCACCCGAAGCCGGAGCGCAAGCGAGTCCGCAGAGGGCGCAGAGTCGCGGGCGGCCGACCCGAAACCGGGCGAGCTACCCCTGGCCAGGCTGAAGCGCTGGGAAGACCGGCGTGGAGGGCCGAACCGGTGTCCGTGGCAAAGGGCTCGGAGGAGCTGGGGGTAGGGGTGAAATGCCAAGCGAGCTCGGAGATAGCTGGTTCTCCCCGAAATGGCTTGAGGGTCAGCCTTGGCGGGCAAGCCATGGCGGTAGGGCGCTGGTGCGGTGCGGGGGCGCGGAGCCTACCAAGCCGCGTCAATCGCCGAAGGTCATGGCTGGAGCGCCGGGAGTGAGACTTGGGGCGACAAGGTCCTGGGTCGAGAGGGGAACAGCCCAGACCGCCGGCTAAGGTCCCGAAGGTGGGCTGAGTGGGCAAGGAGGTGCGGGCGCGCAGACAGCCAGGAGGTTGGCTTAGAAGCAGCCATCCTTGAAAGAGTGCGTAACAGCTCACTGGTCGAGTGCCCGTGCGCCGACAATGGAACGGGGCGAAGCCCACCACCGAAGCCGCGGGCTGCAGGGCGTGGTGCGCTGCAGCGGTAGGGGAGCGTCGGCGTCAGCGGGGAAGGTGCGGTGGGAACCGTGCTGGAGCGGCGCCGAGTGCGAATGCCGGCACGAGTAGCGTGAGCGGACGGTGAGAATCCGTCCCACCGGAAGCCGAAGGGTTCCGCAGCGATGCTCGTCAGCTGCGGGTGAGGCGGGCCTCAGCTGAGGGCAGGAGCCGTAGGCGAGGGACAGCCGGTGAAGATTCCGGCCCCGCAGCAGGTCCGGTTGGAGCGGCGGGGGACGCAGTGCGAAGCGTCCGGCGGCCGCAGGGGCCGTCGAAGCGGGGTAGGGGGCCACCTGAGGGAAAGCCCGGGTGGCGGGACCCTGAGCCGCGAGGGCGAGGGGAGGGAGCGATCCCTCCACCGAGCGGGCGTGGGGCGCTGCCGCGAAAAGCCTCGCCGTGAGGGCCTGGTGCGTCCGTACCGCAAACCGACACGGGTCGGCTGGTCGAGGAGACCGAGGTGGGCGGGTGAGCCCCCGTCAAGGAACTCGGCAAGTTGCCCCCGTAACTTCGGGAGAAGGGGGGCCCCGGTAGGGTGAGGAGCCCGAGGGGGTTGCAGCGAAGGGGCCCAGGCGACTGTTTACCAAAAACACAGGTCTCGGCGAAGGCGGAAAGCCGACGTATCGGGGCTGACGCCTGCCCAGTGCCGGAAGGTGAACCGGAGGGGTGATGAGCCCCGAAGGGAAGCCCCGGTGAACGGCGGCCGTAACTCTGACGGTCCTAAGGTAGCGAAATTCCTTGTCGGGTAAGTTCCGACCCGCACGAAAGGCGTCACGACCTGGGCGCTGTCTCGACGGGGGGCCCGGTGAAACTGCAGAGTCCGTGCAGATGCGGACGACCCGCGGCGGGACAAAAAGACCCCGTGGAGCTTGACTCCAGCTTGCCATCGCGTGCGGGCCGGGCCTGTGCAGGATAGGTGGGAGGCGGAGAAGCGGGGCCGCCAGGTCCCGTGGAGCCGGCGGTGAGATACCACCCTGGCCGGGCCGGCGCGCTCACCCAGGCGGCGGGAGCGCCGCTGGGGACGGTGGCTGGTGGGGAGTTTGACTGGGGCGGTCGCCTCCTAAAGGGTAACGGAGGCGCCCAATGGTCCCCTCAGGCCGGAGGGCAATCGGCCGGAGCGTGCAAGGGCAGCAAGGGGGCTTGACTGCGAGGGAGACACCCCGAGCAGGGCCGAAAGGCGGGCCTAGTGACCCCATGGCGCCGGGTGGAAGGGCCATGGAGCAACGGATAAAAGCTACCCCGGGGATAACAGGCTGATCGGGCCCGAGAGTTCCCATCGACGGCCCGGTTTGGCACCTCGATGTCGGCTCGTCGCATCCTGGGGCTGGAGGAGGTCCCAAGGGTTGGGCTGTTCGCCCATTAAAGCGGCACGCGAGCTGGGTTCAGAACGTCGTGAGACAGTTCGGTCTCTATCCGCCGCGGGCGCGGGACGGTTGCGGGGGGCTGGCCCTAGTACGAGAGGACCGGGCTGGACGGACCGCTGGTGTGCCAGTTGTCGGCCGACCGGCAGCGCTGGGTAGCCAGGTCCGGCAGGGATAACCGCTGACGGCATCTAAGCGGGAAGCCTGCCCCAAGATGAGCCGTCCCATCCCATACGGGAGTAAGGCCCCGGGGAGATGACCCGGTAGCGAGGCGGCAGGTGGACGGCGGGTAACCGACCGGAGCTGAGCCGCCCTCATGGCCGAGGCCAGTCCCTGGCACCTGACATCCTTCGGCGGCGGAAGGCCAGCACGACACTGGATGGTGGGTGCAGATGCGTGCAACGACGATGTTGGCTGGGGGTGCGGTGTGCGCGTGGCCGAGAGCGGCGTCGATTCCACCCCGAACCATCCCGAACCGGGTCGTGCCCGACGCCAGCGCCGGAGAGTACTGCGCGGGGGACCGCGTGGGAGGCGAGGCCGCTGCGCGCACACCCCACCTCCAGCCAGTGGCGCGGGGTGGAGCAGCGGCAGCTCGCCGGGCTCATAACCCGGAGGTCGTGGGTTCGAATCCCACCCCCGCTACCGCCGCCGTGAGGCATCCCCTCACGGCGGCTTCGCGTTTTCGTAACAGATGCAAGGGGCAGCGCAGATGGACGGTGAACGGCTTACCCGCTTTGCAACGGTCCTCATCGATTACGCACTCAACGTGCAGGCAGGCGATACTGTGCTCATCAGCGGCCCACCACTTGCGCGACCACTCCTCACCGCTACCTATCGCCGGGCACTCGAGCGCGGCGCCTATCCAAGCCTGTTTGTTGAGTTGCCAGAAACCCTCGAGTTGCTCCTCACCCTCGGCTCAGATGAACAGCTCCAAACGATTACCCCCCTTGAGCGCATCGGCCCAGAACTCGCCGACGCATGGTTGCGCATTGGGGCAGCTGAAAACACACGCGCACTGAGCCATCTCGACCCCGCTCGTCAGCAGCGATATGCCCAGGCACGTGCAGCCCTCCACCAACAGTTCCTCGACCGCGCAGCAGCCGGTACACTGCGCTGGACCAGTACGCTCTTTCCGACGCATGCCTACGCACAAGAGGCAAGCATGTCGCTGCCAGTGTATGAAGATTTCTTTGCTCGCGCTGCCCTCCTCGATACCCCCAATCCAGCCGAACGGTGGCGCGCTGTCTCAGCCTATCAAGAACGCCTCATTGCCTGGCTGACTCCACATCGTGAAATTCGGGTCCTCGGCCCAGATACTGATTTGCGTCTGCGAGTGGATGGTCGACGATGGATCAACTCCGACGGTCATCGAAACTTTCCAAGTGGCGAAGTCTTTACCGGACCGATCGAGACATCCGTTGAAGGAACCATTCGCTTTGCCTATGCCACGATTATCCGCGGCCAACTCGTTGCCGATGTGCGCCTCCGCTTCGAGCATGGCCGTGTTGTTTCTGCTGAAGCACGGCAGAATCAGGCTGCACTCGATGCGATGCTGGCAACGGACGAAGGCGCACGATATGTTGGTGAGTTTGCTTTCGGTACAAACCGGGCAATCGATCGATTTACTGGCATTATCCTGCTCGACGAAAAAATGGGCGGGACAATCCATCTCGCCCTCGGGTCAGGCTACCCAGACACGGGCTCGCAAAATCGCAGCGCTATCCACTGGGATCTGATCTGCGATCTCCGGCATGGTGGCGAAGTATGGGTAGACGACATCCTCCTTCTCAAAAACGGGCAATTCCAACTACCGGACCTCGGCGAAGACCCATGGACACTACCGCCTGACGCCCCTGTAGCGCCATAGGTGCTCCTCTATCTATGCGCCGGGGCAATCTGTCCTGCGGACGGAGGAGCAGGCACTGCTTATTGCCCGTTCACGTCAACAGCGCGAGGGCAGCGGCGGGTCATGCCTACTCCTCCGAATGATTGCTCACGATTCTGCTGGCATCAGGCCGAGGAAACGTAGCGCGTTATCACGTAGGATTTTGGGCCGCACACTCTCCTTGATTGGCAATTCAGCAAATTCGCGTAACCAGCGCTGCGGAGAAAGCATCGGGAAATCTGAACCAAAGAACACCTTGTCCTGCACCAAGCTATTGGCATACTGGATGACACTTGGGGGAATATATTTCGGTGCCCACCCCGACAGATCCATATAAACGTTGGGTTTATGCCGCAGGACGGCGAGTTGTTCCTCATGCCATGGCCAGGCAGGGTGCGCCATAATAATCCGGAGTTCCGGAAACCGTGCCGCAATGTCGTCAATGTACGGGATCGGTCGGCCATACTCGAGGCGCAGTCCACCGCCCCCTGGCTGACCGGCTCCCGCCATAGTCGTCCCCGTGTGGAAGAGCACCGCAAGACCAAGCCGTGTACACGTCTCCCACAACGAGAAAAAGCGCGGATCATTCGGCGCGAAGTCCTGGACAGCTGGGTGAAACTTGATGCCCTTAAGCCCAAGAGCAGCACAATGCTCGACTTCCCGGAGCGCTTGCACTCCCTTCCACGGATCGACCGTTCCAAATCCGATAAATACGTCCGGATACTTCTTGACCCAGCCAGCAATTTCGTCGTTGGAGGCTCGCAATCCCGTCCGCGTTTCATCGTCAATATCGAAGATGACTGCCATACCACCGAGTTCGCGATACATTTCGGCCATCACGTCAGGCTGATCACTCAGGCCCTCGGGATTCTGCATCACATATGGATCATGTTCCAGCCGAGCATGATCACCAGTACGAACATGAACATGAATATCAACAAACACAATGTCGCGCAGTGTCACAGTTATACCTTCCCCTACCTATTCCACGCCATGCCTAGTGCTCACTCCAGGAGCAAAACATGCTCTGACGTGGTCTATGCCCGCCGACGTGCGACTGTCGCGCGGTACTGACGCGCTGGCTCAGCATATGGCGCTGGGCCAACGGTTACGGCGACCTCGGTCTGGACATGTCGTTCAACCGAGGGCTTCCGTGAACCGCCGTTGGGCTCACCCCACACAATACGGAGCCGTGTCCCCACTGTTGCAACAGCGGCGTCGACAGTTGCCAGTGACAGAACCCGTTCCTCGTTCGAACTAAAGCCTGTCCACATTGAGAAGCCCACGACCTTACCGGCATCATCGAGCACGGCATCGTACATCCAGGTCGCGTATTGAGCCAATGGGAGATCAAAGTACTTATATCGCTCACCTTTGGGCTTGGTGAAGAGACTGCCAATGACCCTCACCGCCTCATCTGGATCCCACACCAAAGTCACCTTCTTGCGATGCGGTTGGTTCGCCAGCCGCTCCAGTGCAGCCCGACCAACGAAATCATGATCGAACTTGACCAAACGTCCATAGCCGAGATCCCAGGGCGTCAGATAGTAGTCAGTAATATCCGGCGAAACGAAGCTACCGCCGAGTGAGCCTACGGCTTCGTAACTCGTGGCCGGCAACCATCCGCGATAGGGACGAAGCTCGTCACCGGTGTAGATTGCAGGGAGGGGATTAGGAATCCAACCCGACTCTAAGCCGTTAGTCGCATAGGCGCGAGAGCCGACTTGCCGCAGGCCCAAATCTTTACCGGCTTCCAGGATTGCTGCCTTGACAGCAGGCCCTTCGGCGAACGGTCCGAAAAACTCCGCGCCGGCTACACCAGCCATGCCATGGTGGAGCATGCCAACGGTATGGCCTGCAATGTTCACCCGCGTGAAATGGAAGAAAGGCACGTCCGGGATCGTGCCTCCAAGCAACCGCTCGAGTAGCAGCTGGGCATGAGGGCCCTGCACCTGGAAGCGATACGTCTTTCGCGGACGCTGAGGGTCAGTCACTGACCACTCATCTCGTTCCCAGCTCACAGCAGCCCCACTTGTCGCTGCATGATACTGGATCCAGTTATGGAGCGAAGGACGGCCAACAATCTGAAACGTTCCATCTTCCAGGTAGAACAAGATGCCATCGCCGATGAGATACCCGTCCGGTGTCACACAGACGAGTTGCTTGGCCTGCCCAGGTGCAAACCCGGTAAAGGAATTGACCGCTAACCGGGCAAGCAACGAAAAGGCATCTGGCCCCCACAGAAAGAGATCAGTCATATGGTAAGAAAGATCGAAGAGACAGACGGTTTCCCGCCAGGCATGCTGTTCGTCGCGCCAGTTCGTAAACTCCGGTGGAACGACTGGATAGACTCGTGCTCCTGTCGGATTGTTATAGAGGAACGGCTGAATTGCGCCCGCGCGGTCGAGAAGCGCTTGAAGACTCTGTTCTGCCATTGCTCATGCTCCCGCTATGAACCGTTGTCAACCGAGGCGCAGTCTAGCAACGGCCGGGGATTCACGCACACTCGAAGTTCAGCTATCCTGAAAGCACGGATTGTTCCCCCGCAGTACACCACGTAAGTATTGGAGCAAGAAACTGGCAGCTCGTTCCCATTGCTTACACCGGCCAGGAGGATCAATGCTGCGGTGGAGGTAAGCAGCCGATGAACCTTGATACGCTCACGGTGCATCATGTCTTTACCCGTGCTGCCCGCTACTTTCCCGACCATATCATCGTTGAACGGATAGGTGCTGGCCCACATCGCCGGATGACGTATCAAACGCTCACTGAGCGTGCTCTACGGCTGGCTCACGCTCTCCAACAATTGGGGGTGAAGCCGGGCGACCGCGTGGCGACGCTCCTCTGGAATAACAGTGCGCATCTTGAAGCCTATCTTGCTATTCCGATGATCGGCGCGATCTGCCATACCTTAAATCTCCGCCTTCATCCCAATGAGCTTGCTTACATCGTGAACCATGCGCAGGATCGTGTGCTCCTTGTCGACGCCTCGTTACTGCCGCTCTACGAAGCATTTCGTCACGAAGTCACGCTGGAGCATGTCATTGTTGTTGGAGAAGCTGCTCACCAGGCCAACACCCTAAGCTATGAAAGCATGCTGGCTACTGCCACACCATCCCTTACGGAGCTCTTCCCAGCATCAGCGAGCACGCCAGCCTTCTTGCTCTACACGTCGGGGACTACTGGCCGCCCCAAAGGGGTGCTCTACACCCATGGGCAGCTCGCACTTGCCGCGTTGGCATTGACCTCGACAATTACGTTCGCGGTCAGCCAAGATGACTGCATCCTCTTTTCCGTGCCGATGTTTCATGTCGCTGGTTGGGCCCTGCCCTACGCTGCCCTGGCTGTTGGCTCAACGATTGTCTTACCTGGCCCCCACCCCCAAGCACTCGACCTCCTCACGCTGCTTGCCGAAGAACAGGGCACCTTCGCCGCCGGTGTGCCAACAGTCTGGCACGATATTGCTAACCTGCTCGAGCAACAGCCACACGCCTGGCACCTCTCGCCGCGATTGCGTGCGATCATTGGTGGTAGCGCTGCCCCGGAGGCGCTTATCCGCCGGCTTGAAGCATTCGGCATAACTGTCATTCATGGCTGGGGAATGAGTGAAGTCTTGCTCGGCCTCCAGTCTCACGTCAAGCTGGCCTCGTTGCCTACCGAGGAACGATATGCCTGGATGGTTAAACAGGGCATGCCAGCTCCATTTGTTGAGGCCCGGGTACTCACCTTTGATGGTCATGATGCTCCCTGGGACGGCCAGACCCTGGGAGAACTCCTCGTCCGCGGTCCTTGGATCGCCGATGCCTACTATCGCGACGAACAACCAGCATCGTTTGTCGATGGCTGGTTGCGCACTGGCGATATCGCCGTGATCGATGAACAAGGGTATGTCAAGATCGTTGACCGCGCCAAAGACCTTATCAAGTCTGGGGGAGAATGGATTAGCACAATTGCGCTCGAGGACGCTCTGTTGAAACATCCTGCGGTCGCTGAAGCAGCGGTTATCGGGATTCCACACAAACGCTGGCAAGAACGGCCACTTGCGCTTGTCGTCCTGCGCCCAGGGCATTCGGTGACCGCAGACGAACTCCGTGCTTACCTGCAGAACTACGTCGTGCGCTGGTGGATCCCCGATGCAATTGTCTTTGTCTCAGAAATTCCCAAAACTTCAACCGGAAAACTCGCCAAGATGGTACTCCGTGAACAGTATCGTGACTGGAAGTGGGAGGAACGCACGTGATTCAGCGGCTTGGTGTTATCGGTGCTGGTTCGATGGGGGCAGCCATTGCTGGGCTCGCCGCCTCGGCTGGCATCTCGGTCGTGTTACTTGATGTTCGTGATCCAGATGATCCAGCTGGCCCAGCCCGTCGTGGGCTCGAACGTGCTCGTGCCCAGCGCGCCCTACTCGATCCAAGGGCAATCGACCGGATCCAGGTTGGCAATATCGAGGACAATCTTGACCTCCTAGCCACGTGCGACTGGGTGCTTGAAGCCATTATCGAAGACCTGGAAGCAAAGCGAAGCCTGTTTCAACAGCTCGCGAGTATCCTCCCACCAACAACAATCCTTACCACCAATACATCGACCTTTCCTCTCGAGCAGTTGCTGCCTCACGAGACACCAGCATGGCGTGCGCGCTTCTTTGCCACGCATTTCTTTAATCCCCCGCGTGCTCTCCTGCTGACAGAACTCGCAGCCTTGCCTGAGGGCGCTGATCAGCATGTATTTGACGGTCTACGACGCTTTCTTGAGCAGCGTCTTGGACGGCGTGTGCTCGTGGTCAAGAGTAGCCCGGGCTTCGTCGCCAACCGCTTCGGCATCTATGCCCTCGTCCACGCTATTCAGCTCACTGATACGCTTGGGCTAACCCTCGAGGAAGCCGATGCCTTGACCGGACCGCTCCTCGGTCGCCCGCGTTCAGCGACCTTCCGGACAATCGACCTGACCGGGCTCGATATCCTTGTCCTGGGAACACGCAGTCTGCAGGCCTCGACGGGCGATGACTATCGGCTCCCATCCTGGGTGCTCGACCTCTATCAGCAGGGGCGGTTCGGAGACAAAGCCGGAGCTGGGCTCTTCCGCACTGACGGTGATCAGTCACTTACCTTCGATCCCAAAGTTGGCGGCGATCGCCCAACACAGCCAGCTACAATCCCAGGTCTTGTCGAAGCCTCCGCCGTGCCATTCCCACAACGACTCCAACAGGCACTGCACCTACCTGACCCCTATGGGATGTTCGTGCGCCACCTTCTTGGGCGAACGTTCTGGTATGTCCTTGCCCGTACTCCAGACGTCGCTCACGACCTGGTCACTGTTGACTGCGCGCTTGAATGGGGATTCGGCTGGACAGCTGGTCCCTACCAGCAAATGGACATGCTTGGCATGTCCACTGTCCGTTCGCTCATCACAGAAGCGGGGCAGGCACCCCCACCGCTCCTTGACGCAGCGGAGCAAGCCGGTGGGTTCTACCGCGACGATTGCGTGCTTGACCTAGCAACTGGCACCATGCGCTCACGACAGACACTGCCTGTCGCTCGACGGATTAACCAGGTTCAGACACGAACAGTATTGACACGACAGTCGATTCTTCCCCTCACTGAGGATGTCATCGCCATACGCCCCGAGCGCCTTACTGACCTTCCCCAGGCAATCGACCACGCCCTTACTGCGCAATGGCCAACAGCTCTGGTACTTGTGCCCAGTTTTCAGCCTCCCGGCTACCCCTACGAATCAATCATCGATGCAGCCGAACATGGGCATTGGTCGACGTTCACCCACCTGCTCAAGACAGTCCATGACGCTGTCCTTGCCCTAGCCGAAATCCCCGTGCCAATCGTGGTTATGCTCGACGGCGACGCTCGCGGCGCGGCCACGATGTGTACCCTCTGGGCTGACGGTACAGTCGCTTACCTTACGAGCATCGTGGGTTTTCCCGGTGCATCGCACGGGCTCTATCCCTTCGGCGCGCTTTCTGGCCTGCTCTGGCAAGCCAACGTTGGCCGAACTGAGCCCCCCGCTGCACAGCCCCCCGAACATGGTGGGTGGCTCACGGCTGCACTCACGCTGTGCGCAAACGAGACAGTCTTTAGTTCGGCCGCCGAGGCTGCGCAAGACGGACTACTCGGACACAACGCTGCCGTGTTGCTCGATCGCGATGGGCTACTGGACAACGCTGTAGCACTCGCACGGATCCTCGGTGCACGCATCCCAACCCGACCTTCCTCCCATCCTCTCAAGCATGCTGCGGCAACTGACCTGGATATGTTGCTCGCCAGCCTCCCTCAAACGCCCGTCGCGCAGACATTGGCTGCGACGATGGCACCGGCACTGCGAACGGCTACGACGGTACGCGACCTCTTGGCTGCTGAACTGGAAGCGTGGCACGCGATGCTACATGATCCGAACCTGCGTAGCCAGGCTGCAACAGCACTTCAGAAGGTACGACCACGGCGATAAGCGGGAAAGAGAGAAGAGAGAAAAGCCATGGACACAATTCTTCTGGAACGGCGCGATCCAATTCTCCTCATACAGTTAAACCGACCACAGAAGCTCAATGCAATCAACCGCGAGATGCTTCAGGAGATTCAAGCAGCACTCGAGGATGTCCGGGCTGATGAGCGCATCCGCATTATTGTACTGACGGGGAACGAGCGGGCATTTTCCGTCGGCGCCGATATCGAGTTATTCGCCTCGGCCACACCGGCAACACTCCCGACCGTTCACTCTGACTTGCATTACTGGGAAACTCTGCATCACTTCCCCAAGCCACTCATCGCTGCAGTCTCGGGTTACGTCTACGGTGGCGGGCTAGAACTCGCTCTCGCCTGCGATCTCATTGTTGCCTCAGATACTGCCCGATTTGCTAGTCCGGAGATTCGCCTTGGCCTCATTCCCGGCGCTGGCGGTACCCAGCATCTTGCTCGGCGTCTCGGCAAATACCGTGCGATGGAGCTCGTGCTGACCGGCCGTGAATTCACGGCACAAGAAGCGTTAGCAATGGGCCTCGTCACTCGCGTTGTCCCCGCTGGCCAGTATCTCGACGAAGCACTCCGCCTCGCCCAAGAGATCGCCCAGCATTCACCAGCAGCTATCCGCGCTGCTAAGCTTGCGATCATCAGTGGACCCGAGATGTCCTGGGAAGCCGCGATGCGTTTTGAACGAGAGCTGTTCCACCTGACCTTTAGTACACCCGAGGCCCAAGAAGCGGTGCGTGCGTTTCTTGAGTCGCGGCGCCAGCGTCGCGACTCCTCACAGTAAGCGCTGACAACCATCTGGCCAGTGATTCACGTACTCTCATCTGTGCGGTGGGCAGGGCAACTGCTAGACAGTTGCTCCTGCCCACCCTATCGGCGCAGGTCAACTTGTGGCGCTCAAGGGCACCATACTGGGCACCATAGGGCTATTCTAGGCGCTCTTGCCGTACAAATGGCACCGTGCGCGGTCATAAATGGACTGATGCGCGTTGTGAGACGGGCCCATGTCCCTATCAATACGACACCATCCGCTCCTGCCTCCGTTATCTCTCCCGCTTCGCACCCAGCAGAAGACAACGAGGCGACCGCCCATAGCCTAATCAGTGCACTCGTCATCCGCTGAGCGGATGCCGGTTCCAGTCTTTGTAGATGAGATAGCGGGCTGGTCGTTCCCCAAGCGCAGCAAACCACTGCGGGCAATAGGGCGCCATCCAGATCACATCCCCGGCTTGGACAGGATGCCAGTGCTCGCCAAGCCGGTAGATCCCTTGGCCTTCGAGCATCACCAGCCCATGTTCCATCACATGCACTTCAACGAACGGCAACGCTGCCCCTGGCGGAAACTCCATGACGTTAACCGCAAGGTCAAACGCCGGGTGGTCTGGCACCAACTGTCGCACGATGACAGGCGAGCCTTCGACCAATGGCCGTCCCGGCCCGTCCACTAGCCGACCCCGACAGTAGGTGAGCATTCCGTCAACTGAACTATGCGGCGGCGGACAATAGGGCTTGTCAAGGACGATCGCAACGAGTCGCTCCCCATAAGCAGCCAGCGTATGCGGATATTCCGGCGGCAAGTAGACATAATCACCAGCAACGAGCAATTCTGTCTGTTCGGGGAGAGTAAGCTGCCCCTGGCCGCTGAGGACGGCGAGAAAGCGTTCGACGTAAGGAGCACTGGCGCTGAGCGTGCCGCTGTCGTTCAGGCGCACGGTCAACAGTGTGAATCGGGCCCCAAGTGCTGGCGCAATGTGGACGATAGCATCGCCATGCTCAATACCGGGGAAGGCTGCTTCGACATGGGTATCAGGCGTTACCAGGAGATGATCGTGCGCGCGACAACTTCGCGTTGCGCCAAGATGGCTGAGTGTCACACTGTTCCTCCTTCCTTCAACCATGCCGCTGAGGACGAACAAGCTGCCCGCCCCCTTCGCGCACGATTCGTCCATCGACATAGACCGTTTGGCCACGCACGATTGTCCGCTGTACCCTCGCCTGGAACTGCCGACCGAGGTAGGGAGAAAGCGGATAGCGGGAAAAGCTCTCAGCTGGTCTTGGACACCACGGTTCGCCGACAACGAGCAGCGTGAGGTCGGCCAGGTTTCCTGGTCGAAGCTGACCACGCCCAGCAAAGCGGAAGCGCTCGGCCGGCCGGGCTGCGAGAAGCCGAGCGAGCTGCGTGAGGGGCAAGCCATGTTCCAGCACACCAGCCGTAACCATAGCTGGCAAGGTGAACTGCACCCCATTAATACCGCCCCAAGCGGCAAAAAAGTCGGTGGATTGCTTGAGTTCAGGTGGTGACGGCGAGTGATCTGAGGCGATCAGGTCGATTTGTCCACGCAGTAACGCCTGCCAGAGTGCACGCTGCTCGGCAGCTGAACGGATTGGGGGTGCGCACTTGAGCACCGGGCCGAGGCGTTCAAGGTCATCTTCGGTGAAGAGCAAGTAGTGAGGGCAGGTTTCAATGCTAACGTCAACGCCGCGCTGGCGTGCTTCCCAGGCTAGGAGCACACCACGAGCAACCGTCACATGCACAATGTGCAGCGCGCAGCCTGTCTCTTCGGCAAAGAGCAACGCCCGCTGGATCGCTTCCAACTCAGCAATGATCGGCCGAGATCGGAGATAGGCGCGGGCGCTGTGGTGGCCTTCGCGCAGCGCCGCCTCAGCAAGCCGCCGCACCAGTGTGGCATTTTCTGCGTGGACAGCGACAAGCAACTGCAGCTGGGCAGCGCGGCGCATCCCTTCATAGAGGGTGTAGTCATCGGCTGCAGGGAATTCTTCAACGCCAGAGTCAGCGAGAAAGGCCTTCAGTCCAATGACCCCGACTTCGGCTAACTCTTCGAGCCGATCAAGGTTACGCGGTGTTAACCCACCCCAGAGGGCAAAGTCGACGACAGACTGGGCTTCAGCCGCTTGCTGCTTGACATGAAACGCCGCACCATCAAGGACTGGCGGAATCGAGTTCAGCGGCATATCGGCAAAGAGCGTGCCCCCGCCGGCCGCAAACGCTCGACTGCCGGTTCGCAGCCCCTCCCAGGTCGTCCGTCCTGGTTCGTTGAAATGGACGTGAATGTCGATAACGCCTGGGAAGACGACAAGCCCACGGGCATCGATCTCTTCACGCACCGCACCACTGATCTCCGGTTCAACAGCAACGATTTGGCCATCAGCGATTGCGATGTCAGCAACGGCAATACCCTCCGGCTGGACGACTTGGCCGCCACGGATGAGCACATCGTAGGCCACAACTCCGCTCCTTTCCGTCTAACCCTGTGCCTGGGCAGCAGTGAGACGCTGGTCAAGCAAGTCGAGCATGACCTGCCCAACGTGCAACGCCGTTGCGACATCGTCGACTATCACACGCTCGTCGGGATGGTGACTGATACCCTCGGCACAGCGGAGGAAGAGCATCGCCGCAGGCAGATACTGCGCAAGGATCATAGCGTCATGGCCGGCTCCGCTGACAAGTCGGCGTACGGGCACACCAACCTCGCGTGTTGCAGCCTCGAGCAATGCGACAAACTGGGGATCAAGCCGCACGGCTGGGACATCTGCCACGATCGTCCACGTAACACGGAGTCCACGGCTGCGCGCGATTTCTTCAGCATCAGCCTGGAGTGCAACAAGGGCATCATTGCGTACGCCGTCGTCAGCGTGTCGCACATCGAGCGCAAGGTGTGTTGCTTCGGGAACCACGTTGCTTGCTCCAGGCAAGACAGTCACCTGGCCCACAGTCGCTACCAGCCCAGGTGTCACCTGCGCACGTCGCTCGACAGCGAGGATAAACGCTGCCGCGCCAGCGAGCGCATCGTGTCGAGCCGTCATCGGTGTCGTGCCGGCATGGGCCGCACGGCCGTGGAACGTCACCTGGGCCCGGGTTGCACCGGCAATCGCTTCAACGACCCCGACCGGCAGACCGGCACGCTCGAGCACCGGCCCTTGTTCAATGTGAAATTCGAGATACCCAAGTGCCTGATCCGGTAAGGCGGCTTGTCCTCCTGCGTTGTGCGCGTGCAGGCCAAAGGATGTGATCGCTTCCCGGAGGGTGATGCCATCCACATCAGAGCGCGTTAACCAGTCGCTCGGGAGTGCTCCAACGTAGCCACGGCTTCCAATAAACGGGACGGCAAATCGCACACCTTCTTCGTCCATAAAGCCGACGACTTCGAGGGCATAGGAGAGACGACGACCACCGAGCGCTTCAACGAGCGCCAGCCCCAGCATGACACCAAGGACGCCGTCGTAGCGCCCAGCGTTCGGTACCGTATCAAGGTGAGAGCCGATCACCAGCACAGGTGCATCCGGCTGGCGTGCGGGATACCTCCCGATGAGGTTACCAACGCTGTCTCGCCGCACCGTCATGCCAGCTGCGCGCATCCACTGTGCAATCGTGTTGTGGACGTCGTGCATTGGTGGGGAAAAGCTCCGGCGCGTCAGCTGGCCTGGCACTTCTGAGAACGCTGCAAGTTCGTCACACCGCCGCAATACCGTAGCGGCAAGCGCCGCGCGATCGACCATCACGTCAGTGCTCCTTCGCCTGGTGACACGAGGCTCGGCAATGGGTGATCAATTGCCGTGTCAGCAGTCAACTCAGCAAGCAGACGGGAAAGTGCCGCATCCCCAACCGATTGGCATTCGGTCTGAAAGCGCTCTTCCGTAAGCCAATCGCCATCGTCGAGCTGCACGCGATGCCAACGCCATTGCCAGAGTTGTGCCCGTGTGACCTCCGCGGTCGAAAGGTCTTCGAATTCTCCATCATGGACGACCAGCGCGTTCCCCGCCTGCCATGCCCGGAGCCACGCTGCGAGCTTGTTCAGCGCCCGCTGTAGCGCAGCAACGGGGAGTGACGCGATTGTCGGCAGTGTGCACAGCTGCTGGGCGATAGTCGATTCATCGCCTCGCGCAGCAGGTACCGCAGGCACCATCGATGTGACCGCGTGGTAAGCCTGACGCACGAGCGGTACAGCCTCAGGGTGTCCAGCCCACGCTCCGTGGAATCCCAGTTGGGCTTCCCACTGCTTCTCGGCGAGGACAGCTCTAGCGCGTTCATCTGTCGCAAGGTTGGCAACCCCGCCGATCGCTAGCGCTTTCCGTCGCTGGCAGACACGGGTGAGTTGGCGCAGATAGGCCGCAAGAAACGGCGTCTGGCTTGTGAGCTGGTCGCGTGCTGGCAGCGGCGGAAGCACGCGACCGAGAGAACGGATCACACTCGCACAGTAATCCCAGCGCCCAGCGTTGAGGCCAAGCGCACGATTGCGCAATGCCCAAAGGATCTCGTCCGCTTGGAAGATTGCCGAGAGACACTCAATTTGCACGATCACCCGTACAGCGTTTGGCTGCCACGCTAACGCCTGCTCGGCAGCCGTGAGGGCCTGATCCCAGGCACAGGCCTCTTCCATCGTGGCGACTTTGGGCAGATAGAGCCATGCGCTGCCGTGGGACGCGACCGCAGTAAGGTAGTACGCGACGTCGACAGCAGCTGCACACGCCGGCTCACCATCGACGTAGACAGTTTGGTCCTGGAGCCAGGCCGGCCGTGGCCGTACCATGATCAGCGGCATACCAGGTTGTCGCACGGACAAGGTCGCGAGATGCGCCCAGCCACGCCGGAGATTCTGCAAGGACGGCGCAAAGGTATCATCGAAGTCGAGCAGCACTGTATCAGCACCTGAGGCAAGCCCACGGACGAGCGCCGTAGCATCACCAGCCGGCACAAGGAGTGTGACCTGCTGCCGAGCCAGTGACGGTGGCAGCGCAACGCACCAGTCGGCCTGGCGCACGGCTTGGGTATCGTCACGAAACCGCGCCTCTCGCGGTCCAGCGCCACTCTCAGCACGTAACGCACGATGAAGCACGGCAGCAAGCTGCCGCACTGCCGCATCGTATCCCTGCTCTCCGGTACTCGTCTGTGCGCCCACAGTACCCCTTCTCACTCCTGATCTGGTGTAACGATAATCGCACGACTATGTTTTGTCAACAGCAATTGTTGACAATTGAGCTGCTCGTGAGTATACTGAGGAAAACCGCAGAGGAAGGCAAGCCAATGGCACGGATGCGTGCGAGCGAAGCGCTCGTCAAGATATTGGAATCCGAGGGTGTCGAGGTCATTTTCGGCGTACCGGGCGCCAACATCAATCCGGTCTATCGCGCACTAGCGGCGAGCCCAATCCGTCACATCACAGTGCGGCACGAGGAGGGCGGGACACACGCTGCCGATGGCTACGCACGCGCCAGCGGCAAGATTGGCGTCTGCATCGGCACTTCAGGGCCAGCAGGCACCAACATGGTCACTGGGCTCTACACCGCCCTGGCAGATTCCGTGCCGATCCTGACGATCACCGGCCAAGCGCCAACACGTATTCTGCATAAAGAAGCATTCCAGGCTGTCGACATCGCTGAAATCGTGCGGACCGTGACCAAGCGCAGCTTCCTGGTCCGTGAGCCAGCTCAACTCCCATGGATCGTCCGTGAAGCATTCCGCATCATGCGCGACGGTCGTCCAGGCCCAGTGCACATCGATCTGCCGCTCGATGTCCAGCTTGCCGAAATCGATTACGATCCCGAAGTTGACGCCCCCTTGCCAATCTTCCGCGTTGCTCCACCGCCGGCAGCTGTTCAACGCGCACTTGCCTGGCTCCTCACGGCTGAGCGCCCGCTCATTCTCGCTGGCGGTGGAGTGATTTGTGCCAACGCAAGCGAGGAATTACGGCAACTGGCTGAGTACCTCCAAATTCCGGTCGTACCGACCCTCATGGGCTGGGGCTCCATCCCCGACGATCACCCACTTGCTGTTGGGCTGGTTGGCATTCAGACGCAGACACGCTCAGGCAACCAGACGTTCCTCGAGGCTGATCTCGTGCTCGCGATTGGCGCGCGCTTTGCCGAACGTCATACGGGTGACCTTGCAATCTACCGTCACGGCAAGCGGTTCATCCACGTCGACGTTGAACCAACACAGCTTGGGCGTGTCTTCCCGCCAGACCTCGGTATTGTCAGTGACGCACAACTCTTTCTCCGTGCGTTGCTTGCAGCCGCCCAAGCCGCAACACCGCCGCGTGAACCAAGCGCGTGGGTTCGGCGAGTGCAGACACTCAAGACAGCGTTGTCTCGCCCAACTGACTTCGCTGACATTCCGATCCGCCCAGAGCGCGTCTTCCAGGAGATTAACGCCGTCTTTGGCCCGCAGACAATCTTTACGACAGCTATCGGCCTCTATCAGATTTGGAGTGGTCAGTTCCAGCGTGTCTTTCGGCCACGGCACTACCTCGTCTGCGGGCAAGCCGGGCCACTCGGATGGGAAGTACCAGCCGCGATTGGCGCCAAACTTGCCCAGCCAAGCCATCCCGTCGTTGCAATTTGCGGCGACTACTCGTTCCAGTTCTTGATGGAAGAGCTCGCTGTCGCTGTACAGTATCGCATCCCGATTGTGGTGATCATTGTCAACAATGGAAATCTTGGGCTCATCCGCCAAAACCAGCGTTACGCCCATGGCATCCGATACGGTGTTGACCTTGGCTATGACCTCAACAATGGCTACGGCATTGACCACGTACAGGTCGCCAAAGGCATGGGGGCACTCGCGCGCCGTGTCCAGCATCCTGACGACATTCAACCGGCACTACGCTGGGCAGCAGCACTTGTTGAGCAAGCCGAACGCCCGGTACTCGTAGAAATTCTCGTTGATCCAGAAGCGGACGCCGCCATGGGAAGTGCACTCGATCAGATTCGCGAATTTGTGCCCACGCCTGATGTTGCAGGCGTTGGAGTATAAGCGAGGACGAGGGAGGTTGCAGGGTGGAGAACCAGGTGCTTAGGCTCGACGAACTGAACCAGCTCGACCGTGAAACCTTCGTCGCACGACTTCGCTTCCTCTTTGAGGACGCGCCCTGGGTTCTCGCTGCAGCGTGGGAACGCCGGCCATTTGCTCACCTTGAAGATCTCTATGCTGCACTCTGCGCTGCGCTCTACGCAGGCTCCGCTGAGCAACACGAGGCATTGATTCGTGCTCACCCTGAGCTTGCTGGCCGTGATGCGCTAGCTGGCGCCATCACACCAGAAAGTGCCCGCGAGCAAGCAATGGCAGGATTGAACCGCCTGGCCGCGCACGAACTCGCTCAGTTCCAAGCACTCAATCAGGCATATCGTGAACGCTTCGGTTTTCCGTTCGTCATCTGTGTGCGAGAGCACACACGCGAGGAGATTCTGGCAGCGCTCCAATCTCGGCTCACGA
Source organism: Thermorudis peleae (assembly GCF_000744775.1). NCBI lineage: Bacteria > Pseudomonadati > Thermomicrobiota > Thermomicrobia > Thermorudis > Thermorudis peleae. The sequence goes on along the minus strand of NZ_JQMP01000001.1, from coordinate 64,018 downwards.
ACAGCCGCCAGGACGAGCTACGCCAGGCATTACACGAGATCACGCGCATCTGCTGGTTCCGGTTGGTCGATACCGTGAGCGATACCCATGCGTCAGCGGCAACCACATAATGACAGCGGCAGCGGATGGAATCACAGGAGAAGGGCACAAGGCATGACAGAGATGGTAACGTACCAGCACAGTTACGGGAAAGCATACATTCCAGTTTATCGCTTCAGTGCGCGCCCGCTGACTGGTCTTTCCCCCATTCCTGAGTCATCGTTCACAGGACGCACCAACATGGCCTTTTTTCATGAAGTCGATCTCGAGGTGTTTGGCGAGCGGTTTCTCCGCTCCTACACCGACGGGGATAATCGCGACGTGATCGCTACTGACTCGATGAAGAACTTTATCCTGCGCCACTCACTCGATTTCGATGGCGCTACTCAGGAAGCTTTCCTTTTCTTCCTTGGATCGGCCTTCCTGAAAACCTACCAGCATGTCGAGCATGTCCGGTTGACTGCTCGCGAGATCCCCTTTGTGCCGCTGACCGTCCCACAGAACGGGCAGTTCGTATCAAGCACCATAGCCTTCGCTGCTTCTCCTGGAGCCTACGCAACAGCAACGCTGGCGCTGGCTCGAGATGGCGGCCACACGCTCGTTACTGAGCACCAATGCGGCTACGTCAACCAACTGTTGATGAAGCTCTCGGGCAGCGCCTTCACCGGTTTTATTCGCGATGACTACACGACGCTACCAGAAACACGTGATCGGCCGCTCGCTATCAAGCTTGACGTCTTCTGGCAGTATCAGACGGCCGACGACCTTCTCGCACCCGATCACGGCCGCTATGTTGCAGCTGAGCAAGTGCGCGATCTCACGCGCGCGGTTTTCGCCTCCTACACGAGTGAATCAATTCAGCAACTCGTTCATGAGATGGGGATGCACATCCTCGAACGATTTCCACAGCTCCGCAGTGTGCACCTTGTGGCTGAAAACCGTACGCGCCAGATCATTGCCGAATCCACAACCGATCCAATGGTCAAAGTCTGTTCAGATCCGTTCCCAGCCTACGGCGTCATTCGGCTGACAGTGCAGCGCGCGGTATGAGGGGAGGTTCAGCGATGGGCCAACTTACCACCCACGTACTCGATACGGCCCGCGGGCGGCCCGCTGCAGGACTCGCCCTGAGCCTCTGGCGCATTGCGCCAAGCGGCGAGCGCGTGCTGCTCACCACGACGCGAACCAATGCCGACGGGCGGACATCTGCGCCGCTGCTTGCCGGTGACGCTTTCACAGCTGGGACCTACGAACTCGTCTTCGAGGTCGGTGACTACTTCGCCGGGCACCCGGATGTAAGCCAGCCGCCGTTCCTCGACCAGGTTCCAGTGCGCTTCACAGTTGCTGATCCAGCTGCCCACTACCATGTCCCGCTGCTCGTCTCACCATGGTCGTACGTAACGTACCGAGGGAGTTAACGCAGGCTTGCCCCTGGCGGTTTTCACGCGGATGAGATGAACGGAGTGCACACTGTATGCTCTGGCAACACTACTATCGCCCAACGACACTGACCGACGCCCTTACGCTGCTTGACACTCTCCAAGGACAAGCACGCCTCGTCGCCGGCGGTACGGATGTCCTCGTTGAGCTTCGCCGAGGCATTCGGCCGACAACGACCTTAATCGACCTCACAGCGCTCTCGGAGCTGCGCTTCATTCGTGAAGAGAACGGCACACTCGTGCTCGGCGCGCTGACGACTCACAACGACGTCATTGCCTCACCACTATGCATTGAGCGCGCGTTCCCGCTTGCCCAGGCCTGTTGGGAAGTTGGCGCTCCAGCAATTCGCACGCGCGCGACCGTCGCCGGGAATATCGTCACCGCATCGCCTGCCAACGATACCATCACCCCGCTTGTTGCCCTTGACGCGGCAGTTGTACTGACCAGCCTGCAGCATGAGCGTGTTGTGCCATTGCGCGAGTTCTACACCGGCGTCCGGAAAACGGTCCTTGCCCCCAACGAACTCGTCCGTGAAATCCGCATCCCAGCCCTGCGTCCAACACAACGCGGCATCTTCCTCAAACTCGGGCTACGACGGGCGCAGGCGATCTCAGTTGTCAATGTCGCCATCGTACTCACGTTCGATGGAGCCCATATCGCCGAAAGTGCTCTTGCGCTCGGCAGTGTAGCCCCGACCATCATCCGTGCACGCAGCGCCGAGGCATTCCTGCGTGGCCGCGCCCTTACTCCAGAGACAATCGACCAGGCCGCGCAGCTCGCCAGCCAGGACGCTGCGCCGATCGACGATATCCGCGGCTCAGCCCGTTACCGACACACGGCAGTCGCCGCACTTGTACGTCAAGGACTCGAGCAGCTGGCGATCGGGCAAGAACGTCAGGGGTGGCCGACAAGACCTGTGCTACTGGAAATCCCCACACCCAGCCCAGCGATAGTGCCCTTTAACGGAACCATCCATGTCACGATCAACGGCCAGCCCACTGTCTTGCCGCCAAGTGCGGCCACGAAGCCTTTACTCGATGCGTTGCGCGAGGACGCTGGGTTGACGGGCGCGAAAGAAGGCTGTGCCGAGGGTGAATGTGGCGCCTGCACCGTTTGGCTGAATGGACAAGCGGTGATGTCGTGTCTTGTGCCAGCACCACAAGCACACGGCGGCGAAATCGTCACGATTGAAGGGTTAGCGGGCACGAGGCCGTCACCAACCGGCCTCCATCCTGTCCAAGCAGCCTTTATCGAACACGGCGCCGTGCAGTGCGGCTTCTGCATCCCGGGAATGCTCATGGCGAGCGCAATGCTGCTAGAGGAACGGCCACAACCGACCCCTGACGAGGTGAGAGTGGCGTTAAGTGGCAATATCTGCCGCTGCACAGGCTATCGGAAGATTGTTGATGCCGTGCTGGCAGCCGGAGGTGTCGCATGTCCGAAGTAATTGGCGCTGCGCTGCCGAGAGTCGATGCACTTGACAAGGTTACCGGCAAAGCGTGCTATCCGGCCGACCTCGTTCGGCCGGGCATGCTCTACGGGAAAGTGGTCTTTGCTCACCGCGTCCACGCGCGGATCACCCGGCTCGATACGCAGGCTGCACGTGCCTATCCCGGCGTCGTCGCCGTGCTCACTGCTGCAGACGTGCCATACAACGCCTATGGCTTGATCACCGAAGACCAGCCATTGCTCTGCAGCGACGTTGTCCGTTACGAAGGCGACAAGGTTGCACTCGTGCTCGCTGAGAGCAAAGACGCCGCTGAAGAAGGCGCGCGCCGTGTCATCGTCGAATACGAAGACTTGCCCGCGATCACTGACCCAGAGCGCGCACTTGACCCCGATGCCCCACTGGTCCATCCTGCGCGTGGCACGAACCTCCTGCTCCATGTGCCAATTCGCAAAGGGGATATTGCTCGTGGCTTTGCTGAAGCCGATGTGACAGTCGAGGGGGAGTTTCAGACGTCTTGGCAAGAGCATGCCTACCTGCAGCCTGATGCTGGCATTGCCTACATTGACGAGCATGGACGGGTTGTCGTCGAAACCGCTGGGCAATGGCTCCACGAAGATCGACGGCAGATCGCCAAAATCCTTGGCTTACCTGAGGAGCAGGTAGTCATTCGTTATGCAGCAATTGGCGGCGCTTTCGGCGGACGCGAGGACTTGAACGTGCAGCCGCTGCTTGCCCTGGCCGCATGGAAGCTGCGCCGTCCGGTCGCCATCGTCTGGAGTCGCGAAGAGACAACCATTGGCCACCATAAGCGTCACCCGGTGCGGATTCGCTGTCGCTGGGGCGCTCGACGCGACGGCAGGATCACAGCTGTGCAGGCAGACATTCTGGCTGATGGTGGCGCATATGCTTCCACAAGCGCGGAGGTGATCAAAGTCGCCGCGCTCTTCGCCTCCGGCTGCTATGAAGTGCCGAATATTTGGGTTGACGGCTACGCCGTCTACACAAACAATCCGCCAACCGGGGCGTTCCGCGGCTTTGGCGCACCACAGGCACACTTTGCCGCGGAGATCATGGTCACAAAACTTGCCCATGCGCTGGGCATTGATCCGAGTGAGCTCCGCCGCCGCAACATCTACCATGAAGGCAGTATCGAGCCGACCGGGCATCCGCTACCACCAGGCGTTAGTGCGCCGCTTGTCCTCGAGCGCTGTGTTGACGAAGCTCGAGCGCGGCTCGGCTACGGCCAGCCACGCGAGCATCCAGCCCCACATCTCCGCCGCGGCGTTGGGCTGGCCTGTGGGATCAAGAACCTCGGCTACTCCTTCGGCTATCCCGAACAGGCTACGGCCACCGTTGAACTCTTCGGCCGTGGCGACCTGGAGCGCGCCTGCGTTCGCATTGGCGCAGCTGACGTTGGCCAAGGAGCCCACACGATCCTGCGGCAGATTGCGGCTGAAACACTCGGTTTACCGCTTGAGCGGATCGAGTTAATCTGCGCCGATAGTGCAGAAGCGCCCAACGCTGGCAGCGCTTCAGCCTCGCGGATGACACTGATGGGTGGGCGAGCAGTACACGATGCTGCTCGTGAAGCGCTCCGCAAGTGGCACGAAACGGACGCTGAGCACGTTAGCGCCACCGTTCAGTTTCGCCCGCCACGCACGACGCCGCTTGACCCAGAGACCGGCGAATGCATCCCCAACTACTGCTACGGCTACACGGCGCAGGCCGTAGAGGTGGAGGTGAACATAATCACCGGGCAAGTTCGTGTCGTGCGTGTTATCAGTGTGCACGATGTTGGCCGAGCAATCAACCGCCAGCAAGTCGAGGGGCAAATCGAGGGATGCCTTGCCCAGGCACTCGGCTTCGCGCTGCTCGAGCACTTCCAGGTCCGTGATGGCAAGATCCTGACACCAAACTTCAGCACATATTTGCTTCCGACTGTGCTCGACATGCCCGAGGAGATCATCCCGGTCATCCTCGAACATGACGATCCGAATGGTCCCTACGGAGCACGCGGCATGGCCGAGATGCCACTGGTGCCGTTTGCCGCTGCCGTCGCGATCGCGATTCACGATGCCGTTGGGGTGTGGATCACACGCCTGCCAATGACGCCAGAGCGAGTGTTAGATGCGTTAGGAGCAGCTCAGCATCATCAGGCACCCGCGCTGCGTTAAGCAGTTGCCTGCATTCGACAGGAGGCAGATAGATGTGCAGGACACCGGCTGATCACAAGGAATCACGCGCCCCACCAACGCAGCATGACGCTCTGGATAGGGGATGTGGACCGCTGCTGATGACGGACAACAGTGAGGGCAATCGTACTGTCACGGCCCCTCATCTGCTTACCAGCAGAACGGCGCAGAGCACGGGGCCGGAAGATGGAGGAGGACGATGAAACGTCGCGACCTCATCAAAGCCATGATCGGCATGACCGTCGCAACGGCGTGTGGCCAAGCGAGCAGCCCAACGCCAACGCCAGCGAGTGGTGGAGCTGCGCCAACGGCGACGAAGGCCGCCGCAAGCACAAGCGGTGGCACGGCCACAAGTAGTGGCAAGCTCAAAGTCGCCTTTGTCTATCCAGCGCCAGTCGGCGACGCGGGTTGGAGTTGGGCCCACGACCAAGGGCGCCAAGAAATTCAGCAAAAATTCCCCGATATTGAAACAGCCTACCAGGAAAATGTGCCGGAAAATCCAGCGGACGCCGAGCGCGTCATCCGGGACTTTGCCCGCAAAGGATTCAAGATCATCGTGACCTGCTCCTTCGGCTACATGGACTCAACCCTCAAAGTCGCGCAAGAGTTCCCTGATACCGTCTTCATTCACATCTCTGGCTACAAGACGGCGAAAAACGTCGGGACAGCTTTCGGCAAGATCGAAGAGCCACGTTACGTCTCAGGGATGCTGGCCGGCAAGATGACAAAACGCAACGTCCTCGGGTATGTTGCCGCATTCCCAATCCCCGAAGTGATCCGCGGCATCAACGCATTTACGCTTGGCGTACGAGCCGTCAACCCTGCCGCAAAGGTCAAAGTCGTCTGGACCAACACCTGGTATGACCCGCAGAAAGAGCGCCAGGCAGCTGAATCGCTCATCGACAGCGGCGCCGATGTCGTTGCCCAGCATCAAGATTCGCCGGCAACACAGCAAGCCGCTGAAGCCCGCAATGTTTACGGCATAGGGTATGATAGCGACATGCACAATGCCGCGCCACATGCCAACTTGACGAGCCCAATTTGGCATTGGGGTGTCTACTATACGCAGCTTGTGCAGCAAGTAAAGGCAGGCACCTGGAAATCGGAGCAATACTGGGGCGGCTGGAAAGACGGTATTGTTGACCTTGCGCCACTAAACACGATGGTGCCAGCTGATATCAAGCAACAGATTGAGGCGGAGGTCAACAAGTTCAAGAGCGGTGAGAAAACAATCTTCACCGTCTTTGCTGGACCACTGAAAGATCAACAAGGCCAGGTGAAGATACCACAAGGACAGTCAATGACTGGCGACCAGATTCTCAACATGAACTGGTTTGTTGAGGGCGTTGAGGGGACGATCCCCCAGTAAGCCTCTCACCGACCGCAGGCACGACAGACGATAGGGGAGCGCTGCATGGCAAGTGAAGCCTGTCCAGCGGTCGAGATGATCACCATCACCAAGCGGTTTGGAGACGTGCTGGCTAATGATGCGATCTCCTTTCGGGCTTGGGCTGGGGAAGTCCATGCCCTGCTTGGTGAGAACGGGGCTGGGAAATCGACGCTGATGAGCATCCTTGCGGGACTGTACCGGCCGGACGCTGGGCATATTCTGATCGACGGCAAGCCAGTCACCCTGCGTTCTCCACGCGACGCCATCCGCCTTGGCATTGGCATGGTGTACCAGCACTTCATGCTGGTCGACGCGCTGACGGTCGCCGAGAACGTGGTGCTCGGCGCACGTGAGCACGGCCTGTGGCTTGATACCGCCAAGGTGAGCCGCCAGCTCCGGCAGTTAAGCGAGCAATACGGGCTGCCAGTCGCGCCAGAGACGCCCGTGTGGCAACTCTCGCTTGGCGAACGGCAACGGGTTGAGATTGTGCGCTTACTCTGTTACGGTGCCCGTGTGCTCATCTTTGATGAGCCAACCGCGGTCCTCACCCCGCAAGAATCTGCTCAGTTGCTGACAACATTGCGGGCGATGGCCGCACAGGGTCTTTGCATCATCTTCATCTCACACAAGTTGCGCGAAGTACTCGCCGTCGCTGATCGCATCACGGTGCTCCGGCGTGGGCAAGTCGTTGGCACGGTTGCAGCTCACGAGGCCGACCAACGCGAACTTGCCCGCATGATGGTTGGCCGCGACGTCGTGCTCCCCGAGCGCCGCACACCGGCTACGCCGGGGCCAGCCTTGCTTACCGTACGTGACTTGCACGTGCACGATGACCGCGGGCGGTTGGCGATTCCAGGCCTTGATCTGACGATCCATGCAGGAGAGATTGTCGGGATCGCTGGCGTTGCAGGGAACGGTCAGCGCGAGTTGGCCGAAGCGCTGGCTGGTGTGCGACGCGTTGCCAGGGGATCAATTCGCCTTGGTGATCGCGAACTGGCCGGCCGCCCTCCACGCGACTTTATCGCCGCTGGCATCGCGTATGTGCCGGAAGATCGCCTCGGCACTGGGTTAGTCGGTGGATTACCGGTGTGGGAAAATGCCGTTCTCCGCGCGTACCAGCGCCAGCCCTATGCGCAGGGACCGGTCTTGCGCCGCCCAATGATCCGGCGGTTCGCTGAGGACCTCGTCCAGATCTATCAGATCGTCCCGTCGCGTGTCGATGTACCCGTGGGCATGCTTTCGGGAGGCAATCAACAGAAGTTGCTGCTCGGGCGCGAACTAGCCCAGCATCCGCGCTTGCTTATTGCCATGCACCCAACGCGCGGCGTCGACATTGGCGCGATTGAGGCGATCTATCAGCTCCTCCTTGAGCAACGAGCTGCCGGCGTTGGCATTCTGCTGATTTCCGAAGATCTCGACGAGATTCTTGCGCTGTCTGACCGGATCGGCGTCATGTACGAAGGCCGCCTTGTTGGCATGGTACCCGCTGAGACTGCCGAGCGCGAACAACTCGGACTACTCATGGCTGGCATCGTGCCAGGCACGACCGTTACTGCATCACCCTTAGCAAGCACTGAGCAGGCAGGATGGTGAGCATGGCTGTATCAGCACAGACGACACCCAGTGTGCGGCGGGCACGTTTGCGCATCGAGCGGCGGTTCACCCCCTCACGCGTCACCCAAGTCGTTGCTCCGCTCCTCGCCCTTGTCCTCGCGCTCCTCATCGGCAGCATCGTGCTGCTCGCACTACGTGCTAACCCGATCACGGTCTATCGCGCAATGGTTCTCGGCGCGTTCGGCTCAGTCTATGCCCTAGAAGAAACACTCGTGAAGGCGACGCCGCTGCTCCTCATCGCCCTTGGGCTTGGGGTTGCCTACCGCATGCGTGTCTGGAATATTGGTGGTGAGGGGCAGTTTTATCTCGGGGCAATCGCCGCAACCGGCACAGCCCTCTTCATCCTGCCCACAGCCCCAGCGCTGATACTCATTCCGGCCATGCTGCTCGCTGGCTTTCTCGGCGGGGCAGCCTGGGCGCTCATTCCTGGTCTCCTTCGGGCATGGGCAGGCGTCAATGAGATCATTACCAGCCTGATGCTCAACTACGTTGCCATCCTCCTTTCCGAATATTTGGTGCATGGTCCGTGGAAAAACCCGCATGGGTATGGCTTCCCTGGCACACGCGAACTTCCAGACGCGGCGTCACTTCCACGGCTCGGCACGACCAACATTCATCTCGGGCTTGCCTTTGGGATTATTGCCGCAGCTCTCCTATGGGCCGTGTTCCGCTGGACACGCTGGGGATATGAGATTCGCGTCATTGGCGAGAATGTGCGCGCTGCCCACTACGCAGGAATGCCGGTTGCGCGCAACATTGTGCTCGTCATGCTTGTCAGCGGGGGACTCGCCGGTATTGCCGGGATGAGTGAGCTTGCTGGAGTTGCCCATCAGCTCCAGCGCAATTTCTCGCCAGGCTATGGGTATACCGCGATTATTGTTGCCTGGCTCGCCCAGCTTAATCCATGGGCAACGATCGTCGCTGCAGTGCTCTTTGCCGGGCTTTTAGTCGGGGGCGACCAGCTACAGATGAGCCTCGGACTTCCAGCGGCCATCGCGCCGATGCTCCAGGGCACGATGATTCTGTGTTACTTGCTGTGCACCGAAGTTCTTCGTCGCTACCGGCTAACGTGGACACGACAACGCACCTCTTCAGCATCAGCCGTTTCAGCACCAGCCGAGTAGCGTGGCAGGTAAAGCGAGCGGAAGGCAAGGGACGATGATTCTCATCGCAGCACTGGCAGCTGCCGTCAGCTCTGGGACAGCGCTCTTGCTTGCGGCACTTGGTGAAGTATTGGCTGAGCGCTCTGGCGTGATGAACCTTGGCGTGGAAGGCATGATGCTGATCGGAGCTCTCGCCGGCTTTGCCACGACAGTGTGGACTGGCAACCTCTGGCTTGGCCTGCTCGCGAGCCTTTTTGCCGGCGGATTGCTTGCAGCACTGCACGCCGTGCTCACCGTTACCTTTGGCGCTGATCAGATCGTCAGTGGCCTTGCGCTGACGCTCTTCGCGACCGGCCTTGCCTCGTTCCTCAGCAAACCACTCGTTGGCCAGGCAGCCCCCGTCTCGTTTCGCGCCATGGCGCTACCCCTGCTTGCCGACATCCCTATTCTCGGTCCAATCTTCTTCCGCCAAAACGCACTTACCTACCTGTCCTACGTGCTTGCGATTGGCCTCTGGATTGTGCTCTTCCGCACTCACCTCGGGCTTCTGATCCGTGCGGTTGGCGACAGCCCTGCAACGGTTGATGCGATGGGCCATAGTGTGCCGCTCCTGCGCTCAGTAGCCGTCATTGTCGGCGGCATGTTTGCCGGCCTGGGCGGCGCTGCCATTGCCCTTGGCACGAATCCGTCGTGGACAGAGAACATTACCGCAGGCCGTGGATGGATCGCAGTCGCGCTCGTTGTGTTCGCTACGTGGAATCCGTTGCGCGCGGTCCTCGGCGCCTATCTCTTCGGCAGTGTGGAAGCAGCCCAGTTTCTGCTCCAGGCAGCTGGCGTCGCCGTCTCAGCTTTCTTTCTCAATATGCTGCCGTACGTAGCGACTATTCTGGTCCTCCTCATAACAACGCAAGCTGTGGCCCGGCAACGGCTTGGTGCTCCGGCGGCTCTTGGCATGCCATACCGGCGTGAAGCACGGGCCTAACGCGCCTTTCGTGGTAGACAGAGTGAAGGGATACCATGCGATGGGAACCCTGCTGGTTCGGCATGCGCGTCGTTTGCTGACCATGGACGATGCGCTGACCGAATGGGAAGATGGCGGGATCTACGTTGAAGACAATGTCATCCGCGCTGTTGGCCCAACGACAGCCCTTCCCGAGCATGCAGATACCGTGATTGACGCCACCAACCACGTGGTGCTGCCTGGGTTAGTAAATACGCACCACCATTTCTTCCAGACCCTCACCCGTGCTCTCCCGGCGGCACAGGACGTCGGCCTCTTTGCCTGGCTTCGGTATCACTACCCGATCTGGGCACGGCTTACGCCAGAAGCGATACGCGTAAGCACGCAGGTGGCCATCGCCGAATTGCTCCGTTCTGGCTGTACGACGGCCGCGGATCATACCTACATCTGGCCAAATGGCTCGCGGCTTGACGATCAGATCGAAGCTGCCCAACAGCTCGGCATCCGCTTCCACGCCGCACGTGGCTCAATGTCGGTCGGCGAATCACGCGGCGGTCTACCACCGGACGCGGTCGTCGAGGACGAAGAGACTATTCTCCGTGACTGCCGGCGTGTCATCGAGCACTATCATGATCCAGCGCGCTACGCCATGGTGCGGATCGTCGTCGCTCCCTGTTCGCCATTCTCGGTCTCACCAACCTTGATGCGGCAGAGCGCTGAACTGGCACGTGCCTACGGTGTGCATCTGCACACGCACTTGGCCGAGACCCGAGACGAGATTGCCTACTGCCGTGAAACCTTTGGAAAGCGGCCTGTTGAGCTTGCCGAAGAACTTGGCTGGGTTGGTCCGGATGTCTGGCATGCTCACATGGTGCACCTCACCGAGGACGAAATCGGACGCATCGGCCACACGCGAACGGGTGTGGCACACTGCCCGACATCAAACATGCGCCTGGGGTCGGGCATTGCCCCAGTACCCGCGCTGCTCCAGGCTGGCGCACGGGTCGGGCTCGGCGTCGACGGATCAGCCTCGAATGACAGCTCACACTTGCTGGCCGAGGCACGCAACGCGTTGCTGCTCCACCGGATTACCGGCGACCCGGGTGCACTGACTGCACGTCAAGTCCTCTGGCTCGCAACACGTGGTGGGGCAGCAGTCCTTGGCCGTGACGACATTGGCCAGCTGGCCCCAGGAATGGCCGCTGATTTCATCGGCGTGCGTATCGATAGCCTCGATCTCGCCGGCGGAGCTGTCCACGATCCGGTTGCAGCACTTGTCTTCTGCCACCCGCCGTACGTCGACTTTAGCGTCGTGAATGGGCGAATCCGCGTCTGGAAAGGGGAGATTGTCGATCTCGATCTGCCTGCACTCATTGCCCGGCACAACGCGCTCGCGCACGCACTTGTCCGCGGTGAGCCTGTGCGATAATGCCGGGGAGGGGAAGGGGGAGAGCACGATGCCGCGGTTCGCCGCCAATCTCAGCTTCCTGTTCACAGAGATGCCGTTTCTTGAACGCTTTGCTGCGGCACGCCAGGCAGGCTTTCGCTTCGTCGAGTACATGTTTCCCTACGACGAGGAACCACACACGCTCGCCACAACGCTGCAGGCACACGGACTGACGCAAGTGCTGTTCAATCTTCCCGCAGGCAACTGGGCTGCTGGAGATCGCGGGATTGCGATTCACCCAGAGCGGCAGGAGGAATTTCGGCAAGGGGTGGAGCGCGCGCGTGTCTACGCCCGCGCGCTCGGCGTGCGACGCATCAACTGCTTGGCAGGCATTGTTCCGCCAGGGCTAGCACACAAGGACGCAACTGCCACGCTCGTTGCGAACCTCCGCTACGCTGCCGACGTTCTGGGTGAGGACGGCATAACGCTGCTCCTCGAGCCAGTCAACGACCTCGATATTCCTGGATTCTTCATCAGGACCGGTGCCGAAGCCCTACCAATCGTTGAAGCCGTGGGCGTGCCAAACCTCCGCATCCAGTATGATGTCTATCACGCTGTGCGGATGGGGGAAGACCCACTCGCTTTTCTCCGCGAACACATGTCGCTGATTGGTCACGTCCAGATTGCCGATGTGCCAGGGCGCCATCAACCCGGCACCGGCCGCGCTCCGCTGCGCGACGTGCTCATCGAGCTTGATCATCTTGGCTATGACGGCTATGTTGGACTTGAGTACGTGCCAGTTCCTGATACCTGGCACGCTTTCGACTGGATCGAGGCCGCTGGCTTTCAACGCTAGGCAGGAGGACAACGGTGGAGCAGATCGGGTTTATCGGGCTGGGCATTATGGGCAAGCCAATGGCCCGCAACCTGTTGCGTGCCGGCTTCCCGCTCACGGTCTACACACGGAATCAGGCGACGGTCGCTGAATTCGTTGAGCAGGGGGCGAAAGGCGCTCGCAATCCGCGCGAGGTGGCGGAGCAGAGCACTGTTGTCATCACTATGCTCCCGGATTCGCCAGAAGTGCAGGAGGTTGCGCTTGGACCGAACGGCGTGATCGAAGGGATCAAGCCCGGGAGCCTCTTCATCGACATGTCAACCATTGACCCGGCTGTCGCTCGCGCAGTCCATGCAGCGTTTGCTGAGCGGCAGGTGGAGGCATTGGATGCCCCTGTCTCGGGCGGACAAATTGGCGCCGAGCAAGGTACCCTCTCCATCATGGTCGGCGGGTCTGAAGCGGCGTTCGAACGCGCTCGGCCGATCTTCCAAGTCCTCGGCAAGAACATCACCCACGTTGGTGGACCGGGCGCTGGACAGGTCGCCAAGGCTTGCAACCAGATGGTCGTGGCCTTAACGATTCAAGCTGTTGCTGAGGCTCTCACGCTCGCCGCTCGGGCTGGCGTTGACCCAGCGCGGGTACGCCAGGCGTTGCTCGGTGGCTTTGCCCACAGCCGCATTCTCGAAGTCCACGGCCAGCGCATGCTCGAGAACGCCTTTACTCCGGGCTTCCGCGCGCGCTTGCATCGCAAAGACTTGCGGATTGCGCTGAACCTCGGACGCGAGTTTGCGACGCCGCTTCCAGCAACGGCGCACGTTGCAACGCTCTTCGACAGCTTGATTGCAAACGGCGGGGCTGAACTTGACCATGCCGCACTTGCGCTCGTCTATCGCACGCTTACTGGCGAGGGAACCACGGCAACTGAGCACTCGGCAACAGCGTAGCACCCTCAGATGCACCCTGTTGGAAAGGAGGCCACCACCGCCCGTATTCGTCTCTCTGCCTGGCAGAGCAGCAGGGTGCCAGCGAAGCAGGTAGCGCAGTGGACACTGCTGGTGTAACCGCTATTACCGTCGTGCACCGCCGGCAGCGGATACGGTATCGTGTGCCACGTGGGGCTGTGCTTGGCGAGCGTGCTCCTCGGGAGCTTAGCGCAACGGTGGTGGAGCAGACGTAGCAGGCAGCGCCATGAGCTCGCGAAAGATTGCCGGCAGGTTCGTCGCGGCCGAAGCCGGTTCGCTCAGATGCAGTCGCTGGGCGATCCCGTTCAAATGGGCATCCATAAGCTGGATTGCACGCTGCTGATCACCAGCTATGATCGCATCGAGCAGTTCTTGATGTTCAAGGTGTGAGCAGAGCTCTTCATTCGACCCACCATAGAGTGCAAGCAAGAGCGACGAGCGCGCAACCAGTCCACGGATCAGTTCTTCGAGCACCGTATTGCCGGTGAGACTAGCCAAGAGGATATGGAACTGACCAGAAAGCCGAATCATCGTATGCCGATCACCCTGCTCGAAGGCCATACGCTCGGCAGCAACATGCTCCGCCAGGCGAGCTGCCTGCTCGGCACTCAGCGAACCGACCAATTCACGGATCGCGAGTTCTTCGAGCACTGTACGGACAGCGAACAAGTCACGGGCTTCCTTGGGCGAGGGCTGGGCAACCGTCGCGCCGCGGTTTGGACGCAAGTCAACCATCTTATCGTGTGCCAGGCGCAAGAGCACGCGACGAATCCGCTGCCGATTCACACCGAAAACGGCGGCGAGCGTCTCTTCAGGTAAGTGCGTGCCCGGCGGTAAACGATGTTCAAAGATGGCACGACGAACAAGATCATAGATAGATTGCTCGAGCGCTGCTCCATTTTGTCGCCTGATTGCAGTCTCGCGAGCCATGACTTGTGCTCCGACTCCCAGATTGATCCTTCGGGTAACCCCACGCACTTCCCGATTATGCCATGGACCGTGTTCGTGCTCTCACGACATTTTGAAGGTGACATAATTAATTGCCTTCAATGAGGGGCATTGCCGAGACACAGGCAAGGGGCTTTGCCGTACATCGATACCGCGAGCCACTGCAACACAGGCGGATACTGAGCATGCCGGCGGCGTCGTCGTCAGCATCGATCCCGCAGTGTTTTGAGCAACGCGACGCAACCTGTCGGTGCGGCGTGCTCAGCATCGCTACTATGATGAGACTTTCGTGCCTGCACGCGCGGGCTTCACCGACGGTATGCTCTGCGGCAATGACACACGCTGCATTGCCGCGCTGCCATGCGCGCAGCGAATTACGCCAACTGCCTGCCAGCAAGGAACCATGAGCCGCTGGACTGTGGCAGCACTGCATGAATGCCGTTGCATGCTGATCCACCAATGCCGACACATGCTGCCGTGCATGCCTGGAATACATGTGAGAGCGCTAACCTCTGTGGCGACGTGATCCTGCTGCGCTCTCGCGGGCAGGAACGACAACACCCATTGCCACCCTCCGGTACACCAAGTGGCCACGATACATTGTCCTGGGATGAACGAGCATAATATTTTGCGGATAAGGATTCTTATACGCAAAGAATTGCATTGTGAGGACCTTCATCGCTTCGCCTCGTCCTCTCGCCTCGCTCTTGCAAGCGGTCTGCGGGCTTCCTCAAGGAATGGATAGCGATCGTCATTTTATCTTTGACGCATCCACTTACTCGGCGGACTGTGCCCTCGTGTCCGCTATCAGAGGTGGGGCCACCAGTAAAGGACAATAGCCATGCCGGCGAAAATGAGCAATCCGGCCGAGGCCACTTGGACGTAGGGAATGGCCCGACGCAGTATCGCAACAAGACCGGTCTTGACGAATGCCAGGGCGAGCGTTAAGGCAAGGACAACGCTCGCCATGCCAAGCCCGTAACTGAGGAGTTGGACAAGCCCACGCCCCACGCTACCGCTGACAAGCGCGCTCCCCGCTGCAACCATGAAGACTGGTAAGGTGCAGCTGAGTGAAGCCAGACCATAAGCAAGGCCAAACAGAAAGAAGCCTTGCGCTGCGCGCAGTGCACTAGTAGGGGGATCAGCGGCCTCGGCTGTACTCCGGCTTGTGCTACCCGATTGCATGCGAGCGTGCTGCCCAAGGCGGTCGGCAAGTTCTTCAAAGATAATGGGATTGAGCGTACGCCCAAGGAGTAACAGAAGGCCGAGTATGATGAGCACGCTGCCAATCGTTAAGCCAACCCAAGGCATGATGGGGAGCAAAAGCCGTCCACCAGCAGCGACGACCAGCCCGGCTAGTACGAAGAGTATGAGAAAGCCGAGTGAGACAGCGATGCCAACCGCCAACGCTTCACCAAGCCGCCGGGGCAGCGAACGACCAGCCTGCGGCACTGCGCCAAGGTAGAGTGCGAGATAGGCGGGCAGCATCGCAAATCCACAGGGATTCACAGCTGCGAGCATACCTGCCCCAAAGGCATAGCCAACCGGTAGCCAGTCAACGAGCACGGAAAGCCAGTGGGCTACCCAGGCTTGTACGATTCCCATCGGTTATTTCCCTCCAAGTACCTGGTCAAGTACCTGTCGAAGCTGGCCGGCGTTGAGCGGGGCTGGACTTGAGTAGGCCAGCCGTCCCTGTCGATCAATGATGATCGTCTGGTCAAGGCTTTGCACGCCGAGCAACCGAGCAATCTGCAAGTTCCGGTCAATGGCCCACGGCAGCGTTGAGCCGCTGATCCCCGCCTGTTGTTCGAAGGCAGCAAGCGTCTGTGGAGTTTCGGTCGGTTCGACTGATAACATGACGAGGTCGATACCGCGCTGGTGATATTCGGGATAGAGCTGGGCCCAGGTGCGCGTACCAGGAATGCAGGAGGCGCACCACCCTGCCATAGTGTAGAAGACCACAACGCGGCCCCGATGCTCGCTCAGCCGAAACGGGGTACCGTCAACAAGGGTCAAGGAGAAATCGGGGGCGGGTTGACCTACGGCAACGGGGCCGGACGAAGACATATTCGGCGGTTGTGTTACATGCTTCGGGAAGATGACAAACACGGCCAGTGCGACGAGGCCAAGGCCGAGTACGATACCGGCTACAACTCGGCCGAGAGGGAAAGGCTGCCGCGCCTTCCGCCTTGCTTGCCGGGTTGAGCGGGGAGTGGGCATTCTCGCCTGTGGTGGATGCGCCATTGCCGCTGCCTCCTGTGTCATTCTTAGCAACACCCGTTGGCGCCGACGCTAGCCCGACGAATAAGTTGCTGGAACTGAGCAGGGTCAGCTGGTGCCGAGCCCCGGTAGACTGTCTGGCCATTCGGGGCAATGACGATGACTTGGTTGATGTCACGCAGGCCAAGCTGACGCGCCAAAGTTCCTGTGTTGTCAATAGCCCACAAGACAGCCGTCCCGCCGAGGAAGTCACGAAATGCTGCGACGTCTTGCGGAGTGTCAAGCGGGTCGATATCGAGCGCGAGTGCGACGATGGTGGGTTGCTGGGCCGCAGCGCGGATCAGGGCCTGGGCTTGGGCAGTACATGCTGCACAACCGCCCGTGGTCAGGGACAAGACGACAACCGGACGGCCACGCGCGTCAGCAAGGTGGAACACCCGCCCATCGAGCAGGCGCACAGCGAAATCTGTGTCAGCAGCTGGGGCCGCTGTCGGGGATAACGTTGCTACCTGCGAGGTCGCGACAGTTGTCTTTGCTATAGCCGGAGTCGGAGTTGCTACGTGCGGCGAAGACGCTAGCGTTTGCTCGGCTGATACCGCGGATGGCGATGCTTCAAGGGCGGTCTGGGCAGTTGGTTTCGTTGTGGTCGGTGTTGGTGGGACTGGCGTTGTCGCTGGCCACGTCTTTTCTGGAGTCGTCTCCGGCCCTGCCGTTGGGGTTGACGTGGCAGATGTCGGCTGACCGAGTTGAGGCATGGCTGTCGGCGCCGGGGAAGCTACCGCCGGCGTTAGCGATTGCTGGGTAGCACGTGGAGAACCGGACTGCACAGGCGTAGCGCTGCCTGTCACACACGCAACAGCAATGAGGGTGAAGCCGAGCAGCAGCGTACTAACGCGCAAGAGGCCGTGACGAGCGTGCAGTGTGAACTGGTCGCGCGTCGACAACATCGTTTGCCTCCGTATCCGGTGTTGCCTGAGACTGCTGCCGGGCGGGCGTTGCGGACGTACTCAGCGACACGCAGCAGGAGCCTCCGATTTCCTGGGCAGTGGCCCGTGCGCGCCGCCGAAGCACGATGAGGACAGCACTACCGAGCGCAACACTACCCACCAGGCCGAGCGTGACCGGCCAGCTCAGGCCAATGGCCCGGCCTAGCCAGCCGACAAGAAAAGCGACCCCTGGCCAGCTGCAAGGGCAGGCGAGCACAGCGAGAACGACGATGCCAAGGGTTTTCCAACTCACTCGAGGTTGTCCTTCCATCCCGTCACTCCCTCCGTGCGCGCAACTTACGCTAATGGACAACCCAGCACGCCAGCAGCGTGATCGGCTGCGAGGTCTTTAGCCAGTGCCAGTAGTAACGGCACGCGTTCGTCAACGACCCGGTAGTACGCAAATTTGCCTTCCCGTCGTACCGTGACCCACCCACAGGTGCGCAAGCACCCGAGATGGGCTGAGATTCGGCCTTGGGGTTGACCAAGGCGTTCGACAAGTGCGCTGACATGGAGCTCGCCTTCGCGGATCAGAAGCTCAAGGATCCGCACGCGTGTTGGGTCACTCAGTCCATGAAGCAACCTGGCAACAAGTTCTGGCGTAGCCGTGTGACGAGAATCTGGGAGCGCTCGTGCACTCCCGCTGCGCCTCACCTGCCCAACGCGGCGGCCCGCCCGCGGGTGCAGTCCGAGTTCAGCGGGTTGCTCCGGTGTCATTACCTCTGCCTCCGGCATCTCATGTGCTTCTTCCATGCGTTCCTCCTTTCGCATCATCTCTACTACGCACAGCAAGAGAGTCGGGCTACGTCTTGGGTGACCGCGAGAGCAGCTAGGCGCAATCCCTCGCTACTGGTCAGGTATGGTGACAAGTGGTTACGGAGATCGTCGAGCGTTAGCCGGTGAACAACGGCCAACGTCGCAGCTTCGATCAGCTCGCCAGCAGCAGTGGCCACAGCATGGACGCCGAGTATCTGCTCAGAGTCAGCGTCAGCGACAACCAGAACGCCTCCATACGGCTGCAGATTGACCCGCTCGCGCGCAATGACTGCTGCTGGAGCAAAACCACTCACGACAGAGTAGCCTGCTGTCTCAGCCTGCGCGCGCGTCTGCCCGACAGATACAACTTGCGGTGAAGTAAAGATGACCGCAGGCACAGCTGACAGGTCAGCAGGCCGCGCTTCGCCTAACAATGCGTTGCGAGCGGCGAGTCGCCCCTCATAGGCAGCCACATAGACAAATTGAGGGCCGAGTGTGACGTCGCCAGCGACGTAGACCCGCGGATTGGTCGTCCGCAGGGTTGCATCATGTGCTGGCGCACCTCGATCGTCGACGGCAACGCCAGCAGCCCTCAGGTTGAGCTGGTCAGTATTAGGCTGGCGACCGGTTGCGACAAGCAAGGCGTCTGCCTCAATCGTCTCCGTGTGCCCAGACTGGTTGAGTGTCAGACGCACGCCAGCACCGACCCGCTCGATCTGAAGCACGTGGGAGCCAAGGGCAAAGCGCATGCCCTCAGCTTCGAGCGCCTGCTGCAGCGCGCTCGCTAACTCTGGCTCAGCCTCTGGCAAGAGGCGTGGACGGCGCTGGATCAAGGTAACCGCGCTACCAAGTCGCTGGAACGCTTGCCCCAACTCGAGGGCAACGTAGCCAGCACCGAGTATCGCGAGTGAAGCAGGAATATGGTCAAGATCGAGCGCGGTTGTACTGGTGAGAAACGGGACATCTCTCAAGCCGGGAATAGGAGGAACAGCTGGCTGTGCTCCAGTTGCGATGAGGATAGCGCGGGCACGGATGCGGCGCCCGTTGACTTCGACAGTTTGGCCATCAACAAAGCGTCCCTCTCCACGGATCAGTTCCCAGCCATAGAATGCGATCAGGTCTTCATACTTCTCCCGGCGTAACTCGGCAATCAGCGCGCGCTTTTGCGCGACATGCGCCGCCAGATCGATGCCCTCAAGCCGGCTCACCACCGCTTGATACGGGCTCGTGCGCGCCTCGTGGGCAACTTCAGCTGCACGAAGCAAGAACTTGCTTGGCACACAGCCAATATTGACGCATGTCCCACCAATGGTGCCTCGCTCAATCATCACAACGCTGGCGCCAAGCTGCCGCGCTTCGATCGCCGCGGCGAAGGCTGCCGACCCGCTGCCGAGGATCACGAAATCGACATCAGCAGGCTCGCTCACCGGTGCAGTCCCGCCTGCGCCTGGCAGTGGCTGCATCCGCGCCTCTCCAGGAACATAGTGGTGGCGTGAACCGCCAGCCGCTGCCACGGCGCGACGGAAGCGCTCAAGGTCGGCATCGGCCGGCATACGAAATGTCACAGTGCGGCTGCGCCAATTGGCGCTGGGGTTGCGCGCTCCAGCTTGTGTGAGGGCCTGTTCAACGCGCCGCTCACAGGCCGCGCACGTCATACCATCGACTACAAGGACAACTTCATACTCAGACGATAACGCCATCGTGTTCCTCCCATGCAACGTCAGCGACGCCCCGCGAGACGCTCGTCGGCTGCACGCTACAGCATCCCGACGAAGCACCCTGGTTATGGCGCCATGCCCAGCTTCCAATACGAATGGCGAGGTTAGCGAGAATGGCCACAAGCAAGACTTGCTGACGGTGGACGAAGAGCCAGTTCAAGGGGCCAAGAGCCCAAAGTAGGAACGGGGAAATCGACCACATCTCACGCAGGGCAGCAAGGAGGAGCATCAGGCTAGCCAGCGCGAGGTCGAGAGTCCGACTAAGGGGATCACGAGTGAACCGGGCGGCAACGCCAAGCGCTCCAGCGGCGATGACAAGCAGCAACGCTTCAGCCCGAGCAAGCACGGTAAACGCTGCTGCTCCCCCAACTGCAGAAAGGACAAGGGCGAGCCACTGGATAAGCGCCCATGTACAGCAGGCGATGGCGCTCAGCGCCAGTCCGCTGATCGCAGCGAACCCCTCGAGCCCTGTGCCCACCCAATGCCACTTCACACGAAGCATTCTTTTATCGGTCTTTGCTTTCTGACGTTCTGGCAAACGCGCTTGCATGGCGCTCTCCTTACTGGTCATGACGTGGCACATTCACGCTGCGTCCAGGGCTAATGCAAGCTTGATGAGTTGCTGGCTCAGGCCAGTGACTTGCGTTATCGGGAAGATGGGAACACGTGAATAATGCAACTGATTGAGCGAGTGATCAGCCTCCACCACGGGAACCTCTTCCCTTCGCATTCTGCGTAGCGAGATGGAACAGACTCAGGCATGCCCACACGTCTTATTACTTGCAGTGCTACGAGCCGCAGCTCGTTGGCACATAATCATTTTATCGTATTCGGATATGAAGATACAAGTCAGGAAAAACGAGACAATTTTCTGTGGCATTTTCAGACTATCTCGATCACGGAAGATTCGATTTCGTTTTTGTATTGCTTCACCGTGACAAGCAGGAACGAGTACCCACGGAACTTGGCAGTGATCGGCGAATGCATTGGGATGCGACGACCTACGGTAGGCGTGCCGCGGCACTCATGAAGCCAACGGCAACGAGGAGGATGCCGAGTCCAACACGTGGAAAGATCGCCAGATGACGGAACAGAGCCGCGAGGCGAACCGGATCGTCGTGTTCACGCAATGCCAGAATCTCGGCTGCCAGTGACTGCTCCGCTCGTGACTCCTGGAACAGATGGAAGAGGTAGAGTCCGCCTCCTAGGGATCCGCCAATGAGGATGCGGTGCCCCCATGCGGTCGTTACGAGCAGGAGAGGATGGCCATGAGCAAGCAGGAGGAACAGCCCAAGGCCACTCAGCACAGCGAGTCCTCCGAGAACAGTAGCGAGTTGAAAGACCAGTGGGAAAGCGAGGATGAGGAGTTGTGCCCGGGTCTGCGGATCGACGCGGCGTAAGGTCGGCAGCAAGACGAAGTTGACTGTTAATACTTCCCCGACCCAGCCGAGGCCAGTCAGCAGGTGGAGGAGCCGTAAGACAAAGACGAGATCGGTCATCATCATGCATGTTCTCCTTGCTTACACGACACTGGCAAGCCGCTACGTCAGCCTGGGCAACGAGAGGCCCTAGCCATACCTCTCGATGCTACACGCGACGATTTCTCCTGAGGTGTTTCCACTCATCGTCTAGAATCCGCCTAAGCTCAGCGGATAACAGGCCATCAAGGTGAGCCGGGAGCTTCTCGCGCGGGTAGTGCCATCGCTACCGGGGCATGCAGCAGTGAGGCCATTGGCTCGCTGGGCAGGGACCAGCTGATGCATCGCACGCGACTCGCTCGTTCTCAGGGCGTTGTCGGTCTACACAGCCCTGGACACGGCCGCGCAGGAAACGGGACTCGCAGGGTGCCTGCATTTTGTCTATCATCAATCGCGTGCCACACGGCAAACGGTGGCAACATCCTAAGGTGAGCGGCGGCAAATGCGACTCGTGCGACGAATCATCCAGCAACTCCAGCGCCTTCCCAGCGGCGCGTGGCTAGTCGTCTTACTGGGGCTGGTAACCATCTTTTTCGTGAATCAGCGGCGCGAGCTGGTGCGGCTGACCCTGGTCTGGCGTCATGCCGACCCGCGTTGGTTGTTCGTGACGCTCCTGCTTCAGCTGGGCATCCTCCTGGTCATTGCGGCGAACCTTCGGACAATCCTGGCGCGGCTTGGCTACCCCTTGCCCATTCGCACACTATTCCGCGCTGACCTTCACCGCTTGCTCGTGAGCACCGTCACGCCGTTTGGCGTCGCTCCTGGCACCTACGTCTTCACGCAGGATCTGGCCCAGTTCGGGGTGCCCACCGAAGCATCCCTCCTCTCGCTCGGGCTCTACGCCGCGCTCGGCTATACGTCGTTTGTGCTTTTGCTGATCCCTGCGCTCATCTTGCTCATCCTCGACCACGCCCTAACCCCCCTCATGTTGAGCGGTGTTGCTGCGCTGAGTCTGGTTGCTGGCACATTCATCGGCGGCGCGGCGCTCGTGCTCAGCGGCCTACCTTTGCCCGATCGCCTTGTCAGTATGTTGCCGGAGGAAGTCCGCCAGCTCATCGACGGCCTGCGCAGCCGGCGCATTCGCGTGCGCGACCTCGGCCTCCCCTTCCTGTTTGCGCTGACAGTCGACCTGGCCAACGTCGCGCTGTTAGCTGCCTGCCTCCGCGCGACGGGCGTCCATCCTCCGCTGCTCGTGGCGCTGATTGGCTATCAGGTCGGCTTGCTCTTTGCCTTCGTCATCCCGCTCTTTCAAGGCACCGGCGCGGTCGAACTGTCGATGACGCTCGCGCTCGAGCAACTCGGTGTGCCCGGGGCTGCCGCCCTCGCGGCCTCGTTGCTCTACCGCCTGCATGAACTCTGGTTGCCGTTCGCGCTTGGGCTCGCACTCCGCCTTGGGCAAGACCGCGAGGTACGTCGTTTCGTTCGGCATTTGCCAGCTCTGGTGCTCTTCCTCACAGGACTGCTCTCAATTTTGGTTGCGACGACGCCACACATGATCCCTCCACGGCTGAACCGGCTGAGTGAGTACTCGCTCTTTGAGCCGCAGGAGTTCTCGCGTACCTTCGCCGTCGTCCTCGGCTTCTTGCTCATGTACCTGGCCTATCAACTCTGGCGTCGCAAGCGCACAGCCTGGCTTGCCTCGCTTGCTCTGTTGGCTGGCCTGATTCCGATCCACGGTCTACGCGGGGGCGACCCATGGATTTCAGTACTGGCTGGCATCAACATTGCGATTCTGCTCTGGCGCCACAACGACTACCATGTCCGCTCTGACCTGCCAACGTTGCAACGTGGTCTCGCGTTTACTGTGTTTAGCTTTGCCTTTGCCCTCGTGTACGGCGCACTCGGATTCCAACTGCTCGGCCCACGCGCGTTTGGCGAGCACTTTCGCTTCCACGAGGCAATTGAGCAGACACTTGCCACCTACTTTGGCATCGGCGGACGAACCATTCACCCCCACACCCGCTACGGCGCGTGGTTCCTTGACTCGCTGACCGTGATTGGCATTACCACGCTCGCAGTCGCGGCTTTCTCCCTCACCCGCCCCGTCGTTTGGCGCTATCGCACGCACCCACAGGAGCGTCAGCGTGCTCGGCAGCTGATTGAGCGGTATGGCAACTCCTCGCTTGATTTCTTTAAGTGGTGGCCGGATAAGCTCTTCTTCTTTCCCTCACACGGCGAGGCCGTGATCGCCTATGGCGTCAGTCTCAACACGGCCGTTGTCCTCGGCGACCCCGTTGCCGCGACACCAGCAGACTTCGACCGCGTACTCGACGAGTTCCTCGACTTCTGCGACGCGAACGACTGGCGGGTCGCTTTCCATCAAGTGCCT
Source organism: Thermorudis peleae (assembly GCF_000744775.1). NCBI lineage: Bacteria > Pseudomonadati > Thermomicrobiota > Thermomicrobia > Thermorudis > Thermorudis peleae. The sequence continues at coordinate 40,210 of NZ_JQMP01000001.1, read as the reverse complement.
GAGACACATCTTGCGGCATACCGCGCGCGTGGACTCGAGGCAATCAAGATCGGCGAAGAAGCCGTGCTCGACCTGCGCTCGTTCTCGCTCCGGGGCGCGCGCCGTAAGCCGCTCCGATGGATTGTGCATCGCCTTGAGCGCGAGGGATATCACGTTGTCTACTACACCCCACCCCACAACGACACGCTGCTTGCTCATCTTCGTGCCGTTTCCGACACATGGCTCACTGGACTAAACCGGCGTGAACGTAGCTTCACCCAAGGGCAGTTTCGCGATGATTATGTCAGGTGGACGCCGATCGTTGCGGTCGAGAGCGCAACCGGGCAGATTGTCGCCTTCGTGAACCTGATCCCGAGCGGGGTGCCGGGCCAACTCACCTTCGACCTCATGCGTCGGCTGCCAGAACCCAATGGTGCAATGGACTTTCTGCTCGTCAAGCTCATTGAACGAGCCCAGGCGCACGGCTACACTAGCCTGTCGCTTGGGCTGGCTCCACTGGCTGGTGTGACGCCTGAAACCGGGGTGGACTTGACAGCTCGCGCCATTCAGCTCTTCTACACACGGTTGAACCGGCTCTTCTCGTTCACTGGTTTACGGGAGTACAAGGACAAATTTGATCCAGTCTGGGAGCCACGGTACCTCGTCTACGAGACTGAACTAGCGCTACCACTGATTGCGCTGGCAGTCGTACGGCTCACTGAGTCCTACGATCCACGCCGGGCTGCACGCTTCCTGCCTGGCGAGCCACTCTGGGATCCTTTCAGCCTCAGCGTGTCTTCTACTGCTGTATCGGCACAAGCCCCTGCATCATCGCTATCATAGCGGGTAGTGCATTGTCCACAGTCGCATCGTGCATTCGGAGGGGGATGTCATGGGGATTCTCCGTCTTCCATTCCGCGGATGGTTCCAGGTCCTTGTTGGTGGCCTCATCCTCTTTGTTTTGCTGCAGCGTGCGATTCAGCAAACGCATAACCCGAACTACGCGCCAGCCCTGCTCCTCATCGGTGCCTTCCTGGTGCCTGTCACCTTTGTCCTCTGGCTCTATGAGCACGCGCTGCCGGAACAGCTGGCACCACATGTCGTTATCTGGAATTTTGTTTGGGGCGGCGTCCTTGGTGCGACGGTCGCTGGCACGCTGGAGTACGATACCTACCGTAGCCTCGGCTTCCTGCCGCTCATTGCTGTTGGGGTGATCGAGGAGCTGAGCAAGCTCATTGTGCCATTGGTCGTCTATCTTTTCGGCCGCTCTCGCAGTGAAGCAACCGGCTTGGTACTTGGTGTTGCTTCTGGGATGGGTTTTGCGGCGCTTGAGACGATGGGCTACGGCTTCGTCGCACTCCTTGCTTCACGAGGTAATGTTGGCTTAGTTGAGACTGTGTTGCTTATCCGGGGCTTGCTCTCGCCCGCCGGACACGCTGCGTGGACCGGCCTCGTTACCGCAACGCTCTGGCGCGAGCGTGCCCAAACAGGCCATGGGCTCATCCGGGGAGCGACCTGGCGCGCACTGCTGCTCGCGATCATTCTCCATACCCTATGGGATACATTTCAAACGCTGCCAGTTAGCTCACCAATGGGCTGGCTGCTTGCCGAGACATTGAGCGGGCTCGTGGCCATCGTGAGCATCACGCTGCTTGTCCGGCGCATTCGCGAATCCTTTGCCCGTTCCATCGACACTGTGACAGCACCCCATGCCTAGGTGCTTCACCCCTACCAGTCACATGCGCCTGGGAAGCAGTCTGGTGCAGCTTGGGCGTGTGCTACCGTGCCATGTTGACCAGCGTGTGATCGAATCGGACCCCACCCTGACGCCATGCCTTAACCGGTTGCAGCGAGCAACGCAGCGCTGACGTCCCATGTCGCTGGGTCACCATCATAGTCTGTCCGCCGGGCCAGGCACGCCTGTACCAACGCCGCAGGATCGAAGAGGCGTTCGGCAGCGGTTGCTTCTTCAAGCGTCGCATGTGCTGTGGGATGCAGCGGGACGAAGACTGTGCAGCAGTCATCATCGCGAATGCGCGAGATCGGCTCGGTCCCGATGCGCACAGCCTCAGCCATGATCTCATCCTTGTTAAACCCGACCAACGGCCGTAGCAGCGGCAGGTCGGTCACTGCACCGATTGCCCGCATATTCTCAAGCGTCTGCGAACTGACCTGCCCGAGGCTTTCCCCCGTTACGATCGCTCCAGCACCCTGCTCGTGGGCAATCGCCGTTGCGATGCGGAGCATGAGCCGCCGGTAGAGTACAACGCGCAGTTCAGGCGGAGCGGCCAGGGCAATCTCCCGCTGGGCATCGCCAATCGGTACGATATGGAGGCGCATTCCTGGCTGGTAGCGCCCAAGGTGCTGGGCAATCGAGATCACCTTCTCAATCGACGTCGGCCGGACGTAGGGATAGGCATGGCAGTGCACAAGGGTCAAAAAACAGCCGCGCTTCATCATCCGATAGGCAGCGACTGGCGAATCGAACCCACCGGAGAGCAGGACAACGACGCGGCCACTCACGCCAACCGGCAATCCGCCAGGCCCGCGGTATTCTTCGCCGGTCAGGAGTGCCCGGTCATAGAGCAGGTCAACCCGATAGGTTACGGTCGGCGCAGTCAAGTTTACCGGGGCGCCAGTGCGCTCTTGGATGTGCTGACCGAGAATCCGCTCAAGCTCGGGCGACGTCAGCGGATATCCCTTGTTTGTGCGCTTGACACGGACGCAGAAGCTGCCAGGAGGCGGGCCGGTCAGCTCGAGTAGCCGGTCAAGTCCCGCTGTCAAGGACTGCACACTCGTTCCTGTCTCAAGTGCGAGCCCGTAGGAACTAACCCCGAAAACCCAATCAAGCCGCTCACGAAAGGCCGGCCAACTTTCCAGTTCTGAAAGGGGCACCAGTACCCGCAGGTTGCGAACCTGAATGCGCCCGTGCGGCAGCCCGCTGAGCGCGTACTCAAGGTTCCCAACCAGCGTCCGCATAAACCAGGGGCGATTCGCCCCTTTGAGTGCAACTTCGTGGACACGAGCAATCAGGAACAAATGCCGCGCGCGCTGCCTCATCCCCATGGTTCACACAACGAATCGAGCCTCAAACGCATTGGGCGTTCATCAATGGCCATCAGTGCCGTGGTTTTCCAGAAGGCGGCCAACAGCTTCCACCACCTCGTTCTCTTCTGGAAAGCGCCCCTGCTGGGCTTTCGAGAACGCAACCTCATGCCCTACGGTTACCTCAAATCGCCCACCAGACGATGGCTGGAGTACGATCTGATCAAGTACCAACTCGTAGGCATTGAGCAGTTGCTCCATCACACGGATGGCACGTTCGCGATAGCCTCAGCTGCGGCAATACTCAATCGTCACTGATACCACGGTGGTCACTCCTTCCCTCCTATTCACAAAACGCTGAGTATACCAGAGTTAACAGGGCGATGGCCTTGCCGCCTTGGCTTACCACATGGTCACGCAGTATCCTTGGCGGCTTGAATGGTTCGTGCGCGGGAGGTGGAACGCATGCTTCGTGTCATGAAGTTCGGGGGGACATCGGTCGGATCAGTCGACGCAGTGCGCCAGGTAACGCAGATCCTCGCCGATGCCTATCGTCAGGGGGATCGCGTTGCTGCCGTTGTCTCAGCCATGAGTGGAGTGACGAATCAACTCCTGGAGGCTGCTGCGCAGGCAGCCGCTGGGAACGACCAGGCACACACGCAGCTGCGGCAAGCATTGATCGAGCGGCATCGCGACACGGCAACTGCCCTGCTCACTGACTCGCAGCGCCAGCACGAGACCATTGCCCACATCACGGCGCTGGCCGACCGGTGCAGCCGCCTCGTGGAATCCGTCCACGTGCTTGGCCATCTCTCACGCCGTGCCGAAGACTGGATTGCCTCCTTCGGCGAACGCATGGCAGCTGTCCTCGTTGCCGCTGCATTGAATCAGGCTGGCATCCCAGCCGAACCAGTGGAGTCTGACCAGATTATCGTCACCGATGATCAGTTCGGCAACGCTTCTCCCTTACTTGACGTCACCCGAGAGCGTGCGCACAGCATCCTTGTCCCCCTGCTCGAGCGCGGCATGTTGCCAGTCGTGACTGGTTACTTTGGCGCAACACTGAACGGCGCAGTGACAACCCTAGGACGCGGTGGCTCAGACTACTCAGCGGCAATCCTTGGCTACGCGCTTGACGCTGATGAAGTGTGGATCTGGACCGACGTGGACGGCGTGATGACTGCAGACCCACGCCTTGTCCCCGAAGCGCGGACCCTGCCAGCCATTTCCTATGCTGAGGCAGCTGAGCTCGCCTACTTTGGTGCCAAAGTCATCCACCCGCGGACAATGCAGCCGGCAGCGAGCCGCGGGATCCCAATCTGGATTAAGAACACCTTCAACCCCGACCATCCAGGCACCCGCATTGGGCCGGAAACGGTACCAAATGGCTCAGTTGTGAAGGCAATCACTGCCATTCCAGGGATTAGCGTCATCACTGTTGAGGGTAGCAGCTTCCTGAGCGTGGCCGATGTGACAGCACGCGTCTTTGAAGCTGTTGCCAAGACCGGCGCGAACGTGTACATGATTTTCCAAGCCTCGTCTCAGCATAGCCTCGGTTTTGCTGTCCGGCAGCACGAGGCAGCAATGGTACACGCTGCCCTTACCCGTGAGTTCGAACTCGACCTCCACAAAGGATTGATTGCGCGCATTAGCGAGGATTCACAGCTCGCAATCGTGGCAGTCGTTGGTGCGGGGATGAAGGGCACACCGGGTGTTGCGGGTCGTGTCTTCAACACCTTGGGGCAAGCAGGTATCAACATTGTCGCAATCGCCCAAGGTTCTTCCGAGCTCAACATCTCGTTCGTGATTGCGGAGCACGAGGTAGCCCGCGCAGTCCCAGCGATTCACGCTGCCTTTGGCCTCGCGTCTGTGCCGGATAGCACCCACGGAACTGGCATCACGGAGCCGGTTACACGCAGCGCAGTCGCTCCAGGGAACTAGCGAGTACGCTGGTCATGCTCGCGCGGTGTTGGCTGTGAACGCCGAACTCGCCGGCGTCGGCGCACTCGCACTGCTTGCGCGTCGAGCCGCATCGCATTCTGGTTTGCTGGCGGTTGCGAAGCAGCCGGCTGAGGCGATTCCGCTGGCACTGCAGGGAAGGCCACCGTCGTGGACGCAGCCGACTCCATGTTCGGCGACGGCTCAGGGGACTGCTCCTCTGCACCCGCTTCTGTCAGCATCGCTGACGCAGGCAGAACAGTTGTATCATCCTGATCCTGGCTCTCAGCAGGAGTCGCCGTTGGCGGCTCCTGGGACACGGATGACAACTCCTGCACGGCGCCAAATCCTTCACCCTCAGTGTGTACCCCATGCTGGCCTGTCTGAGGCGTGAGGGAACGCCAGAGCAACACGCAACCAAGCAGAATCAGTAAGGGGATGATGAAGAACGTCAGGAGAAAGAGCACGTCACCCCAGCGTATGTCTATCACCCGCGCACTCCTGTCCGCGTACTTCGCAAGCGCAGGGATGATTTGCTGCCAGTTGACGGTTCAGAGGCAGGTGATGCAGCAGGGGCAGCGGGAGCCTCAGTGTGCTGGTCGCCGCTTACCGGCCCGCGTCCAAAATCACGCAGCCGCTCAGCGTACTCGCGCAGGCGATCAACGACTCGCCGGTGGACAGTGCCCTCCGGGAACGAGCCATCTGGGCCGCGCTCACCGGCGGGCATTCCAGTCAGAATCGCGATTCCTTCATCGACGGTTCGCACTGCCCAGATGTGAAACTGCCCGGCAGCGACAGCGTCAATGACCTCTTGCGAGAGCATCAAGTTTTGCACGTTCGCAACGGGGATGATCACGCCCTGGTCGCCCGTCAGTCCTTTCGCCTTACAGACGGCAAAGAAGCCCTCAATTTTCTCATTTACCCCACCAATGGCCTGGATTTCACCATGCTGGTTCACGGAGCCGGTCACCGCAATGCCTTGGTTGATGGGAACATCGGCCAGGGCTGAAAGCAAGGCGTAGAGTTCAGCGGACGAGGCCGAATCGCCCTCAATCTCCTCGTACGCCTGCTCGAAGGTGATCGAGGCGCTAATCGAGAGGGGGAAATCTTGCGCGTACATGCCCATCAGGTAGTTGGACAAGATGAGAAAGCCCTTCGAATGGATCGGCCCGGAGAGCGCAATCTCGCGTTCGATGCTCACCAGCGCCCCACGCCCAAGGGCGACGCGAGTTGTGATCCGAGTTGGCCGACCAAAGGCATAGTCGCCTAAATCGATGACCGATAGCCCATTGATTTGGCCGACTCGGGCGCCGCTCGTCTCGATCATAATCGTGTCATCAGCAATGAGATCGCGAATGCGCTCCTCGATCAGGTTCGAGCGGTAGATCTTATGGCGAATGGCCTCGTCGACGTCGGTTGCGGTCACAACCTCGTGGCCGGCACGCCCGGCCCAGTAGCTCGCTTCGGTGACGAGGTTGGCGATTTCAAGCAATTGTGCCGAGAGCCGTCGCTGATGCTCAACGAGCCGCGCACCGTACTCAATCACCCGGGCCACGGCCCCGCGGTCGAAATGGCGCAAGGAATTTTCGCGAACAACACGACTGATAAACGCGGCATAGCCACGGACATGATCGTCGTCCCAGGGGAGATCGGGCGAGAAATCGGCGCGAACCCGAAAGAGTTCCTTGAACGTTTCATCAACTGCCGAGAGGATGCTATAGAGCATTGGCGTGCCGATGAGCACGACTTTGACGGAGAGCGGTATTGGCTGTGGGCGCAGCGTCGTCGTCGGCACAGGGGTGTACTGGCTCCCCAAATTCTCGATCACGATCTGGCGGGTAGTGAGCGCACGCTTCAACGCATCCCATGCGAAGGGATCTCGCAGCAAATCGGCTAGGTGAAGGACAAGGAAACCGCCATTTGCCCGGTGCAGGCTTCCCGGCCGGATAAGGTGGAAATCAGTGACCATAGCCCCGAACAAGGCGCGATACTCGATGCGCCCAACGAGGTTGTAGTAGCCCGGCGTGCGCTCGAAGATGACTGGCGCTCCACGCGTCGTACTGTTGTCAACCAGAACGTTGACGCGATAGCGCGCTAAATGCTCCTGCTGTTGCAGGAGTTGCATCTGGGCCAGCGGTGCAGGCACCTCCGCCGGCTGCTGGACGAGGAAATCGTCAAGATGCTCGGGAATATCTTCACGAATCTGCTCGAGGAACCGCGCAACATCGGGCAAGTCGGCATAGCGCTCGTGGAGTTCGTCAAAGAGCGTACCGATAGCAAAGAGCGCGACATTGCGATTGAGCTGGCGGAGCTGCTCAGCTGCGTCTTTTTCAAGTTGCCGCACTTCTCGCAGCGTACGCGCAATCGCCTCCTGCAGCGGCTGTCCACGTCGCTCGATGTCTTGCTGAAGTGCTGGAGGCAAGAGCTGGAACTGCTCAGGCGTCAACGGCTGGCCGTTGATCAGAGGGACCGTCACCACGCCAGCAGGGGTGACTTGGACGGCAAACCCGAGTTGGCGCGCTAGCTCTTCAAGCGCTCGCCAGCGCGCCTCACGCTGCTCGTTCAAGTGATTGAGCAACTGTTGACGCCGCCGGTCATACTCTTCGCTCTCAAAAGCGCGGGGGATGACCCGCTGGGCTGCACGAATAAACTCGTCGAGGTCGCGTGCTAGCTGTGCCCCACGGCCTGCTGGCAACGCGAGCGCGAGTGGCTGATCGGCATCAGCAAAGTTATACACGTAGACCCAGTCCGGCGGGGTTGGTAGCGATTGCGCATACTCTTCGAGAAAACGCCGTACAGTGCTTTCGCGCCCTGACCCCGGCCGGCCCGAGACGTAGAGGTTATAGCCGTACGCAGTCACCCCAACGCCGAAATCAAGGGCTTCGGTCGCTCGCGGCTGGCCAATGAGCCCTTCAAGCGGATCGACCTCCGCCGTGGTAGTAAACGGCAAGGTTGCTGGATCAAGCGTGCGCCGAAGTTGCGCTGGCGTGAGCGCGGCGCGTTGAGCGAGCATCGCCGGATTGGCCTGCGGATCCCCCTGCGTCATCCTCGTTCCTCCCCCGGATTAGGCAGCATTTGGGCCGGCTACCAATGTTGAGATCATCGGGCCGAGCACAAACATGTAGCCGAGAAACGCGAGCACGGTTACCAGCAGTGCACGACTTGTGCTGACGCTCAGCGTTTCTCGTAAGGCATACAAGTTGGTGAAGAAGACCCAGATCAACACGAGCGAGGCGATGCCAAGCGAGGCACCTGGCACAAGTGCGAGCACCAAAACAAGGCCCGGCGCCTGGGCAAAGCCTAAGGTCCGGACCAACGCGGCGACGGTTACATTCGTCTCCGGCCCAGGCAACGCTTTCGCCCCAAGGATGAAGGCGAGGAGCACGATCGTCACCCAGGCACTGAACGCCGAGGCAGCCGTCTGAAAGAAGATCGGTAAGCCCTTCCCGGAGAACAGGAACGACGGCAGGGCGCTGATCAGTGCAATCAACGCGACAAAGAGGATCGCCGGCAACGTCGCCGTGTAGTCATCCTTGAGCTCGCGGTATACCTCGGGATCGAAGCGAATAACCCCGATAATCCAGCGCAGGAGCATTCTGGTACTTCCACTCCCTATTCTCGCCGCGGCCAACCATGCTCTTTCACGACCCAGACATATGGCTCAGGAACGTCGAGGAATTCCACCCGCATGCCCAGCACGCGGGCTTCTTCAAGGAATCGCGCAACGCGGTCGGGGTCAAGGTAGAGCCGGTCTGGGGAGTACACGACGACGACATCGTAGCGACGCAACCACATCGCCGTACGCAACGCCTTCAGCTCAGGCCGCTGTTCGGGTAAGTCCGGCAACACCTCGCGGTAGACATCCGTCACTTGATACTGCCAGCGGCTGGCATAGGCACGGCAACGTTGCTCCTGCAGGGCCAAGTCGTCTTCAGGCGATAGCTGGGCCTTCGCCTTCTTCGCAGCCCGCTCAGGGGGCAATCGCGTGGAGAGAAACAGGGTTGCTCGTTCGGCCATCGCCTTCCGCTCCTGTCGGATAGACCAAGGAATACGCGCTGCTCTACCCCCTCACCGCTTTCGCACTCAGCGGCTGCTCCTATTGTGCCATGCCTCGGTGCTCAACACGGCATACGCAGCCATGCACAGCACTTCCAGGACTCCTCTACCCAGCGCCGATACGTGCTGGCCAACAGGCTCTTGACAGCACACAAATCATCAGCTAGATTGCGCCTGCTAACTGACGATGATGGGAATGCGGGAATAGCCATGCAGGAGTGGGAGCGCCTTCTCGTTGCAAGCCTTTTCCATGACATTGGCAAATTCTGGCAGCGTACTGGCGAACCTGTCCCTCCACGTTACGCCGAATTTGACGCCAAAACGTACGGCCGACATGGCAAGCATGCCTGCTGGAGTGCTGCCTTTCTCGAGCAGTGGCTGCCCGACTGGCAGGAAGCCGCCTGGTCTGTCCTCACGCACCACCAGCCGCAAGACTGGATCACCAAGCTGGTCGCCGTGGCTGACCACCTCTCAGCAAGCGAGCGCGAAGACGAGGAACAGAGCGAGCCAAGCGCGCAGTATCGTGGAGGCGGGCAAGTCTGGAGCGCGCAGCAGCCCGGCCAACAACAATTGCACAGTATCTTCGGCTACGTGCACCTTGACGATGAGCATGCAAGCTCCCCCACTTATGTGCGCCTTCATCCCCTGCAGGTCAGTCGTGATGTGCTCTTTCCCCACCCGCAACCGCTATCCCGCAGGGACGAGCGACAATGCTACCGGAAACTCTGGCAAGACTTCATCAACGACGTCCGCCAACTCCCCGCTACACTCAGCTTCGACGCTCGGTTTACCACGCTGCTTGCCTTGCTGCATAAGTACACCTGGTGTATCCCCTCCGCCTACTACCGGACCGTGCCAGATATTTCGCTCTACGACCATAGCCGCATTACCTGCGCCCTTGCCGCGGCACTCTTCCGCAGTGCAGTCGACGAGGCGACGCTTGACGCGTTGTGGACACGCCAGAGCGATATCATGGCCACGGCACGCATCGCCCTCCTCGCTGGAGACATCACCGGTATCCAGCGGTTTCTGTACACCATTACGTCTACTGGAGCAGCCCGCAGCCTGCGTGGCCGCTCCTTTGCCCTGCAGCTCGTGACCGAGACCGTCGCCCGATGGATCTTACGCCAACTCGCGCTGCCGATCACCAACCTGCTCTATGCCGGCGGGGGCCGCTTCTACCTTATCACGCCCGCACTGAGCGACCAGCAGCTGACTGACCTCCGGCGCACACTCGATCGCCTGCTCCTCGCCACCTACGACGGCGATCTCTATGTAGCACTCGCGCACCACCCGATCCCCTTCAACCAATTCACGCGCGCTGGCGCGCTCAAGGATGTATGGGCAGCACTCCATGCAGCGCTTAGCCAGGAGAAATACCGGAAGTTCAGCGCCCTCGAACCAGCTGAGCAGTTTACAAGCCTGTTTACCCCCTACGGCGCTGGTGGCCCCGAGCCGTTGTGCAGCAGTTGCCGACGCGAGGCGATTGGGGCAATCACTCTCGAAGACGGGACAGTGCTCTGCTCGCGGTGCGCCAGTTTTCGCGACCTGGGCGAGCAACTCTGCCAGGCCCGTTGGCTCTTTCTGCGTGAGGTCGAACCAGCGTTGCCTGCTTCAGAACTCGAACGCGCCCGCTACACCGGATTGCTCAATGGGCTGGGATTCGCCGTGCAACTCCTTGCAGACGAGCAAGCATTGCGCCGTCTCGTCAGTCAAGGACCCGGCACACTCTTCCGCCTCGATGCCACTGACTTTCTCACTGGTCCCGCCCTCGACGTCGCTGAAGCGAGTGGGACGATTGGCTTGAGCTTCGCCCTCATTGCCAACGTTGTCCCACGTGACGCGTACGGGAAGGTGATCGACTTTGAGCACATTGCCGAGACTGCTCAGGGCGCCAAAGCGTTAAGCGTCTTGCGGATGGACGTCGACAACCTCGGCGCTATCTTCAGCCAAGGCCTTAAAGACCGAGCAACGCTGTCCCGGCTTGCGAGCTTGAGCACATCCCTGCGCCTCTTCTTTGAAGGCTGGCTTGCCGCACTTGCTCACCAACAGAACCGCGAGCAGCCTCGGGTTTACATCGTCTATTCCGGCGGCGACGATCTCTTCCTGGTCGGTGCCTGGGATATGATGCCGGACGTTGCCTTGATGATCCAACAAGACTTTCAGGACTATACCGGCCACAATCCCGAACTCCACCTCTCAGGAGGACTAGCGCTCGTGCCCGTCGAGCACCCGCTCTACCGTGCAGCAGACGATGCCAAAGCGGCGCTCGAGGCGGCCAAGCGCCGACACGAGAATGGTCGGGTGGTCAAGAACGCTGTTACGTTTCTGGGGCAAACCGTCAGCTGGCCAACATTCGAGCGCGCCCGCGATCGTGTTGAGCTGCTTGTTGCTCTTGTCGAGCAGCGTGGTGTGCCTCGTAGCCTCATCCAAACCTTGCGAACAATTGCCCAATCTTATCGAGAGGCACAGGAGGCAGCACGGCGCACTGGGCACCTTCAGCCTGGCCAACGCGTCTACGGCCGTTGGATGTGGCAAGCCGCCTACGCGCTCAGCCGGATCACGGAACGAGTCGCCGATCCGACGGCCAAGCGGCAGATTGAGGAGATTCATGCGGCATTGTTGAACATAGCCGAGAGCGAGGCAATTGAGACGCTCGCGATGGTAAGTCGATGGGCAGAACTGCGGACACGGAAGGGAGAGTAGGCGTGAGCAGCACACCACACGGCACACCGGCGGGTCGTGGTCCCAGCAACCCACCGCGACCAGGCGGAGCACAGTCATGGAGCTTTCGGCCACCAAGTTCCGAAGAGCTTCAAAAAGTGATTGTGGACGGCGACCCGAAAGTGCTTGTCGAGCTTGCCGAACGAATCGGCAAAGACCTTGCTCAACCTGAAGGGAAACGAAATAGCCCCGAGGCGCTCGCGACCAGCCAGATTCGGGCGATCTTTGGCAAAGTCCGGGAACTTGATATGCGCCTCCGCGCGGGCCATGTTCCAAGCAATGCCGAACTCGACGAGACGACCTATCGGGAACTGCAACTGCTCCGGCCCAAGCTCGCCTACCAAGCCGCTCGCGCTCCAGGGCGTGGCGTCACCAATCTCCGTAAGGTGCTCGACCCAGCGATCCAGCTCGTCGAGCGCGATCGCGCACGGTTCCAACACTTCGTTGATTTCTTTGAGGCAATCCTCGCCTACCACCGCGCCTACGGTGGACAATAACGGTCAAGGGGGAGCAGATGAGCACGAGCACAGCCACACGCCGCGCGACAATTTTCGGCCGGGTCATTCTCACTGCCCAGCTGCGTGCGGTAACCGGCCTCCGTATCGGTGGGGCAACCGGCACACTCGCAATCGGCGCACTTGACAACCCTGTTGTCCGCGACCCGCTCACCAATCAGCCCTACATTCCTGGCTCAGCCCTGAAGGGCAAGCTCCGCTCACTGAGCGAGCGCATTGAAGGACTGGTCAGCAATTGGCGCATCAACAATGTCTACCTGCATATCTGTCTCGCTCAGAATGGTCAGAATCCAAACTACCACACCTGCCCCGTCTGTCCCGTCTTCGGGGTGCCCGGCGATCAGGCTCCCAGTGCTCCTACTCGACTCATTGTCCGCGACGCCTTCCTGATCGACGAAAGTGCCCGCGAGCTTGAGGCCCTCCGTCTCGACCTACCCTATTCGGAGATCAAATGGGAGGCGGCAATTGACCGAGTCACGTCGGCGGCAACGCCGCGCCAAGTCGAACGCGTGCCTGCTGGTGCACGCTTTGCCTGTGAGATGGTCTACACCATCTATGAGCCCGAGGATTTCGAGCGGTTTCGCATTGTTGCCCGCGCGCTCCAACTGCTCGAAGATGACTACCTCGGCGGCTACGGTTCGCGCGGCAGCGGCAAGGTCGCGTTCTCTGACATTACGCTGCTGGCCAAACCACGTGAGCAGTATGATAAGCCGCGTGAGACACTCCCAACGCGCACATTCCCCAGCGTCGATGCGCTCTTGCAACAGCTTGATGAGACAGTCGCCTGGCTCACCAGCACCATTCTAGTCACGACACGGGACTTGGCATAATGCCACAGCTAACGTGTTACCAACTCCACTTCACCGGGCCAGTGCATTTGGCCGAACGAGGCATTGGGATTGAAGAGACTGCTGACCTCGCCCACTCCGATACCCTCTTCAGTGCCCTTTGCTGGGCCTTACGGCTAGGCTGGGGCGATAACGAACTCGGCCGGCTGCTCGACGCCTTCCACCAGGGGGAACCGCCTTTTTTGCTCTCGTTTGGCTTCCCGTTTGCTGGGACTGTACGCTTCCTGCCACGACCTCTGCTCCCCCTCCCAGCGGAACTCCCCGATGCCCTGCGCAAGCGTTGGCAGTCTGTCCGCTTTATTTCGTCAGACCTATTTGCGTTGTGGGTACGCAGGGACGAGCCAGCATTACGGCAAGCACTAGCTGCAGAGCAGATCACGGCCGACGGCGATGTTGGACTTACACCGGCAGCCGCTGCTCACCTGCCGCCTATTCCTGCCGACGGTGGCTGGTTTTGGCGGCGTGTCGCCGTCCCCCGTGTCACCCTCGATCGCGCAAGCAATGCTTCGGCTCTCTACTTCGCCGGGCGGCTCCAGTTTGCCCCAGCGTGTGGGCTTGCACTTTTTATCGCGTGGCGCGATCGACAATGGCAACCCACAATTGAGCGCGCGCTGGCAGAACTCGGTGAGCTCGGCCTCGGCGGGCTGCGGAGCATCGGCTACGGGGCATTTCACGTGACGGTTGGTGAGGATCTCATCCTACCTGACCTGCCCGCAGAAAGCCAGGCCGTACTACTTTCCCTCTATGCCCCACGGCGTGAAGAGCTAGAGGCGGGCGTGCTCGGGCCGGGCGCCCGCTACGACTTCCTCGTCCGTGGTGGCTGGATCACTGCCCCAGACGGCACACGCTACCGTCGTCGTACCGTTCGGATGCTGACTGAGGGAGGAGTCATCGTCCAGCCAGCTACCACGCCCGTGCGTGGCACGCTGGTTGACGTCCGCCCCGCTATTCCCCACTTGCACCCGGTTTACCGATACGGTCTCGCCCTCACCGTTCCTGCCAGACAAGGAGGCAGATGATGCGCAAAACGGCCATCGCACTTCGGCAGTACACGATCGAGCTTGAAACACTGACACCAGTACATATCGGCGCTGGCGGGCCTCCCCTGCTCCTTAATTACGATGCTGCTCTCTGGCGCGGCATGGTGTGGGTCTTTGACGTTGAGCGGGTCATCAGCGAGCGTATGACACTTGACGACATTGAGCGGGGTGCTGATCCACAGATCAACCGCTTGCTACGGCCTGAAGATTATCCCGCCTACGCGCGCTATCGCCTGCCAGCTCCACGCGCGATGAGCACCCAGATGCGCGACATTCTGCCGCTGGAACGCGATAGCACCGGCCACCCGTACTTGCCAGGGAGATCCCTGAAAGGCGCAATCCGCACGGCATTGCTCTATTGGGCACTGCGCCACAGGGTAGAGAGCCAGCGACCGCAGCAGGCGACTCAGCATGCAACGCCCTCACCCGAGCATGAACCCGAGTATCTCTCTCTGATCAAGCGTATACTCGAAGCCCAGGGATTGCGACGAGAATGGGCAGCTCGCGATCTCGAACAGGCCATCTTTCAGCGGCCAACACAGCAAGCCCAGACTGAGCACACCGGTGCTTCGTCTCAGCCACGCAAGCGATTCGATCCCAATCACGACCTGGGGCGCGCGCTCCGCTTCAGTGATAGCGCGCCGATCACAACACCAAGCCCGGCTGTGGAAGTGATTGGGATTTTCGCGGCACGCAACAGCAGATCACAGCCCGGCAATGTAACCTCGCGTATCTTCGCCGAAGTACTACCGGCACACACACAGGCGACATTCATCTTGTCAATTGACGAAGGTCTCTTCGGCACAGACGACGGACTGGATGAATCACTGCATGCTTTCGCAAGCCCCCAATACCTGCTGCGTGCAAGCCGCGAATTCGCCTACCGTCTTACCAAACTCGAATACGACTATGCATTTAGCGCACAATTCAGCGCGATCGCCGCGTTCTATGCGGAGCTTGCCCAGCGCATCAAGCAGGCACCACGAAACGAGGCATATCTCCAGATCGGCTGGGGTACCGGCTGGCATGCCAAGACCATCGGCCCACTCCTGAAGCTCACTCAGCCTGGACAGGAACTCCTCGCAGCACTCATCACACGCTTCCGGCTGGATCGCGAACGCGGTAGCACCCCGTTCCCCAAGACACGACGTTACATCGAACAGGACGGGCAACCGGTGCTCCCGCTCGGCTGGGTTCGCATTCGGATTCCTGAACTCGCCAATGAACCAGCATCGGTTACTGCTCACTAGGGGCCTGAGGTGGTACAAGCCTCCGCACCAGTTCGCTGAACGAGTGAGGAGAAACGATGCCCCAGGCGTATCTTGTCCCACTGTGGACAGAGCAGGCGACGACGTTGCCAGCATTCCTCGGGCCGTTTGCCTTCGCTGCTCTCGGCGAACGCCTTGCGACGAGCGCCCCAGACATCTTCGCGCGCGTTCAAGACGACACCGAGCCGGTCACCGTTGCCGTTCTTTACGATGGCCTCTGGGTTGGCCAACCGATGACTACCGTTGTCCCAGATCGCCCGCTCTGGCTCCGTGTCACCATGCTCGATGACACCGTGGCACGCTCGATCCAACAGGCGATCGCGCCAGCAACGCTCATGACTCTCGCAGGTTGGCCATTTCGAATAGGGCAGGCCGTCCCACCGACCAATCACCCCTTAGCGCGACAGGCGCGCTACGTGAATCTTGCGCAACGGTGGTTAACGCCAGCCTGGTATCCGGCTCGCCTGCGTCTCCGGCTTTTCACGCCGTCCTGGCATGAGCCTGATACGGAATGGCCACTAGTTGATCCACGATCACTCCTCGAGCGCTTGGCGCTACGCTGGAATACATTTGCGCCCATCGTGCTGGAGCCGGCTATCCTGGCATCACTCCAGCACCACGTCCGGCTCCATGCCTACGGATTGCAGCCAAGGGTGGTAAACTGGGGCGATTGCCAGCTCCACGGGGCTGTCGGCTGGTTTGAACTATCTGTTCGCCCGTATGATCCAGCCCTGGCAAGCGTTCTTCACCTGCTCGGCGACTTTGCCTACTACGCGGGGGTGGGCATCAACACGACCAGAGGTTTTGGTCAAGCACGACCGATAGGCCTCGGCCACGAATGAGCAGGGCCCCTCGATGGCACCATGATCACGGTTCTGTGTCACTGAGCACAGTGATCGTTGCCAGGAGCAGCCGCACCCACGTCATAACCTGCTGATACAATGGTTCCGCTGCGGCATATGCCGGCTCAATGCCAATGCTGAGGAACAGCCGCCAGCGTACCAACTGACGACGAACATTGCACAGCACAGTGGTGGTATCCTGAATACCCAAAGGGGCAAGACGCTCGGCGATAGAGGGGAGTCCAGCATGGCCGCCAAGCCACGTGTGCTTTCTGGGATTCAACCGACGGGCGGCATCCATATCGGAAACTATCTCGGAGCGATTCGCAACTGGGTTGCACAGCAGGACCAATATGACAATCTCTTCTGTATTGTCGACCTGCACGCCATGACGTTGCCGTATGATGCCCAGACGTTGCGCGCGCGAACGCTCGAGCTCGCAAGTGTCCTACTGGCAGCAGGCATTGATCCGGCACGCTCAGTCCTTTTCGTGCAATCTGACGTCCGAGAGCATACCGAACTGTGCTGGATTTTGGGAACGCTGGCAACAGTCGGCGAACTGCGCCGGATGACGCAGTTTAAAGAGAAGTCGAAGGGCAATGAGCGCGTCGGCGCCGGCATTCTCTTCTATCCCGTCTTACAGGCTGCCGACATTTTGCTTTACGATGCCGCCTACGTACCGGTCGGCGAAGATCAGAAGCAGCATATTGAACTGACGCGAGATCTCGCCATCCGCTTCAATCACACTTTTGGTGAGACATTTGTCATTCCGGAGCCGGATATCAAGCCGACGGGCGCGCGCATTATGTCGCTCACCAATCCGCTCAAGAAGATGAGCAAGAGCGACCCGGATCCGGACAGCCGGATCGAGTTGCGCGATCCGCCCGATGTCATTCGCCGCAAGATCCGTCGTGCGGTAACTGACTCTGAAACCGTCATTCGATACGATGAGGAACACAAGCCGGCGATCTCGAACTTGCTGACGATCTATTCACTCTTTGCTGATATACCGATTCCGGAGCTGGAACAGCGCTACGCCGGCAAAGGATACGGGGAGTTCAAGCGTGATCTTGCCGAGGTCATTATCGAAAAGCTGACACCGCTTCAGGCTCGTCTTGCTGAATATGACGCACATCCTGAACGCGTCATTGCCATTCTGACGGAAGGCGCAGCCCGTGCTCGTGAGCTTGCTGCCGCGAAGATGGCAGTTGTTCGCGAACGCTGCGGCCTGGGGTTGCCACGGCTCGAGTCACTCACAATCTCGCCCTTGCAGACAGCCCTGTCAAGCCAGTAAGATCATGTTTTCGGCGGCACTGCAGTGCCGGACGAGCGAGGAGCAGCAAGAAGGAGTGCACTGATGTCAATCCAGTCGACGATCAACAAGATTCGGGAGAAGGCAGCTCGGCGTTCACCACGCCGTAACCATCCGAATCCGCGTGCTTCACACCGGCAGCAGAGCAGTCCGCTGCGCTTTCGCATGACCAAGCGCGGCCTTGTGGCAGCCACACCGGACGACCTCCTGCCCTTGCTGCGAGCCCGGGCTGCGCGCCGGCAGGTACAAGAGGAAGCACGCCGGAAGCGTGCAGAAGCAACAACGCGACGCTAAGGCCCGCGAGGTGGTTGGGGGACAAAGGATCGCCATACCGTGCTAACGCAAATTGATCATATCGTTGTCCTCGTCACTGAACTGCAGCAGGCGATAACAACATTCCACGACGCTGGTTTCCACGTCATCATCGGCGGTGAGCACCCTGGTGGCACGCACAACGCGCTCGTGATTTTCCGTGATGGCGCTTACCTTGAACTCCTTGCCTTCCATCATCCAGAACGCCGCCATGTTCACCGCTGGTACCGCTTCCTCGCCCTTGGCGGAGGACTAATCGACTTTTGTCTTGCCAGCGACAACCTTGACGGTGAACGAGCCCGGCTGCGCATACACGGGCTGCCATACCGCGGGCCAGAAGATGGCAGCCGACTTCGCCCCGATGGAGAGAAGGTTGCCTGGCGCCTGCTTGTACCAATCGAGGACCTCACCGGTGCCCTGCCATTCATGATCCAAGACGTTACCCCACGAGAGGTCCGCGTCCCTCCAACCGCTGCCCAACACCAGAATGGTGTCACTGGCATTGGCGCGCTCATCGTCGCCGTGCCCTCGCTCGATGAGGCAGTGCCCCAGTATGAAGCAATTTTGGATCGGCCAGTCGAAGGCCGGGGTGAGGACATGGAGCTCGTTGCTGAAACGGCGCTCTTCACACTTGGCCCACACCAGCTGATCCTTGCCGCGCCGCTCGGTCCCCATAGTCCGCTCGCTAGCCAAGTTATTGTCCGTCCAGGTCCAGCTGCACTCATCCTTCAGAGCACAACGGTGAGTGGGCCAACACCGCTCGCGCTCAACGGCCTGCGCCTAACACTCGTCCCCACAACCTCGTGACGCGGGCGTTAGCAACCGTCTTTCTACATCCCCGATGTCCAGTCGGGACTGACAGCACAGCCCAGGGCAGTATCAGCTGCTATTTAATAGGGGAACAGCACAGAAACCTACAAGTTTACGGCAGAGGCTATTTTAGACATTCACCAGCCCAACATGATCGTAATCCTGCCCTGTGGGGCTGTGGCCTGATCAGTGTCGCTGCTCATTGACTGCCCAGCGTGGCACGATCTCCGGCAATGCGCCATAGAGGATGAGATCAAGCGCAGCAGCGGGGGAATCTACAACCTGCACAATCGCTGCATGCATCTCTGGGATGAACCCTTCAGCCACAGCATGCTTGAGAAACTGCAGCAGGTCATCAAAAAACCCGCAGGTATTGATGAGCACAAGCGGTTTTTGGTGCAACCCAAGTTGGGTCCAGGTAGCAAACTCTGACAACTCATCCAGCGTGCCGAGTCCACCTGGCAAGACGAGGAACCCATCGGAGAGCTCAGCCATGATCGCCTTGCGTTCAAACAGTGTCTTGACTACACGCAATTCGGTCACCGTGGTGTGGGCAACTTCGCGGCGCATGAGGACTTCTGGGATCACGCCGATGACTTCACCCCCTGCCGCCAGCGCGGCATTGGCAAGCTCGCCCATGAGACCTACACTGCCTCCTCCATAGACAATGCCAATCTGCTGCTGAGCAAGCAGCATGCCGAGTTCACGCGCTGCCGCTGCATACTCCGGTCGAAAACCACTCGCTGAACCGCAAAAGACGCAAAGCCGCCGGATTGCCCGCGCCGGTGTTGTTCCTTGCACAGCCGGTCCCTTCTCTGCCGCGGCCCAAGACTGCCGCGCTTGTGAAGTGTACGACACCCCTCAACCCACTTGCCTGTGCTAGACTCGGGGCCAAGAGACGAAAGGGGCAGCAATGACGGCGGTCATCGACCCGATCCGTGACCGAGCTGGGCTAGAGCGCAAGCTGGCAACGACGAGCTATCACGTTGACCCAGGCCGGCCACATATTCGCATTATCGACCCCGACGTCTGCCTGCAATGTCAACGGAAGCAATGCGTCAACTGTTGTCCTGCTGCATGCTACACTCTGCAACCCGACGGCCATGTGCTCTTCTCATACGAGGGCTGTGTCGAATGCGGCACGTGCCGCATCGTCTGCTACGAATTCCACAACATTGAGTGGCACTATCCGCGCGGCGGCTTTGGCGTTCAGTATCGCTATGGCTAGCCTATTCTCGCTATGACCACCGCAACCGGGGAAGCACGCCTCATATCTCTCATCGCCTTCTCAACCGTGTGGCACGCTGCTGCACGAGCGATGTAGGGACCAATCCCGCGATCTGGGCAGTTCGTCATGCTACGTTACAAGAGGATTGGTTACGGCAGTCTCGGCGAGCACATCTGCTGCGTGATGGTCACTAGCACCCTGCAGGCAGCAATCATGTGGTGCTCATGGCCTACTGAGCAAAGCCTCAGTTAGACTAGAGGTGCATGCCGCCTGTCGCTCATTGCTTTGCTGTCACAGTAACGCAAGGACTCATGGACGTGTGCTGGGCAGTGGTCTTTTTGATACGGACATTCGGGACACGACACAGGAGCAGTGTCACATCGCGCGGAACAGCCGATAGTCAGGTCATTGAGCGCCCATGCGTTGTCAGCAGGGATGCTGGCACGCTTAGATTGATCGCGTTGGGGACGGGTCACGCGGAGCGGGGAGCGCGTCAATGTATGTGATCCTCGCCTACGACGTTGGCGTGGAGCGGAATGCGCGGGTCTTGAAAATCGCCCGGCGCTACCTGACATGGGTGCAAAATTCTCTCTTCGAAGGCGAGGTAACGGCCGCCCAGTTCAAACGCCTCCAGCGCGAACTTGCGCAAACCATCGACGCTGCAGCAGACAGTGTGCAGTTCTACGTGCTGCCGCAGTCTTCGGTAGCCCAACGCATTACGCTTGGCCACGTCAAGAGTGCGCCAAGCCAGTTCGTCTAACACCTCCAGCCCCGTAGGCAAAGAAGGACACCGGTCATATCGTGCGACGGCAGCGCAAGCAGTGTCTGTCCGCTGGGCCGAAGATGGGATTGTTATCCTTGAATTGACACGGGGTTTTGGCTCCGCGCAGCGGCTCGCTGCTTCAGCATGTGTTAGTGCAACCCGTTATGGATTTGGACAAGCTCAGGGCCGAAAGACCGACAGTAAAGGAGAATAGCCATGTACTTCTGCCGCAAGCATCTGCTTATCTGTACCGCCAACCACTGCAGTCAAAAAGGGGCGCAGCAGGTCGCGGCTCGCTTGCGCATCGAGCTCAAGCGTCGCGGGCTGGACGCCGAGGTGATGGCCAACACATGCGACTCGATCGATCTCTGTGACATTGGTCCCAACATCGTCGTTTACCCTGACAGGATCATTTATCATGGCGTCCAGGTTAGCGATATCCCCGAGATTCTTGCGTCGCTAGAACCGGGCGGGCAGCCAGTCGAGCGACTACGGCTTGACGCCAACACGCCTTCAGAGCAGCAACGTCGGGCATTTTACGCAGAGGTTGCCGCACAGGAACCAATGCCATCTGATGCCTTCTTGGCACTGGCAGCGCACTACGGCTTTGACCAGGCCTGGGCAGCTGAACAAGCACAACGCGGCTTTATCGCGCGGAAGCCTGGCCCAGATGGTCAACTCGTTGTGACGCTTACGAGCAAGACAAGGAACCGCTATCGCCTTAGCACCAAACCTGAACCATCAGCATAGCATACACTGTTCGTACACAAAGTACTTTATGCTGTGCCTCTAAGACACTACTTGGATCATCTACTCAGCAAGAATACAGAGTGGTATACTGGAAGAGGATGGGGAGGGAAGAATAAGAGGCAAGCAAAGGAGGGTCCGAAAAGGAGCGGTGAATGGCAGAAATGCTGGCCTCCGCTGAGCAGCTAGCGCCACTATCGCAACGGCCCCACCGTTTTGCGCACCCCGCTGAAGCTGAATTCGCTGCATTCCTCGATTTCTTCCGCATCCGCTGGTTGTATGAACCAAAATCCTTTCCACTCCGTTGGCACGATGGCCACGTCGTCGAGATGTTCACCCCTGATTTCTACCTTCCGGACTACGACCTCTACGTTGAACTGACAACGATGAAGCAAAGCTTAGTGACGCGGAAGCACCGCAAAGTACGGCGACTTCGTCAGCTCTATCCCCACATTAACATTGTTGTGGTCTACCGCAAAAACTATTATGAACTGCTTTCACGCTTTGGTTATGGCGCTGTCGATATCACTGCCCTCCGTCCTGATCAAATCGAACGGGTGCTGTTGAGCCCGGCTGAGATCGAGCAACGGGTACGCGAGCTAGGACAACAGATTTCCCAAGACTACGCTGGCCAGTCTCTTGTCTTGGTCGGCGTGCTGAAGGGCGTGACATTCTTCCTGGCAGACCTTGCCCGCGCAATCACCCGCCCGCTGGTGATCGATTATCTCGAGCTCACCCGCGACCTCAACGCTGGTGTTGCCATCCGTCGCGATCTCACGGTTGACATTCGTGGCAAGCACGTACTCCTGGTTGAGGATATCGTCAACACTGGGGCAACACTCGACTTTATCCGCCGTACACTGCTTGCGCGTCAGCCGGCCAGCCTCGAAATTTGCGCCTTGCTCGACAAGGCTGATCGTCGTCTTATCCCCGTTCCCGTACGCTATGTCGGTTTCACGATTCCGAATGAGTTCGTGGTCGGCTATGGACTCGACTATCGCGAACTCTACCGCAATCTGCCGTTCATTTGCGTGCTCAAGCACGATGTCTACGAAACGAATGGCAATGGCCTCGCGCACCTCACTGCTCCGCTCCATTCGCCGACACCAAGCGTGCAGCAGGTCGCGTGACTACTCCGCCATTGCATCCGCGTCATCGCTCAGGGCTTCGCCCGTTTCTGCCTTTGTATCATCTGCCATGGTAACAGGCTGTCCGCTAGGCGCAGGCTGACAGTGCGGGCAGAGATAGGTTCCCCGTTGACCGACGACAATCTTGAGGATTGTCGTGCCGCAGCGCAGGCACGGCTGCCCAGCTCTTCCATGCACGAACGGAAACTCGCCCGGAGGTGGCAACGCCTTACCGTGCAGGATGCGGGCACCGCCGATCGGCACAGCCACCTCCATCACCGTCTTGATCGCCTCATAGAGGCGGTCAATTTCTGGCAGGGTGAGCGTGCCAACCCGGCGAGCAGGGTGAAGCTGGGCTTGCCACAGGCTTTCATCGACGTAAATGTTGCCAAGGCCGGCGACCACACGCTGGTCCAGGAGGACTGGCTTCAGCTGACCTTCCCGGCGACGTGTTAGCCGCTGGATAAAGGCCTCACGGGTAAAGTCCGGGGAGAGGAGGTCTGGACCAAGCCTTAGCTCTTGCACCGTCGCGACAATCGCCTCTGGGGGCCAAAGCCAAGCCCGGGCGAAGCTCCGCACATCCGTGAGATAGAGATGGGCGTCGGGACAGAAATCCAGTTGTAATGCAGTCGACTTGTGTGGCAACGGGGCGTCGTAGGCTGGGACAGGATGGCCCGCAGCGAAGCCGGGGATTGCCGCACCGCGAGCAACGAGCTGGCCAGTGAGCTTGAGATGCAACAGCAACCCAAGCTGCTCAAAGGTAAGCCACAGGTGTTTCCCCCAGCGGTTCACTGCAACAAGCCGCTGGCCGACGAGTTGGTCGAGCGAAAGCCCGTCAGGCGCATGCAGCAAGCTTGGCCGATAGAGCGTGTAACCGACGAGCGTCTTGCCGACCAATTGCTCGGCGATGCCCCGGCGAGCCGCTTCGACTTCGGGCAATTCAGGCATCAGCTGGCGCCTTCCGCCACTGAAGGCTGGGTTGGTGGGCGAACCCCGAGACGTGCCCAGTCGACTTCCCAGAATCGCGGATCGAAGGGATCGACTTCTTGTCGCGTATCCAGACTATTCCAGATAGTCGGGAAAGCATAGAGTTCTTTGCCACCGAGCACAATACGGCGCGTCGCACCACCTGGGCGATGGACCGGGAAAATCTCCCGTGGTGGCTTGTTAATCACCTCAGCCTGAAACCATCCATGCTCTGGGCAGCGACCAGCATGAAGTTGCCAGGGCACCTTCGCCGTGACGTGACCAAGAATATGGATACGGACATCGCTGAGCGGCCGCCTGCACAGCGGGCAGCGCATTGGCGTGCTGACTGAGCGATGGATTTGCATGCCATGCTCTCCGTCCGTCTCACCGTTTTCCTGCGATACTATATCGCACGTCCAGCAATGCATGCCGGCCGGACAGTCGAGAAGAACCTGTTTGCACGAGGCGGATCGTCTGCGATACTCGAGCTAGATATGTGGCCGGGACGCTGGAGTGGCATAGGTAGGTGGATAGTTGGGTGAAGGGATATTGTGCTCATGGCCGACCGCGACGTCATTGACGCGCTGATCGCAACGTATCGCGAGCTAAACCTGACGCTGCGGCCGAAGTTAGCCCAAAGGGAGGTGTGGGGCGACCCAATCCGAGAACCCGAGTCACTGGCTGGGATTCTCTATCGGCTCCGCAACCGCGAGTTGAACGCATCCCAAGCAATTAAAGAGATGATCCGCACTGGGGAAACCGCCCTTAGTGACGATGAACAAGAGGCCATGGTTGCCTTGCATGAGACCGCGCTTGGACTTGCCCCCAACGTGCTCTTGAGTCAGTTCGGGACAGCGCGCGAGGCGACGCTTGCAATGGTACGCGATCTGCCCGACGAGGTTTGGCAGCAAGAATTCAACACCCCGCGCGGGCGCATGACGTTGCGCCGCTACTTGGAGACGTTGGTCGAACGCGACCGGGTTGTCTTGCAGGCGATTCAATCGAAGATCGGCTCACAAGCGCCAGCGAGCTAAGCGGGCACCATTCTACCATCCTTCCCGCTGTAATCTGCCGACGTATCATTGATACTGAACGTGCTGCTGGCAGAGGCTGGCGGCACGAATGGCTAATGGCGAGGTGGGGAAACCATGGCGACCTCCCAGACTGGGCAGCGGCGACTTCAATGGCTTGCTGGGGTAACGGCAGCCGCGGCCTATCTGCTGATTGTCATTGGCGGGGCGGTTCGAATTTCTGGAGCTGGACTGAGTTGTGGTACCGATTGGCCGCTCTGCAACGGCCGACTCTTACCCGGTGCTGATCTTCTCGCTTGGGTCGAGGTGCTCCATCGTCTTGGGGCTCTCATCGTTATCGTCCTCACGGCTGGCTTGACCTACACCGCCTGGCAGAACCGTGCGCGCGATCGGTGGTATAGCAGGCTTGGACTCCTCGCCCTTAGCCTCGTCCTTGTTCAAGCAGGTCTCGGCGCGCTCACCGTGCGAACACGGCTGAGCGCTCCGGTAGTTGCCCTTCACCTGGGCGTTTCGCTTGTCTATTTGGCAACCACCCTTATCTTCGCGACCCGGGCACTGACCGAGCAGCGGCGGCACCCTGCTCCTGCTAAACCGGTTCTCGGCTGGCTCGGCTGGGTCACAAGTGGCATGCTGTTCATTTTACTGGTCAGTGGGACATACACCGCTGTTCGAGGAGGTGGTTTTGCCTGCCCAGACTGGCCGATATGTGGCCAAAGCTGGTTACCAGAGGGCTGGAGTGCTGTCGACATCCAGCTCATCCATCGATGGCTCGCGCTCGCGACGTTACTACTCCTCGTTCTGACAACCTGGCGCGCGTGGCGGCGCGAAGTCTCGCCACTAGTCACTGGGCTCACAGTCGCTGCCCTCGCGTTGTTCATCGCGCAGGTGTTTGTAGGAGCGGCGACTGTCTGGTTTCAGCTGAACCCCGCCGTGCGTGCTGCCCACCTTGCAGTGTCGGCATTCCTTTGGGCCCTGCTCATGCTTGCCCTGACAGCTGATCAACTCGGCCTTGCTCTTGCCCCAGTACGTCGAGAGTTCCGGGTTCGGCGCGCTGCGCAAGTTCTCCGTGACTACTGGGTGTTAATGAAGCCAGGCGTCATGGTCCTGCTGCTTTTGACAACGTTCTGCGCCATGCTCGTTGCCGAACGCGGCTGGCCAGCCTGGCATACCTTGCTTTGGACATTGCTCGGTGGAGTGCTCTCTTCCGGCGGAGCTGCAGCGATCAACCATTTCTGGGATCGCGACGCCGACGCGTTGATGACCCGGACGCGGACGCGTCCGTTGCCGCAAGGCCGGCTGCGTCCCGAGCATGCGGCGATTTTCGGTGTGACCCTCTCTGTGCTGGCCGTCTACCTCCTCACCGCGTTTGTCAACCCAGTTGCCGCACTCCTCGCACTCGCTGGGAACCTGTTCTACGTTTTTGTCTACACCATTTGGCTCAAGCGAACGACCCCACAGAACATCGTGATCGGCGGTGCAGCTGGCGCAGTGCCGCCGCTCGTCGGCTGGGCCGCAATTACGCATACGATTAGCCTGCCCGCGCTGCTCATGTTCCTCGTCGTGTTCGCCTGGACACCCCCACACTTTTGGGCGCTCGCGCTCTACAAGCGCACGGACTATGCCGTCGCCGGGATCCCAATGATGCCCGCCGTCCGTGGTGAAGAGGAAACACGCCGCCAGATCTTCCTCTACACGGTGCTTCTGGTGCTTGCCAGCCTCGCGTTCTATCCCACTGGCGCGCTTGGGCTTTTCTACTTGATAGCTGCACTCGTGCTCGGCGCCCGCTTCATCTGGCTGACAGCCCAGTTGCTTCGTGAGCGGGATGACCGGATTGCCCGGAAGGTCTTCTTCTACTCAATGCAGTATCTTGGTCTCCTCTTCTTGGCGATGGTCATCGATGTGCTGATCCGGAGCCACTGGGGCTAAACGGTGTGACAGCAACCACTGACCAGCCGATCACGATCCGTCCGGCGCGTATTGAAGATGCGGCATCAATCGCCCACGTTCAAGTCAAGACGTGGCAAGCGACGTATCGCGGTATTGTCCCGGACACGTTCCTCGACACGATGGATGAAGCAGAGCGCACGAAGCGCTGGGCCACATTTATCGAACGGAGTTGTGCTGATACTACCCAGCCCTTCGTCATCGTTGCTGTGCATGCCGTCGCTGGGATCATCGGCTATGCAGCCGGGGGTCGAGCACGCTCAGAAGACGCGCAGTCTCTCGGTGAGCTTTATGCGCTCTACGTCCTGCCCCTTTTCCAACGGCGCGGGATTGGCCGCCAACTCGTCGCAGCTTTTGCACGGGAGCTCCTCGCACGAGGGTGGAACAAGATGGTCGTCGTGGTGCTTGAAGCCAACCCAGCCTGTGGGTTTTACGAGGCGCTCGGTGGCCATTGGGTGCGAACCCAGACCATTGAGATTGGCGGAGTGCCGCTCGCGGCACGGGTCTATGAATGGCCGGATCTCAGTAGCCTCACGCAAGGCCCCTAAACGAGGCACATACAGTACGGCTCGCGGACGCCGCTGCATGGACAAAGGGCTGCATTGCGCTGACATGAGTGGTCGCGCTGCAGCCCGAGAGAGTGCGTGTGGCCTCGGGCTGCAGCAGTCTTCATGATCTTATGAAGCAGTACTCGATCGCTCACGGAGAGCAGCGAGCACTTTTGGCGCAGTGATGGGCAATTCGGTTAGGCGAACACCAGTGGCTGCAGCAATGGCGTTTGCGATCGCGCCAGCTGTCGGCACGACGGGCGGCTCACCGACACCCTTCGCGCCAAATGGCCCGTAGGCCGACGGGATTTCGAGCAACTCGACCTCGATTGGCGGCACACTCGGCGCCTTCGGCACATCATAGTCAAGCAGACTGGGATTCAGTGGTCGGCCATCATCGCCGTAGTACACCCCCTCGTGGAGAGCCCAGCCAACACCTTGCGCTACACCACCGTGCACCTGCCCAGTCACCAGTGCAGGATTCAATGCCCGCCCGACATCTTGAATTGCCACAAGCCGAAGCACAGTGATGTCGCCAGTCTCAGGGTCGACACGGACGTGAGCGATTTGCCCATTAAATCCAGGTGATGAGCGGGTAATCGCCGAGCGGCCAGTACCGTAGACCGGCGGATATGGTGCACCAAAGCTCATGCTGCGCTGGGCAATTCGCTCAAACGTCACAAAGCGATCGGGCACGCCACGCACCTGCACGCGCCCATCCTGCAACTCAAGATCCTCGACGGCCGCTTCCAGTTCCTGGGCAGCGATCTCGAGCAACTGCCGACGAGCATCCTCGGCTGCAGCTTGCACTGCTGCACCGACCGTGTAGGTGATCTTGCTCCCACCGCTCATTCCGGCATAGGGCGCCGTGTTCGTCGGCAAGGTGCGTACACGAATCCGTTCCAGTGGCTGCTCAAGCACAGCTGCTGCAATCATCGCCAGGACTGTACTGGTTCCAGTGATATCAACGGAGCCAACGGTGACAGTGAGTGTGCCATCGTGGTTTAAACGGACGTTAGCTGCGCACGGCTCAACGCCTCCTGGCCATCCCCCCACGGCAATTCCAACTCCCTCATGGGGCGGCAAGCTATGCCGCTGCTGCCAGAGCGGATGCGCCTGCATGCGCTCGAGAATTGTCCGCAAGCCAATCGTCGGCCATGGCTGTTCATTTGGCATTGGATCACCCTCATCTGAAGCATTCTGCAGTCGGAACGCAAGGGGATCCCAGCCAAGACGTTGGGCCAATTCATCAACTGCTTGCTCAATAACGAATGTCGCTTGGGTGGCACCCGGCGCCCGGTATGCACCAACCCCAGGCTTGTTCGTCAACACTTCATACCCCTCGAGCAGCAAGTTTGGGCAACGGTAGTAACCACCGAGGAGCAGCAAGGCAACATTGACAGGCGTACCAGGATAGGCCCCACTATCAAAGATGACCCGGGCCTGCAGCGCAGTGAGAGTACCGTCGCGGCGTCCGCCAATCTTGAGTTCGAAGATGGCGCCCGGCGCCGGCGTAGCGAGCAGAAACTCCTCCGTTCGCGTCAAGGTCAGCTTGACCGGCCGTCCGAGGCGCAGGGCAAGCGCACCAACAAGCGGCTCCAGCAGTACTGTTTTGCCACCAAAGCCCCCACCAACCTCCATCGGCACCACCGTTACGCGGTCAGCTGGGAGCCCAAGCGTGCTCGCAACAACATTGCGACAGTAAAACTGGCCTTGGGTAGAGGTGTAGATCGTCAGGCTTCCATCGAGCTCGGGCACGGCAAGGCTCACATGCGGCTCGATATAGGACTGATGGACGAACGGCGTGCGATAGGTACGTTCAACGACAGCATCAGCTTCGGCAAAACCACGCGCAACATCGCCACGGCGGAAGCGAACAGCGTTCGTGATGTTGGCGGGCAGCCGACGGACATCCAGCTCTTCCCCGCCGCCAACGGTTGCGTGCATACCCGCCTCTGCCCATTCGCCTTCGAGTTCTTTTGGCCGAATCGCCGGCGCATCAGGACGCATCGCCGCGATTGGGTCGACGACAACCGGGAGCGGCTCATAATCAACATGCACCTGTTCAGCAGCATCAGCGGCAATATCTGGCTGTTCAGCAACGACAACAGCAACTGGCTGACCGTAGTAGATCACCTTGTCGCGCGCAAGGAGCGCTCGAGCTCGCTCAGCCGGCTCTGGCCCATCCGGCAAAAGATCGCGTCCAGTGAAGACCGCGACCACTCCAGGCATCGCCTGCGCTGCAGCAACGTCAACGCCACGAATGACTGCGTGGGCATACGGAGCAGTCACAAGACGAGCATAGAGCATACCTGGAAGCTGCATGTCGTCAGCGTAGCGGACATGACCTTGCAGCTTCGGAGCTGCATCCAAGCGAGGCAATGGTTGCCCGATAACACTCGTGGTGACAGCCATATAGTAGACTCCCCTTCCGCTTCGCATTGCTTTCTGGCATTGTACCCAACACGATGCGCCAGTTCAGTCCTCAATCATCGCACATGAATGCAAACGCAACAGTGTGCATGCTATTCCCGCATACTGTGCTCTGTGTCACATGTTCCACTGACGAGACAACTTGTGCAGGACGCAATCCAGCCGACGAAAGAGGCACCCGCAGGAACGCGGGTGCCTCACAACAATGGCACGGGCTTGGCCTAGACCAACGCCGGAACCCCAACGCGATTGAGTTGGGCTGCGAAGGCTGCTACTTCCTGGGCAACGACATGTTCGAGTTGCTGGCGCAGGCGCTCGACCTCCTGCGCAAGCTGTTCGTAGACGGCATAGGCGCCTTGTGTCGGCCGATCCTCGGATTCGTCGATCATCGAGCTGAGGGCAACGAGCTTCTCGCGCACACGTGTCGGACCAGGTTGCGCCTTCTCTGCATCAACTTGAATGAATTCACGCTCGAGCGCTGTCAAGCGCTCACGGAGCGCATTAGCTGCCTCAGCGATCTGCTCAATCTTTCCTGCGCCTTGCGCACGTGCCTCCCATTCTTCGACCTGGCGCCGCAGCCGGCGAATCCGGTTGACGGCTTGGTGGATTTCATCAATCCGGTCACGGATCGCTACTTTCAGCTCAAACTGGGCACGGAGGTCAGCATCACTCGCACGCACGCGCGGATCCTTGACGATGGTGAAGTGCTGCGTTACCGTCTGATCGCCGACCACAAGCTCCACCTGGTACTCGCCAGGCAACGCCCGCGGGCGAACAGCCGTCGCCAGTGTTTGCTCGAACCGGCTCTTCTTGGCCTCACCTTCGAGTTTCGCCGGTGCTGGATAGCGCATGTCCCAAATAAACCGATGGACACCAGCGGTCGCTGGCGGACGCGGTGGTTCTTCACTCGCACTCGAGAACGCGCAAATCAGATTGCCAGCAGCGTCTCGGATGCGCAACTCAACCCGCTCTGCATCAGTCGGAAGCTGGTAGTGAATCAGCACGCCATCCGGCGGATTCTGTCCAGCATCAAGGAAGACTTCCTCTCTGGTTCCGAGCGGGGTCTCACGCACCCGATAGGAGCCCGTTACCGGACCAAGCATCTTGTAATTGGTGTAGGTTGTCGCGTTGTTATAGCCACGGCCATAGATGCGCCATCGAATTGTCGTGCGTGGCTGGAAGAGCACAGCGGCGGATTGCCCAGGGGCTACACCTTGAGCGAGCTGGCGCAACGGTGTGACATCGTCGCAAATCCAGAAGCTGCGGCCGTGCGTTGCAACGACAAGTTCATCACCAACGACAGCGAGGTCATGCACAGGCACGACCGGCAGATTCGCCTGCCACGCATGCCAGTGCTCACCCTGATCCACGCTCACATAGACGCTAAATTCCCCACCGGCATAGAGTACCCGTGGCTCCGCTGGATCAATGCGGATAACGCGGATGATCTCGCGCATGGGTAACCCATTGGTAATGCGCCGCCATGTCTGCCCGAAATCCGTGGTCACATAGACGTAGGGCGTCCAGTCATCGTCGAGTCGATAGCGGTGAGCAACGAGGTAGCATCCACCAGCGTTGTCACGCATCGGCTCAATCGTTGCAACCGTCGCCCACTCGGGCAAGTCCGGCGGCGTGACGTTCTGCCAGGTGGCGCCGCCATCCCGTGAGACATGCACCAGTCCATCATCCGAACCGGCCCAGAGTACCCCAGCCTGTACCGGCGACTCCGC
The DNA here is from genome assembly GCF_000744775.1 of Thermorudis peleae. Lineage (NCBI taxonomy): Bacteria > Pseudomonadati > Thermomicrobiota > Thermomicrobia > Thermorudis > Thermorudis peleae. Next base: position 9,001 of record NZ_JQMP01000001.1, on the reverse strand, counting down.
AAACGCGAAGATCGTGCAGTAGACTTCGGCACCGCTGTTATCCGCAGTAATCGGCCCTCCAGACGCTTTGAGTTTTTCGGGATCATTACGCGTCAAATCAGGGCTAATCACTTCCCAGCTTTCGCCACCATCGCGCGAACGGTGGACAACATTCGAGCAGGCATAGAGCACATCGGGATCATGCGGCGAGATAGCAATAGGAAACGTCCACTGGAAGCGATACTTGTGATACTCGGCGCCAACGCCCGAGCCATGCACTTCCGGCCAGACAGTCACATTGCGCTTCTGCCCTGTGATCGGATCCCACGCAATTAGCCGACCATGGCCATAGCCAGTGCCGATTGCGCCGCAGTAGACAACATGGGGTGGCTTTGGGCTAATCGCCAAATGGCCGCTCTCACCGCCGCCTGGCTCGACCCAATCGGGCCAGCTGATCGCGCCCTCCGTGCCAATGCTCGGAACCGAGATCGCCCAGTTGTCCTGCTGGGACCCATAGACCCGATAGGGTGTCGCCTGATCAACGGCGAGGTGATAGAACTGCGCCGTCGGCTGGTTCAACGGCAGCGTCCAGGTACGCCCACCGTCGAAACTAATGCAGGCTCCACCATCATTCCCTTCGATCATGCGATTCGGATTCTTCGGATCGATCCAGAGCGCGTGGTTGTCACCGTGTGGCGTGGGCACACTTTCAAACGTCTTGCCGCCATCAACCGACTTCCAGAGTTGCAGGTTCATCACCCAGATCGTGTTGGGATCAACGGGATCGGCGGTCAAGTGCATGTAATAGAACGGCCGACGGCGTAATTCGAGGTCATCAGTGCAGAGTTCCCACGTCTCGCCATAGTCGTCAGAACGAAAGAGGCCGCCGTCCTCAGCTTCAATAATCGCCCAAACGCGGCCCGACTGCGCTGGCGAAGCAGCAAGGCCAATTCGTCCCAGGACGGCAGCTTTCGGCAATCCTTTCCGGCGCGTAATCTCCTCCCACGTCGTACCACCATCGAGTGAGCGCCATATACCGGACTCTTCGCCGCCGCTGATCAGCGCCCAAGGATAGCGGCGAGTTTGCCAAAGCGCAGCGTAGAGAATACGAGGATTCTGCTGGTCAATCGTGATATCGATTGCCCCGGTATGCTCACTCTTAAAGAGAACACATTCCCACGTCCGGCCGCCGTCCCGCGAGCGAAAGACACCACGCTCTCGATTCGGGCCGAAGGCATTGCCAAGCGCCGCGACATAGACCATGTCAGGATCGTGCGGATGAATGACAATCTTGCCGATATGCCGGCTGTCACGCAATCCCACGTTCGTCCAGGTTCGGCCACCGTCCGTGCTCTTATAGACCCCATCCCCTTGGCAGACGTTGTTTCGGATGCAGGCCTCACCAGTACCAACGTAGATCACATTCGGATCGGCCTCGCTGACGGCAATTGCCCCAATCGCGGCAGTGCCGAGGAAACCATCCGAGATGTTCTCCCAGTGCGAGCCTCCGTTCGTCGTCTTCCATACCCCACCAGCGCACGCGCCGAAATAAAACGTGCCTGGCTCTGACGGATGACCGGCAACGGCAACCACGCGTCCACCGCGATAGGGGCCAATGCAACGAAACGTGAGCGCCTGCACGACCTGCTCAACCGCCATCGCGCACCACAGCTCCTTTCCCTGTTCCACCAGCGACCGGCTTTACCGCCTGCGATTCTCAATCCACGAACTCGCCTTGTCAATTGCGCGCAGCATCACCGTTGCGCATCGAGCATGCGTAGTCCCGCAAATGCCAAGGGAACAGAGCACTCGTGCTGCACTGGGGTAGCGAGAACGGGCACCCTTCACCGGTGCCGCGCACAGGGGGGCGGCCCGTTGCGTGCGCAATCAGCATGAGTGGGCTTGCGGCGTGTCTTCTGGCCAGTACATGGTATGGGGCGTTGGCCGCGGACCAAAGATGGCTGAGCCAATCCGCACCAGCGTCGAGCCTTCTTCAATGGCAATCTCAAAGTCGCTGGACATACCCATGGAAAGGATCTGTGGCTCAACACCGGGGATGTCTGCTGCGACGAGCAGGTCACGGAGCTGCCGTAGCGTGCGAAAACAGGCACGGATCCGCTCAGTGTCCTCAGTCAGTGCGCCGATTGTCATCAGTCCGCGGATACGCAGCGTCGGATAGGCAGCGACTTGGCGGACGAAGGCGAGCGTTTCCTCGGGTGGAACGCCGAACTTGCTCGGTTCACCCGAGGTATTGACCTGGATCAGGACATCAAGGGTGCGGCCAAGCCGCTCCAAGCGCTTGTGGAGCGCAGTGACGAGGGCTAGGCGGTCGACGGAATGCACCATCTGAGCGAAGGTCAACACATCCTTCACCTTATTCGTCTGCAGGTGGCCAATGAAGTGCCATTCAATCGGCAAGTCTTGCAGAGCCGAAATCTTTTGGAGGGCTTCCTGCACACGATTTTCCCCAAGTAGCCGCTCACCAGCCTCAACAGCATAGCGGATGCGCTCGGGCGGCACAGTCTTGGTTACGAGCAGCAACCGCACCTCACGCGGATCACGCCCGACACGCTCACACGCTGCGACAATGCGCTGGCGCACATGGGTAAGGTTGGCACGAATTTGTTCAGCGAGGACCTGCTGGTTCTCAAGCGTCATCATTCGCCTCCCTATCACCATGCAGTATAGAGAAAATGGCCGGCGCTGCCTCGATGTGGATGAGGCAGCGCCGGTGGGGTGGGGAGGGGCAGGAACGGGATATGCTACAGCAACCAACAAACGCCGCGATCGCCGTGAGGATGGTCATACCTACGCGGCATGCGGCCAGTCCTGCGCTGAAGGACGCGGGAGGCGACGTGCTCGCCGTGCCGCGGCGTAGGCAGTCGAAGGACATGGATGCCACTGACCGACACGGCCGCGCACTCGTCGTGTTGTGCTGGCCGTGAACCAGACGAGGTTGCGCTGCACAGCACCTGATGGCGTGAGGTCGTGATCAACACTCGGACGCAGCAACGGCACGCCGAGCAAGCGAGCGCGAACAATCCGGATCATTCTGCGCAGGAGTAGGCGGAATCTTGACTCCTGGAACGGCAGAACACAGACCGGCAAGACGATTCCAGCTGGTGATGATATTCGCGTGATGTGTCGTTGCATGGTCGCTCTCCACTCCTGCGCAACGCGACGCGTACTCCGATGAGGGTGTCTCAGAGCCGGGTGCGCTCTCGGTCTTCAGCGATTTTGCCGAGGATGAGCAAGGTTGGAGCCCACAGCCCAACGAAGATGCCAAAGCGCTCGGCAGAAGCTCGGTCATCACCGCGGCGTAACAGCCACACAAGGATCGACAAGGCAACTGAGGCAAATGCCGCTGTGTAGAGCGTCGTGCTGCGGGGGAGTTGCTCGGTCAGGGTCTCCATTGTCGCGTTGTCCTTTCACTCGCACCCTCGCCGCAGCGAAGGTAAACTTATACTTGAAGTTCAACTTCAGTCTACGCTATCCTCTCGACGGTGTCAAGCCGGCACAGGATCATGGTCTGGGCGAGCAGGAGAGGGTGTTGGATGACCAATGAACACGCTACTGGACGGGACGAGAGCGGATCACCATCCTCTTCCCTGACACGGTTGACGATCGGGGAAGTGGTGAAAGTACTGCAGCCAGAATTCCCTGAGCTTACGATGTCGAGCCTTCGGTTCTTGGAGCGAATCGGGCTACTGGCACCCGAACGCACGCCGGGAGGACATCGACTCTACTCACTGCAGGACATCGAGCGGATTCGCCAGATCAAGCGGTGGCAGCGCGCTCGCCTCTCGCTTGCCGAGATTCGCGAACGCCTCGAGCGGATGGCGCAGCACGATCCCACAAAGCTCGCAGCGCAGTTGCTTGAGCTACTGCTGCAGGCACGCACAGCCGAAGCCGAACAGTTGATGCACGATGCTGTCGAAAGCGGGATGACTTTGCCAGTGCTCTTTGAATACGTCTTTGCTCCAGCCCTGCGTGAACTCGGTGAGCGCTGGGCACGAGGCGAGATCACCATTGGCCAAGAGCACGAGGTGAGTGCAGCAATTCGCGAACTGGTAACGATGCTCACCAGCCAAACACCGCGGCCGACCATCACACGCGAGCCGGTGGTGGCGGCCTGCGTTGAAGGTGAACTTCACGAGCTTGGCCTTTATATGGCCGCTTGCCTGCTTGAATCGTTCGGCTATGCTGTCCACTATCTTGGCGCTAATACCCCAATCGACGATATTGTCGACGCGGTACGCCGCTGGCATGCTCCCCTCGTCGTCCTGGCAGCCGTCTACCCCGAGCATCTCCCTGCGCTCCTGAAGACGATCGAGCGTCTCGATCGTCTATCGCCGAGAGTACGCCCTCGATGGATTGTTGTTGGTGGGCACGCAGCACTCATGCAGTCGAGCTGGCCGGGCCGCTTGCCAGTCATTCCACTCGGCCATTTCCCACAGAGCGTCGAAGAATTCGCCCAGTTGCTCAAAACGTGAAGAGGACTTCTGTTCCTTGAATCTGGCATGGAACCGGCATATGCAGTTGCGCATGGACGAGGTGCGTGCTACTGTCGCACGAGGACCGGCGATATTGACTCAAAGGTCGCCGCTTTAGGATGACCACGATAACACGAGATTGGAGCATACGATGTCGGAAAGGGCTCCAGACTTCTCAACTGAACGTTATGACACCGTAATTCTCGGTGGGCAGTTCATTGACCCGGGCGCTGGGCGGGTGGGGCGATTTGATGTAGCGATCAAGGACGGCATGGTCGCGGCCGTTGCTCCTTCCTTGCAGGGTGTCCAGGCCGAACGCGTCATCGACGCACGGGGGCAGATCGTCACCCCGGGTCTCATCGACCTCCATACCCATGTCTACTGGGGGGTCACATATTGGGGCATCGAGGCTGACCCTGTCGCGGCACGCACCGGTGTCACAACGTGGCTTGATGTCGGCAGCGCCGGGGCGTACACCTTCCCCGGCTTTCGTCGCTATATTGTCGAGACAAGTCGCGTCCGCATCTACGCGCTGTTAAATCTCTCCGCAATCGGCCTGGTCGCACCAACCTGGGAATTTGCCAACCTCGACTACTGCGACCTCGACCTCGCCGCCCAGATGATTGAGCAGAATCGTGATCTCATCCTCGGTATCAAAGCGCGGATCGATCGCAATACCACGCGCGGCGTCGGTACCCGTCCGCTTGAACTCGCACGGCACCTAGCCGACCAGCTCAACCTGCCACTCATGGTCCATATCGGTCAGGGGCCACCAGAGATCGACGAGGTCGCGGCCTTGCTGCGACCTGGTGATATCCTCACCCACTGCTTCACTGGCGGCTCAATGCGCATCCTTCGTCCGGATGGCACGCTGCACCCGCAGGTTCGCGAATTGCATGAGCGCGGGCTTGTGCTGGATATAGGCCACGGAGCGGGATCGTTTAGCTTTGCCGTTGCTGAAGCACTGCTGCGACAAGGTGTGCTGCCAGACGTGATTAGCAGCGATATCCATCAACTCGCAATCCAAGGGCCAATGTTTGATCTCCCGACAACCCTGTCGAAGTTCTTGGCCCTCGGGATGAGCCTCCCTGAGGTGATCGAGCGAGCAACCGTTGCTCCCGCTCGGATTATTGGGCGCCCTGAACTCGGCACCCTGGCAGTCGGCACTCCCGCTGACCTTGCGCTCTTCGAACTCGTCGACGGCGACTTCACGTTCTACGATGTCGAGATGCAGGCCAGAAAAGGCGACAAGCTGCTTGTAAACACGCTGACATTGAAGGATGGTCAGCCTCTACCACGAGTCCCAGAGTCAGCGCTTCAACCATGGGCAGTGCTTGCCGAGCACCAACGGCCAATAACGGAAATCGGCCATCCATTCCGCCAGCGAGCCCGACATCGCAGCACGAAGAGTTAGCCGAAGGGTTTGCCGAAGAGCGTTGCGACCTCTTGTGGCTCAATCGGATGGAAGGCAAGGTCAAGCGCAAGCCAGAGCGTCTTTGAGAAAGGATGAAACGCCAGCGGGAACGTCGCATTCATTGCGACGCCGGTGATGAGGAGCGGTGCGATCGGTACCGATGGCACAGTCAGCGCAACCCAAATGGCGAGTACTACGGCAAATACGAACTCGGTCACGACGGTGTTGATCGCAATCGATCCAGTCCAGTATCCCTCCTCGCGCTCGAAGAGCAGGTTGCAGCGAGGGCAGCGTTCAACGAGCGTAAACCATCGGCGGAAGATGCGCCGTTCGCCACAGTAGGGGCAGCGCTTTGGTCACGCCACGCCAGAAGAGAAGCCAGCGCGGTGGCAGCGGTGGTCGATGCCATTGTTTGCAATAGGGGGCTTGCCGTTTAGTGTGACGATAAGAGGCGCTTCCCTCGCCATGGACGCCCCTCACGCCTTCTTCATCTGCAAGCATACACCGACGTGGGGGTATCTTGCCCCCACGTCGGTGCGTCTGGATGGTCTCGGCAGCCAAGGCTCGGAGAGGCTTGGAGCTATGAGGCAGCGATGATGGCTGCATCACTTTCGCGGATCTGCTGGTTAAACGCTGCGATGTCACGCTCAATCACCTCACGCAAACGGGCAAGAAGGGCATCAGCCCGTGCGACGAGGTCGGCGAAGACAGCACGCTGAGCAGCAGTTGGCCGCGCATCTGCTGAGCCGATGGCACCAGCCAGTCCAGCTAACTTCGCGTTGAGGCGGACTGGAAAGTTGAGTGAATCCTGGCTGCTCTTGGCCCGGTACTGGATGAGTTCCCCCTCAATCTCGAGCAGGCATTCACGCAGCGCTTTCGCTTGGCTGCTGAGCGCTTCGTGATCTGTGCGCCGTTCCCACGGCTCGAGTTGCTGCCGCAACGTGCGGATGCGATTGACCGCCTCGTGCACTTCGGAGAGTTTCTTCCAGACAGCAAGCGCGAGCTCGAACTGCTCGCGCAGGTCAGCATCGCGAGCAGTAATCCGTGGATCCCGCACCACGTGGAAGCGTTGCTCAACGACGTGATCGCCAACCTGCAGCCGCGCAATGTACGTCCCCGGTGGCACCAGCGGGCCTGCGAGTCCGCCGCGGACAAATTCCATTGACTTGTCGCCGCTAACCAGTGTTGCATCGGGATAGCGCAGGTTCCAGACGACCTGGTGCACCCCCGCCGTTTTCTGCAGCACAGGCTCACGTGGCGGTTCTTGTCCTGGTACAGGCTGCGGCTTCGTGCTGGAGAAGCGGCGGATTTCATTGCCTGCCTCATCATGAATCGTGATTGTTATCTCAGCTGCTGGCTCCTCACGGAGAAAGTAGCGGAGGACTGCACCATCAGGAGGATTTGGTGCAGCATCAAGCAAGATTTCCGTCGCTCTCCCGTCTCAGTCTCCTGAAGCTCGAACGAGACACGGAACGCGCCAGCGCCACGATGGCTAATCTGGCCAGGAGCAGCATGACCAAAGCCGCGATATGAGCGATAGCGCACACGTCACCGAGCGCGAAGAGCCAGGCCGGTTGTTCAAGTTGCTCCGGAGCAAACTGGCGTATGGGCGTGAGGTCGTCGAGCAACCAGAAGCCACGGCCATGCGTGCCAGCACCAAGGTGTCGCCTGTGATCACGAGGTCATGGATGGGAACAACCGGCAATTGCCCCGAACCGTTCCCATTGCCCCCCATCATCAAAGGAAACCCAAAGCCCCGTCTCGGTTCCGGCAAAAAGCAGACCTGGCCGCTGCGGATCGACGCGGATCACCCGAGTAATTTCATCGTCCGGCAGACCAGCGGTGATCAGCTGCCAGTGCTGACCAAAGTCCGTCGTCTTGAACAACAGTGGACGGAAGTCATCAAGGCGATAGCGATGGGCTGCGAGATAGCAGGTCGCAGCATCATGTGGCGAGGGTTCGATGATGCTAATCGTCGCCCACTCGGGCAAGTCCGGCGGCGTGACGTTCTGCCAGGTGGCGCCGCCATCACGTGAGACATGCACCAGTCCATCATCCGAACCGGCCCAGAGTACCCCAGCCTGTACCGGCGACTCAGCAAACGCGAAGATCGTGCAGTAATATTCCGCCCCCGTATTGTCCTTGGTAATCGGCCCACCTGAGGACTTGAGCTTGTCAGGATCGTTGCGAGTGAGGTCAGGGCTGATCACTTCCCAGCTCTGGCCACCATCACGTGAGCGGTGCACGACGTTCGACGTGACGTAAAGCACATCAGGATCATGCGGCGAGATGACGATTGGATATGTCCACTGGAAACGGTATTTCGCCTCTTCCGCACCAGCACCGAGCGTCGTCTCCGGCCAGACTTGGACATTCTGGATTTGGCCGGCAGCTCGGTCGTAGCGCGTGAGGTAGCCGAGGTAGTTGCCAGCATAGATAATATTGGGATTGCGCGGATCGACGGCGATGTAGCCACTTTCGCCGCCGCCAACCTCCTCATACTCAGCAACGGTGATCGCGCCCCGGTGCGACCGGCTCGGAATGCTGATCGTTGTATTGTCCTGCTGGGCACCATAGACCCGGAACGGGAATTGCCGGTCGACTGTCACGTGGTAGATTTCGGCCGTTGGCTGGTTATAGATGTCTGACCAGGTTCTGCCCCCATCGAAGCTGACGCTGGCGCCACCGTCGTCGCCAAGGATCATCCGTTTGGGATCGTGCGGATCGATCCAGAGCGCGTGGTGGTCACCATGGGGCGTTGGGATACTGAAAAACGTCTTCCCACCATCGTTTGACTTCCAAAGTTCGACGTTCAGCACCCAGACGGTTTCGGGATCCTGGGGGTCAGCTACAATGTGGTGATAGTACCAGGCACGTTGGCGAAGACTTTGGTCTTCGGAAAGCCGCTCCCAGGTTTCACCATAGTCGTCGGAACGGAAGACCGCTCCATCCTCGGCCTCAATAATCGCCCAGATCCGTCCTTCCTTCGCTGGAGAGGGAGCGATGCCAATCTTGCCAAGCACACCCTTGGGCAAGCCAGGCTTGTGCGAAAGTTCTTCCCAGGTATCACCGCCATCAGTCGATCGGAAAAGCCCACTCCCCGGCCCGCCACTGA